>JAWLEC010000093.1:0-12529 GCA_041686315.1 Ilumatobacteraceae bacterium
TGTTGGAGCTGGCCCGGCGGCACGACGCCCGGTTCTTCATGGCCTCGACCAGCGAGGTGTACGGCGACCCGCTGGTGCACCCGCAGCCCGAGTCGTACTGGGGGCATGTCAACCCGATCGGCGAGCGCAGCGTGTACGACGAGGCGAAGCGCTTCTCCGAGGCGCTCACCGCGGCCTACCGCCACACCCACGGTGTCGACACCCGGATCGTGCGGATCTTCAACACCTACGGTCCGCGGATGCAGGTCGACGACGGGCGGGTCGTGTCGAACTTCATCGTGCAGGCCCTGCGCGGCGAACCGCTCACCATCTACGGCGACGGCACCCAGACGCGTAGCTTCTGCTACGTCGACGACGAGATCGCCGGCTTCCTCGCCCTGCTCGACAGCGACGAGCCGGGCCCGGTCAACATCGGCAACCCGGTCGAGTTCACCATGCTGCAGCTCGCCGAACTGGTCCTCGAACTCACCGGCAGCGCCGCCGGCATCGAGCACCGGCCGCTGCCGAACGACGACCCCCGGCAACGTCGACCCGACATCACCGTCGCCCACCACCGGCTCGGATGGGAACCGCAGGTGGCACTCCGCGACGGGCTCGAACGCACCATCCCGTACTTCGCGGCCCAACTCGCCACCACCGGCTGACGGCCGCGTCGGCAATACCGAACGCGCCGGGAGGCGACGTAGAGTAGGTGATCGTGCTGGGTCGGAAGGTGTCACTCGATTGGCGCCCCTCCAGTTTCGACATCCGGACCGGTGAGCTGCGCGATCTCGTCCGCCGCTCACGTGAGGTGGTTCTGCTCGCGGCCATCACCGGCGCCGTGACCGGGCTCTTCGTCCGTTTCTTCGAGTACGTGGTCGTCGAGGTCCTCTTCGAGCACGTCGTGCTCGAGGGACCCCTCTGGTTCGGCGCCATCGCTCCTGGCGTCGGACTCGTACTCTCCGCTCTCCTGCTGCGCACCCTCGGCAGCGGGGCATCGTCGGCGACGTCGGACGAGTATCTCCGGGCCTTCCACGACCCCGAGTACCCGTTGCGTCCCCGGGCCTTCGTCGGCAGGATGGCCGCTGCCATCACCACGCTCGGTTCGGGTGGGGCGATGGGTCTCGAAGGTCCGTCGCTGTACGGGGGGTCCGCGCTCGGTGCCATGATCCAGCGGCGGCTGCCGGAGTCGTTCCGCGGCGCCGACCATCGCACACTGCTCGTGGCCGGTGCAGCCGCGGGGGTGGCGGCGATCTTCAAGGCGCCGGCGACCGGAGCGATCTTCGCGCTGGAGGTGCCCTTCCGTGACCAGATGGCCCGGCGGATGCTGCTGCCCGCGCTGGTCGCCAGTGCGTCGGGGTACCTCACCTTCGTCGCACTGAGCAGCACGAATCCGATCTTCTCCTTCGAGTCCGACCGGGGAACGGCGTTCGAGTACAGGGATCTCGTCGGCGCCATCCTCATCGGTGTCACGTGTGCCGTCGCGGCGCGGGCGTTCTCCCGCCTGATCCGTGCCGCCAAGGCCTTCACGCTGCGCCCCATCGTCGTGCGACTGGCGCTCACGAGCACCACGCTCGCCGTGCTGTTCGTGGTGTCGAGAGGGCTCACCGGCGAGAGCCTCACGATCGGTCCGGGGTACGAGGTGATCGGCTGGCTCGCCGAGGAGCACTCGCTGTGGCTGCTGGCGGCGATCTTCGCGATGCGGGCGTTGGCCACCGCGACCACCCTCGCAGGCGGCGGTGTGGGTGGGCTGTTCGTCCCGCTGGTGGTGGGTGGCGCGATCGTCGGGCGGGCCGTGGGTGACATCGTGAACCCGCTCGACCCCACGTTGTACGTGCTGCTCGGCATCGCCGCGTTCCTGGGTGCCGGGTACCGGGTCCCGCTGGCGGCCGTGGTGTTCGTGGCGGAGGCGACGGGACAGCCGGGCTTCATCGTCCCGGCACTGTTCGCCGCGGTGGCGGCCGAGCTCGTGATGGGCGACCAGTCGATCACGACCTTCCAGCGGTCCCCCGACATCACCGACTGAGATCGCCGACTGAGATCGCCGTGGCCGTGTCGGATAGACCGGTGCGGTGAACATCGAGTCCGAACTCCAGGGAACGATCGTCGGCGTCTTCGTCGCGCCGGGTGATGCCGTGTCGGCCGGCACGGTGCTGGCACTCGTCGAGTCGATGAAGATGCACCACGAGCTGGTCGCCCCGGCAGCCGGGGTGGTGACGGACGTCGACGTGGCCGATGGTGCGACGGTGGCGGTCGGCCAGGTGCTGTTCCGCGTCCGGGAAGAGACGACGTCCCACGACCGGACGTCGTCGGGGAGTCATGCGACATCGGCGCCGGCGGCCGGGCCGACGGGTCTCGAACGCGACGATCTCTCCGAGGTGGTGAGCCGGCACGCGCTCGGCCTCGACGAGCACCGACCCGACGCCGTGGCGCGACGGCGCGCCCGTGGCCGTCGTACGGCGCGGGAGAACGTGGCCGACCTGGTCGACGAGGGGTCGTTCGTGGAGTACGGCCCGCTGGTGATCGCCGCCCAACGCCGCCGCCGCGAACTCGACGACCTGATCCGCAACACGCCGGCCGACGGCCTGGTCGGCGGGGTCGGCGACGTGAACGGCGACATGTTCGGCGATGCACGTTCCACCAAGTGCGTGGCGGTGTCGTACGACTACACCGTCCTGGCGGGAACCCAGGGCACCCAGAACCACCGCAAGAAGGACCGGCTGTTCGAGGTGGCCGAGCAGCTGCGCATCCCGATCGTGTTCTTCACCGAGGGCGGTGGTGGCCGTCCCGGCGACACCGACGGCATCGGCGTGAGCGGGCTCGACTGTCTGGCGTTCCGTTGGTTCGCCGAGCTGTCGGGCACCGTTCCGCTGGTGGGGGTGAACGCCGGCTACTGCTTCGCCGGCAATGCGGCGATCCTCGGATGCTGCGACGTGGTGATCGCCACCGAGGACTCGAACATCGGCATGGGCGGCCCGGCGATGATCGAAGGCGGCGGCCTCGGTGTGTTCGAGCCCACCGAGATCGGCCCGATCGACGTCCAGCGATCGAACGGTGTCGTCGACGTCGTCGTCGCCGACGAGGCGGAGGCGGTCGAGGTGGCCAAGCAGTACCTGTCGTACTTCCAGGGGCGGACGTCGCGGTGGTCGGCGCCCGACCAGACGGCGCTGCGCGACGTGGTGCCGGTCGACCGGCTGCGGGCCTACGACATCCGTGCGGCGATCGGTGGCCTGTTCGACGACGGGAGCGTGCTGGAGCTGCGCCGCGAGTTCGGCGTGGGCATGGTGACGGCGCTCGCCCGCATCGAGGGCCGGCCGGTCGGCGTGGTCGCCAACAATCCGCTGCACCTGGCCGGGGCGATCGACTCCGACGGCGCCGACAAGGCCGCTCGATTCATGCAGCTGTGCGACGCCTACGGCCTGCCGCTGGTCACCCTCGTCGACACGCCCGGCATGATGGTGGGTCCCGACGTGGAGGCCACGGCGCTGGTACGGCACTGCAGCCGGCTGTTCGTGACCGGCGCGAACCTCTCGGTACCGATGGTGTCGGTGGTGACCCGCAAGTCCTACGGTCTCGGCGCCCAGGCCATGATGGGTGGCACCACGAAGGCGCCGCTGGCCTGTCTGGCGTGGCCGACCGGCGAGTTCGGCGGCATGGGTCTCGAGGGCGCGGTGCGCCTCGGCTACCGCAAGGAACTGGCCGCCGTCACCGACGACGCCGAGCGCGAGGTCCTGTTCCGGGAGATGGTCGACCGGATGTACGAGCACGGCAAGGCAGTCAGCGTGGCGACCCACTTCGAGATCGACGACGTGATCGACCCGGCCGACACGCGTCAGTGGATCACGACGCTGCTGGAGGCGGCACCGGCGACGCACCGCAGCGAGACCGACCCGTCTGTGCCACCGAGGCGACCGAACATCGACACCTGGTGACCCGGGATCACGCGGGTGGTGAGACTCCGCAACCGTTGGCCAGCACCTCGGTGAGCCCGTCGGCGCCGTCGTGCTCGTACACCACCACCGAAGCGGCGCCGTCGCCGGCGTCGTCGTCCCAGACGTGGACGACGACCTCCATCCGGGCGTCGCCGTTGAGATCGAGCACGTCGAGGACGCGGAACCGCTCGGTCAGCGAACGGGCCACCGTGGTCGAGGCGCGGGTGGAGGTGTCGACGAGCAGGAGGGCGGAGAACCCGCCGGGCGCGGCATCGTCGGGGACGTGTTCGAACACCACGAGCGCCTGGTCGTCGCCGTCACCGTCGAGATCGGTCACGACCGTCTGCTCGACCGACCCGAGGGACGGATCGACCGGTTCGTCCTCCACGGCTGTCTCGCCGTCCACGGCCGCCTCGCCGAGGTCCTGGTAGACGGCGGCGCCGCCGGGGACCACGGCGATGGGGCGGGGCTTGCGGATGCGGTCGGCGGCGGGGACGGCGATCGCCGCGTATCCGAAGCCGGGCGGCTCGGGGGCGTCGATCTCGACGTCGACGGTGGGACCGGTGCGGCCGTCGGGGCAGACCTCGACGTCCGGGCCGAGCCGGGCCGTGGTCTCGGGCCGCCCGAGGGCGTTCACCGCGAACAGGGGGTTGGCGCCGCCACCGGTGAGGTCCGTGTCGATCGGGTCGCCGTCGTCGCCGGTGGCGCTGCGCCACTCGTCGACGTTCCACACGCCGAGGAACAACCATCCCTCGGCGTCGCCGCCGACGATGATCGGGATCGACGTCGCCGCCGGTGCCGCCGGCAACGTGGTCGTGGTGGTCGTGGTGGTCGTGGAGACGGCGGTCGTCGTCGTTGCATCGACCGTGGTGGTGGGCACGACGGTGGTGGCGGTGGTCGTTGTGGTGGTGGTGGCGGCCGGCACCGGCACCGTCAGCGTCGGGCGGGGTGTCGAGGACTCCTGGGTGGAGCATGCCGCGACCCCGACGGCCACCACGGCGAGCCCGAGTGCCCGTCGTCTCACGGCGACACCGACTGCAGCCGTTCACCCGGCTCGAGCACGCGGAGCCGGGCCCCTTCGCCGATGCGTTCGAGGTGCTGCTCGAACAGGGTGGGCGGCGCACCGAACCAGTCGGGCGTGCGACGGCGGCCGTTCTCGGGCCGGTAGGTGCCCCAGTGGATCGGCACCACCAGTTCCGGTCGGATGATCTGGGTGGCGGTGGCGGCGCGTTCGGGGTTCAGGTGCCCCACGCCGAGGGTGGGGCCCCAGCCCCAGATCGGCAGCAGAGCGACGTCGATGGGCCCGAGGTCCGCCATCTCGTCGAAGAGGTCGGTGTCGCCGGGGAAGTAGACCCGGTGGCCGACCCCCTCCACGACGTAGCCGACCGGTTGCGCACGCACGCGTGAGTGCGGTCCGCGGCCGTGCTTGTGCTCCGCCGGCACCACGCGCACCTCGACGGGCCCGCCCGTGAGCCGATCACCCACGTCGACCTCGGTGACCTCGGTGAAGCCCGCCTTCGCGAGCAGTCTCCCCGAGCCGCGCGGGGTCAGCACGTGGGCGGAGGGTCGGAGCTGTTTCAGCGACGGGAGGTGCAGGTGGTCGAGGTGCACGTGCGACAGCAGGATCATGTCGACGTCGCCGACGGCATCGTCGGGAAGGGGACGGCTCCGGCGGAGATGCACCACCCGTTTGGTGAGCAGCGGGTCGGTGAGGATGCGATGGCCACCGACGTCGATCACGGCCGTCGCATGACCGATCCAGCCGACGTCGAGGTCGGCGTCCGTGCGGAGGTCCGAAGTGGCGTTCACACCGTCATCGTACGGGCAGCGGCCGCTACCCCAGGTCGGGCCAGCGGCGCCGTTGCCGCCGCCGGAGTCCGGCGGTGCCGAGCTTGCGCCGCTCCGCCAACGCCCAGTCCCGCCGCCAGCCGGTGTGGTCGGGGCCGGTGAGCACGGGGCTCGTGCCGGCGGCCGCACGCCGGCGTGCCGTCCAGAAGTCGGTGAGTGCCTCGTCGCCGAGGGTGGTGACCGCCGCCTCGATGCGGGCACTGAAGCGACGGGTGCTCTCACCGTCGTCGGGGCGCATCGCGGCGCCGAACACCACCTTCGCCCGGCCCGGCTTCGGGCGCTTCATGCCCTTGCCGAAGATGGCGCCCGTGCCGTCGATGAACACCGGCACCACAGGGGCGCCGGTGCGCGACGACAAGTAGGCGGCACCGCCCTTGAAGTCCTGCCCCCAGCCGTCGGGCGAGCGGCCGCCCTCGGGGTAGATCACCAGGCTGTAGCCGTCGTCCACGAGGGAGCGGATGGCGTCGGCCGACCGCCGGCCGGTGACCTCGCGGTCGATGGGGATGGCGTTGAGCGACAGCGCCGACAGCGCCGCCTTCCAGCGCTTGTCGAAGAAGTAGTCGGCCGCCGCCGCCACCACCAGCTTGCGTCGCCAGACGGCCGGCACGGCGCGGATCATGAGACCCGTGTCGAGGTGGCTGTGGTGCGTCGGCGCGAAGATCAGCGATGGCGGCTCGTCGAGTGCGGCGAGGTCGGCGAGCCGGTCGGTGCCGAGGATCTCCGGAGCCGTGATCACCTGGGCGGCGAGCCGGATGGGGCCCTCGACGATCACGTTGCGGACGCTGCTGGCGAGCGGCCGGCGGGCCCACTCGGTGTCGTAGTGGGCGCCGAGCCCCGACGCCTCGTGCGGTACCTCGACGCCGCGGGGCACGGTGGGAGCCCGGTAGGGGAACCCGAAGTTGCGCAACGGCGTCAACGTGGTGCGCACTGCATGCTCGGCCGTGCCGGCCAGGCGCTGCGCCCGTCGGAGCTGCTCGTTCGCCATGGTGTCGTGTCCTACTTCACGTCCGCGATCATCAGCGGCGGCGTCTTGATGTGGGTGATCGTGGGCTGGCGGCCGACGGTGTCGGAGGCGATCTCGAGGGCGTCGTTCATCGTGGACGCAGGCGTGAACCCGAGCTTGCGCACGGTGGCGGCGTCGCCGCCGACGATGATCACCTTGCCGACGTGGCGCATGCCGTGGCTGCCCCAGTACCACATGTAGAACGGGTGCACGCCGTGGTAGGCGTGGGTGGTGCGGTAGAGGTGGCGGTACCAGTCGTCCTCGGCGTACTGGCGCTCCCACTTCTGCGACATCTCGTGCGGGTCGGTGGTGTCGGCCAGCACCTCTTCGAAGAAGTCGATGTAGCTCGGGTGGTGCACCGGGTGGAACTCGTTCTGCGTGGGATGGGTGAGGATGACCACGCCGCCCTCACGCACCAGCGGCTTGCCGCGGTACAGGTTGAAGAAGTAGCCGAGCCCGGTGCACATCACGAGGATCGGGTTCATGATCGAGTGCACGTTGTAGGGGCAGATGTACGGGATGCCCATGGTGAGGATGTCGGTCTGGCCCTCCACCTCCACGAGCTGCTGGGCGTAGACGTTGTCGGTGGTCTGCCTGTGGACCGCTTCCACCTCGCCGCACTGGATGCTCGTCATCTGGTGGGGTGCCTCGATGCCGTGGAAGATCTTGCGCGCCAGTCGCGGGGGTGTCTTCGCCAGGGACTTGGCCGTGCCGAGGTAGAGCGCCCGGTCGCGTGCGTTCCACTCCCACTCGCGCTTGGAGAGGAACTCGAACGGCTGGGGGAAGGTGTCGGTGTTGAGCGTCGTCTCGATCTGGAAGATCTTCGGGCCGTGCTCACGCATCACCTTGCCCATCCGCCAGTTGCTCTTGTGGAGCTCGGACTTGTGCTGGTCCATGAAGGAGTGCGAGGCCTCCATCGTGGCGGGGTTGTGGTGGTGGCGCAGCGAGCGGTAGCTGGCGAGCCCCGTGGCGGTGGACTTCCAGCCGCCGTCCATGGCCACCAGGTTGATGTTCACGTAGATCAGCAGGTCGGACTCGGCGGCGCGCTTGTTGATCTCGATCTCCTCGCCCTCCGGCGTGGTGCCGAGGAAGGCGAGCTCGTCGGGGTCCTCGGCGTCGTGCTGGTAGAGCAGCCCGCGTGGTTGGAAGGCGTCGTACACGCGGTCGCCGAGTGCGTGGCGGAGCTCGAACTCGTGCATCCGGCGGTGCAGGGCCAGTGCGGCGATGATGTGGACGTCGTCGACGCCGGCGTCGGCCGCCATCGTGAGGACCTGCTCGATGATCCGCTGGCGGAGGTCGGGGCGGCGCATCTTCGGCAGCGGCAGGCTCACGTCGTCGAAGGCGATCGTCAGCTTCATCCCGGGGAAGAGCAGCGTCGGCAGCGGATCCATGTCGATCGGGTCGAGCAGCGCGGTGCGGATCGCACCGTCGACGTCGTCGATGGCGTCGTGGGGCTCGGGGGCGTAGATCACGCGGCTGCGGTCGGCCGGGAGCTTCTCGAGCCGGAACCCCTCGCCGTGCCAGAACAGCGTGGGCGGTGTCGACTTGTCGACGTTCAGAACGAAGCCGGGTCTGGGCATCAGGAGTCCTTCTTGCGGAGATCAAAGGCGACCTTCACGGCGTCGCGGCGGCCGGCGGTGGCGGCGTGGGCGATGGCGTCGACGTGATCGGACAGGGGATAGGTGGCCGAGAGCAGCCGCTCGGCGCGCACGGCCGTGGCGGTCTCGACGGCAAGTTCGAACGTGGAACAGGTGCGGCCGTCGGGGAGGCGCTCGGTGCCGTAGGTGTAGGCGCCCTTCAGCTCGGTCTCGCGGTGCCACAGGCCGGTGAGGTCGAGGGTGACGTCGGCGGGCATGCCGAGCAGGACCACTCGACCGCGCGGACGGGTGATGCGCAGGCTGTCGGCGACGGTGTCGCTGGTGCCCACGGCGTCGATCGTGACGTGGGCGCCCGAGCTGAGGTGGTCGCCGACCACGTGGCAGCCGGTCGCGCGGCGGACGGCGCGGGGGAGTTCGTCGGGTGCCACCACGACGTCGGCGCCGAACTCGCGGGCGAGCCTGCGCTGGTGCGGGTAGCGGGCGCCGACGACGATGCGGACGTCGGGGACGTACCTGCGCAACCCGGCGACGGCGGCGAGGCCCATGGTGCCCGCACCCAGCACGGCGACGATCGCCGGTGACCCGGTGTCGTGGCGGGCGGCGACGGTGGGCAGTGCGAGCAGGGCGGCGTGGATGCCGCCGGCGAACGGCTCCACCAGCACCGCCCGCTCGTCGGGGAACTCGTCGAGGTCGGTGTCGATGCGGTGCAGTTGCGACTCGTGCGCCGCGAAGTGGGGTGCCCAGCCGCCTCCGGTCGAGCAGCAGAACCCGGTCTGGATGCCGGGTTCCAACTCGCCGGTGGCGAGGTGGGCGTAGTCGTCGCCGTCGCCGGGCCGGGCGCCGGGGAACGGGGGAGCGAAGCCGCGGGCCTCGTGGCCGAGCACCGGTTCGAGGATCACGCGGGTGCCGTCGTCGAGTTCGCCGACCACCTCGTGGCCGGGCACGAACGGGAAGGACACCCAGTCCTCGAAGTAGAGCGAGGCGTGGCCCTCCACGAGCGACAGGTCGGAGCCGCAGATGCCGGCGAGCCGGGTGTGGACGCGGTGCCAGCCGTCGCCGGGGAGCTCGGGGTCGTCGACGGTGGTGTAGTCGAGCGGGCCGACCCGGGTGGCGGTGACGGGGGAGATTGCCGAGGCGATCCGCGCCATGCCGAGCCGAGGCACCGACCGGGAGATCTGCAGCGCCTTCACGCGCGCACCCCGAACCGCTCGCGCCGCTGGCGCTCGGACAGCAACGGCCCGATCGGCAGCTTCGGTCGCGGGCCGCCGGGAGCCTTCGACCAGTGCTCGACGAGCCAACCGCGTTTGCGGGCGATGGCGGCGAGGCGCGTCTCGGGGTTGACCGCCACCGGGAAACCGACCGCCTCGAACAGCGGCAGGTCGGAGCTCGAGTCGGCGTAGGCGACGCTCTCGTCGAGGTCGAAGCCCTCGGCGTCGCAGTAGTCGGCGAGGATCTGGGCGCGGGCCTCACCGGTGGGCGGCACCGTGATCATCTCGCCCGACAGGGTGTTGTCGGAGCGCACCGACATCTCGGCGGCGACGATCTCGTCGAAGAGTGGTCGCAGACCCTCCACGTTGAAGCTCAGGGCCCCGGTGATGAGGATCGTGCGGTGGCCGAGTGCCCGGTGCTGCCGCACCCGCCGGATGCCCTCGGGGAACGACTTGGTGATGATGATCTGGCCGAGCATCTCGGCGGCGTCGGCTTCGATCTGCTCGATCGGGGCGTCCTCGTAGCGGCGGTAGAAGTCGCGGAGGAAGTCGGTGCGGTCGGAGCGGTCGAGCTTGGCGAGGCGGGGCGCCTCGGCGAGGGTCCGTACGATGTAGCGGAGCCGTTCGGTGCGGTCGAGTCGACGGGTCGCCAGCCACGAGTAGCTCTCCACGACGTTGGAGGCGATCAGGGTGTTCTCGAGGTCGAAGGCCACGACGTGGCGCTTCGGGTCGAGCACCTGGCGGCGCATCCGGCCCATCCGGTCGGTCGACGGCGATGGGCCGGGCGTGGTCTTCACCCGGGCGTGCTGGATGATCGAGGGCAGGTGGATCTGGGTGATGTAGGCCGGCCAGTCGACCGATCGGGGGTCGAAGTTGAACGTCGCCCGGTCGTCGTCGGCGAGCTCGCCCCAGCTCAGCATCAGGTTGTCGACCTGGTAGATCGCCTCGCACTCGGTGTAGAGCCCGTAGAGCTCGACGTAGGTGAGCGCCCGGTCGACCTCGGAGCGCTTGTTCTCCACCTGCGCCGACCAGTCGGCCTGCCGGCCGCGCAGTGGCAGGTTCTGGAGCACCTTCTCGGCGGCGGTGAGCACCCGGTCGGCGCGCCGCAGCTGCCCCTGCACGCGGCCGCGGCCGGGGAAGCGGAACTCGGGGACGACGATCGGCTGACCCTTGGAGTCGTAGATCGGATGTTCGAGGAACCAGCCGCTCACGTTGTCGACGAGGGTGCGGTACTTCAGCGGGTTGATGCCGCCGGAGGCCACCTGGGTGATGGGTGGTGCGGTGTCGGGCCCCAGTGCCGCCACGGCGATGATGGACGCCACCACCAGGTCGACGGGGATCACGTCGACGGTCCCCTCGGGAACGCCGGGGAACTCGCTGAGCAGGCCCCGGGCGTAGGAGATCAGCACGGGTTCGGCCATCCGGAAGCCGCGGATCCAGCCCGGTTTCGGTTCGGCGAGCGCCGATTCGATGATCGACGGGCGCACGATCGAGACGGGCACGGGCCCCTTCACGTCGGTGAGCGCCTGCTCGCCGAGCGCCTTGGTGAAGGCGTAGGCGTCGGGCCAGCCGACGCTGGCGGCGCGGGCACGGCCGGCCTCGACGAGCTGGTCGCGCACCCACTTCTCGCGGAGCTGCTCGGTCTTGGTGGCCAGGGCCGGGGCGCCGGCGGCGCCGAGTTCGTCGCGGGCCTCCCGGCGGAAGCGGACGAGCTGGTCGGGGGTGCGGCTCGCGGCGTCGGCGTCGGAGCGCAGGCGCCGGCTGGCGGCCACCTCCGAACGCCAGTCGATGCCGACATCGAAGGGCCCGTCGCTCACCAGTGCCTCGGGTGCGTTGCCGCGCCGGTTGCCGGCGACGTAGCAGGTGGACACCGCCACCAGGTGGGGCGTGATGCCGAGCTCGTTGCACAGGTCGGCGATGCGGGTGGGGCCGAGCAGGTTGATCTCCACGGCCGAGTCGAGCGGCGAGTCGAACGACACGGCGGCTGCCGAGTGGATCACCACGTCGCAGGAGGCGAAGATCGTGCGGTCGGCGTCGTTCAGGCCGAGCCCGTCCCGGGTGACGTCGCCCGCCACCGTGGTGATCCGGCGGCCGGCCATCTCGTCGAAGTCGGCCCCGTTGTCGGTGCACTCGGCGCGCAGGCGGTCGAAGGCGTCGTTCTTGAGGATCTCGCGCTGGGTTCGCCGGGCGGCCGGGGTGCGCTTGCCGTCGCGGACCAGCAGCACCAGCTCGCAGCCGGGCACCGAGCGCAGGAGTCGCTCGACGAGGGCGGTGCCCACGAATCCGGTGGAACCCGTGATGGCGATCCGTTTCCCGGCAAGCGACTCGGCGATCACGATTGACGGTTCTAGCACAATCGTCTACCAATTGGTAGAGAGATGCAGACCCGTGACCGGATCCTCGACACCGCGCTGGCGCTGTTCGGCATGCGCGGGGTCGACGCCGTCTCGCTCGACGAGATCGCCCGCACCGTCGGGGTGCGCAAGCAGACCGTGCTGTACTGGTTCGAGAACAAGGACGCACTCGTCGACGAGGTGCTCGCCGTCGCCGCCGCCGAACTCGTGATCGTCATCGACGCCGCACTCCGAGCGGCCCCCGACGACCCGCTCGACCGGATCGACGCCGTGATCCGCGCCGTGTTCCGGCCGGCGGTGAGGCGCCCGGCGCTGCTCGGCCTGATCCGGGAGGTCAGCCGGCTCGACACGGCGCAGGCCGGACGGTTGCGCGAGCGCCTGGCCCCGCTGGTGGACCGCGCCGTCGGGTACCTCTCCGCCGAGATGGACGCCGGCCGGCTCCGCCGGGGCGACCCCGGCCTCGTCGCCGCACTGGGCTATGCCACGCTCACCGGCATCGCCACCGAACCCGAGGCGCTGCGAGCCGTCGGCTGGCAGTCGGACGCGGCAGGCCTGCGGGCGCTGCGCGACGAGCTGCGCGGGTTCCTGCGCGCCGCGCTGTCGCCCT
>JAWLEC010000094.1:0-12443 GCA_041686315.1 Ilumatobacteraceae bacterium
CGTCACCGTCGGCCTCGACCAGCTGCAGTTCTCCGACCGCCAGACCCTCGAGCGCCGCGACGCCGTCAGCTGGGGCGACCCCGAGCAGTACGGCTGCTACTGGTACGGCGAAGGCTGATCATCACGATCACTGTCAGACCCCGATCGTGATCGGCAGCTCACGGTGCCGCCGGTGTCTGTTGCATCCGGTGTCAGACACCGGATGCAACGTCAGGGGGCGTGGACGGGGCCACCGGCTTTCTCGCGGAGTTCGCTGCGGTCGAACGACGACGGCGGCTCCTTCACGATCCGGTACGAGAAGCCGTCGGGCAAACCGCTGACCGGATTCACCTGGCCGATCGACAGCAGGAGGTCGCCCGAGGCGTCGTACTCCTGGAAGTTCGGTTGGAGCACGCCCCAGCTGATCAGCGTCGACCCGTCGGCACCCACACGGTGCGACCCCTGCGCCGGGCTGGACCTGCCGTCGGGCTGGAGAATCTCACGCACGAGGGTGGCTGTGGTGCCCGCGATCTCGTACGTGACAGCCCGCGCCGGTTCACCGGTCGCCGTGCGGTTGTCGAACACCGTGAGGAGGTTCCCGTCGAGGCGTGCGTCGTGCGGTCGGAGGACGCCACCGAAAGGATCGTTCTCGATCAGGAGTTGCTTGCTCGACACGTCCGGCCCGGGACCGACCGTGGTGGTCTTGCCACCCAGGATCCACTCGACATCTCCCGTGTCGTCGACATCTCCCGTGTCGTCGACATCTCCCGTGTCGTGCTCCACCCGGAACACGGCGTCGTAATGACGGGCCGACACGACGTAGTCGCCGTCGGGCTGCCGCTGGAACGAGTTGATGTGCACGGTGTCGACCTCGCCGCCGGCTGCCACTGCGTCGGGGTACCGCTGCGGCCAGCCGGGCAACGTGCCCCGCCGCTGCGGGAAGCTGGAGAAGTCCTCCGGGAAGTGGTCCTTGGTGTTCCACTCCCAGACGAGATCACCGTTCGAGTCGAACTCGAGGATCGCTCCGTCGAGTACGGAATCCGTGGCGTCGAAGCCGTCACCGAGACCTGTGAGGTCGACGTCCTGCCGCAGCGGATAGCTCACGAGCGCGTAGCCGCCGTCCGGCAGGTCGGCGTAGTCGTGGTGGTCGATCGGGAAGGCCTCGCGGAACTGCTCGGGGGTCAGCGGCTCCGGTGGATCGACCGGGTCCAGCTGCCGGTAGGTGCCCAGCCCACGCGCCTCCAGGAGATTGCCGTCGAGGTCGAAGATCCGATGGCGGAGGTCATCGGACGGAACGCCGTAACGGTTGCCGATCTCCGACGCCGACAACCTGCCGTCGGGAAGCCGCTGGAAGTTGAGCAGTGCGAATGAAGGCGGTTCCAGGCTCGTGTTCGGCATCCGCTCCTCGACGCGCTTGTACCACACCGGTGCGCCGTACTCGTCGAGGATGATCGTGAAGTCGCCCGACGGGGAGGAGCCCGCGCCGGCGGTCGTCAGATACCAGCCGGGTGCGGGGTCGCCGGGGCGCTCCACCTCGTAGACCGGGAAATCCGGCGGCAGGCACCGGAACCAGTGCTCCTGCGAGTCGTTCCCTCGTTGCAGACGCACACGGAGGAGATCGTCGGTCGCCATCGCTCGCGTCCTCGTGCCCGCCGGAACTGCCACGCCGTCGACGGTCGCGGTGGTGTTCGGCAGCAGGTCGAGGTCGAACTCGAGCGAGTTGGTGGCAGCCGGACAACGGATGCCGTAGTCGGTGCCGGCGGGATCGAACGGTGGCCACGCAGCCACCTCGCCGAACGACAGTCGTTCGGCGAGCGATCCTTCCGGTGCCGTCATCACGGCGAACAGATCGATCACCACGTCGGTCGGCCGCGATGCGTACACGCACACCCGCCGGCTCGACGACAGACTCACCGGCACCAGGTTGGCGACCGCGCCCTCGGCGGTGAAGTTCACCGCCGAGGTCTCGGTGACCGCAGCCGGCGACGTGGTCGTGCAGGGGTACACCCGGAGGTTCCCTCGCCCCGGCGCCTGCGCCGACGTCACGTTGAGCATCACACCCGTGGCCGACGAGGCCAGCGGGCTGCCCGCAACGGGGTCGAACGAGCGGATCTCTCCGGCCCGGAAAAGCGTCGACCAGCCACCGGTGCCGAACCGGCTGTCGGCCAGCCGGACCCCCACCTGCGGTCGCACGGCTGCCGCAGGACCGAACACGGGCGCGGGTGAGTAATAGCCGTTGACGTCGACGATGACGTGCGACGTGATGTTCGACTGGATGCAGAGCTGGCCCTTGGCGGGCCCCGAACGGCCGAGTCCGATGATCGCGGTGACGGCACGAGCCTCACCCGGCTTCACGTTGAGGTTCGACGACAGCGGCGGCGGGTTCCCGCACGGATACACCGACACCCAACCCTGCGCCTCGGCGTCGGTGGCCGTGAGGTTGACGATTGCTGCGGTTGCCTCGTCCGGCACCACCGGACCGCCGATGGGCACGTTGCGGATCGCGTTTGCCGGCAACTTCGGTGAGCCCGGCAGCTCTCGGGTGTCGTAGGCCCGCACAGGATCGATGTTGGTGATCCGATCTCCACCCGGTGACCACCAGCCTGCAAGGTCGACGATCACATGACTACCGGCACTGCTGTAGATGCACAGCGAGCGGGAGCCATCGAGCAGACCCACCACGAAGTTCGGTGTGCCGATGCCCACCCGGGCGTTGAGGTTCGACGTGCCGGGCCGGCCGGCTGCACACGGATGGGCGGTGAGGTAGCCACGGGTCTCGGCTCGGCTCGTGAGCGAGATCCCGACGGCGTCGGCGTCGTCCGGCACCACACTGTCGGTGAGATCGAGGCGGAGCGTGCACCCCCGGCCCAGCGCCCCGGTCACGCCTCCGGTGCCGTCGCGGGTGTCCACCAGACGAGTCGGGTTGATCGCGGTGTAGCTGTCGAGCGCCGGCATCGGAGCCGGCTCGGTGCCCGGGCGGTCGTCACAGAAGACCGAAGCGGTCGCAGCAGCCTCCACCGGAGCGGCTGGCGGCGCCACGACGGCCACGGCGGCGCCGAGCAACAGTCCGACCGCCACCGACCACGTCGTCACGCGCATCAGGCGCATCAGGCGCATCAGGCGCATCAGGCGCAAGATAGCCCCGTCGTGTCAGAACCTGCCGTCGCTCTCGGGTCTCCCGAGTGGCGGCCGGAGGACGATCAGGGCTGGCGCTTCTGGATGTTGGCCCACTCGTCGCGAAGTCCGACGGTGCGGTGGAACAGCCGTGGCTGGTCCGCGTCGGCGGCGAAATATCCCAGCCGCTCGAACTGCACCACCTGCCCAGGTTCGACCTCGGCGAGCGCCGGCTCGAGTTTCACGTCGGTGAGGAGCTCCCGCGACCCCGGATCGAGGTCGTCGAACACGTCGCCGGTCGCCTCGCCGGGCACCTCGGCGGAGAACAGGCGCTCGTAGAGCGCGACGGTGCCGTCCACGGCATGCGCCGCCGACACCCAGTGCATGGTGGACTTCACCTTGCGACCATCGGGAGCCGTCCCTCCCCGGGTGTCGGGGTCGTAGATCACCTGTACCTCCACCACGTTGCCGTCGTCATCGGTGGTGAAGCCCGTCGCCGTCACGAAGTACGCACCCCGCAGGCGGACCTCCCGACCCGGCGTGAGCCGGAAGTACTTGGGCGGCGGCTCGGCCTTGAAGTCGTCGTGCTCGATGTGGAACACGCCGCTGAACGGCACGCTCCGGGTGCCGTCGTCGGGATTCTCGGGGTTGTTCACGAGATCCACGTACTCCACCACCGGGTCACCGGAGTCGTCGGTGGGCCAGTTGGTGACCACCACCCGCAGCGGCCGCAACACCGCCATCCGCCGCTGGGCCGTGCGGTTCAGCTCGGTGCGCACGAACGACTCGAGCAGCTCGATCTGGTGGCGGCTGTTGGTGCGGGCGACGCCGATGAACGAGCAGAAGTCACGGATCGCCGACGCCGGGTACCCCCGCCGCCGCAACCCGCGCAACGTCGGCATCCTCGGGTCGTCCCAGCCGTCGACGGTTCCGTCGTCGACGAGCTTGGCCAGCTTGCGCTTCGACGTGACCGTGTGCGTCAGCTCCAGCCGGGCGAACTCGGTCTGACGGGGCGCCTCGAACGGCAACGGGAGCTGCTGGAGGAACCAGTCGTAGAGCGGCCGGTGGCTGTCGAACTCGAGCGTGCAGAGCGAGTGCGTGACCCCCTCGATGGCGTCGCTCTGCCCGTGGGCCCAGTCGTAGGTGGGATAGATGTTCCACACGCCACCGGTGCGGTGGTGGTGCACCGCACGGATGCGGTACATCACGGGGTCGCGCATCTGCATGTTCTCGTGCTGCATGTCGATCCTGGCGCGCAGCACGGCGGAGCCGTCGGCGAGTTCGCCGGAGCGCATCGCCTGGAACCGTTCGAGGCTCTCCTCCAACGGACGGTCCCGGAACGGGCTCTCCACACCGGGCCGGCCGTAGCCGCCGCGTTGCGCCGAGATCGTGTCGCCGTCCTGCTCGTCGACGTAGGCGAGACCCCGTTCGATCAGCAGTGTCGCCCAGTCGTACAGCTGCTCGAAGTAGTCGCTGGCGTAGAGCGGCTCACCCTCGATCGGGTAGCCGAGCCACGCCAGGTCGTCGAGGATGCCGTCGACGAAGCTGGTGTCCTCGGTATCGGGGTTCGTGTCGTCGAAGCGCAGGTTGCAGACACCGCCGAACTCCTCGGCGATGCCGAAGTCGAGCGTGATCGCCTTCGCGTGACCGATGTGCAGGTAGCCGTTGGGCTCGGGCGGGAAACGGGTGCGGACGCGCCCGCCGAACGTGCCCTGCTCGATGTCGGCAGCCACGAGATCGCGGACGAAGTTGGATGCAGCGGGTCGGTCGCGGGCGGAAGGAGGTGTCGGGGGCGCAGCCATGCAGGGCCCAGTATGGCGCCGGGTCGGGGCCGCGGCGAGGGTCTCCTGCGTCGGTACGTCGCCGGCACAGGCGAGCACGACGTCGAGATTGTCGAACGCCGCACCCGCCGCATGGGCGAGCGAGTAGCCGAGCTCGCCGCCCTCGTGGATCGAGCCCGGCGTCTCCGGTGCGACATGGCTGGGGACACCGCCCGGGAACGAGAACTGCCGGAACAGCCGCTGCATCCCCCGTTCGTCGAACGAGACGCGCGGATGGATCTCGCTGTACGTGCCCTCCAACCACGTGTTGGCCACCATCGCCGGACCGCCGTGGCCGGGTCCGGCGATCATGAAGGCACCGAGATCACGTTCGGCGATCGCCCGGTTGACAGGTAGTTGGCGGCTCGCCAGTGCGCATCCGGCCGGGCCACGGTGTCGGCGGACGCGCCGGACGTGGAGGGAGCACGATCCATGGTCGGGCGTTCCCGGGGCCGACCGGCTAAAACGTGGCCCATGACGCCACTCGAACTCGTCCAGTCCACGTCGCCGCCGGTCAACGGCGCCGGCGCCGCCTTCTACTTCGATCCGGCGACGCTGGCACGCGGCAAGGAGCTGGGGCTCGACGGCTTCCGGTTCTACGTGCTCGGCCGGGGTGGCGTGCTCGGCGACGTCGAGCCGGCGGTGGTGGCCTCTGCTTTCGGCTACTTCGCTCCCGGTGTGATGGAGGCGATCTGGGGATCGGCCAAGGAGCGGATGGCGCCTCGGGACGCTGCCCGCGAGTACCTCCGGTGCGCCGAGGACTTCGGCCGCGCGCGGCTGTCGGACCTCGAGGGCCTCGACGCCTTCAACGAGGCCGCCGAGGCGGTCGTCGGCGTCGTCGACGTGTCGGCGCTCGCGCTGTTCGCCGGCGTCGCCGCCGAACCGCTTCCCGACGACACCCCCGCTCGCGCCTACCGCAACGTGATGACGCTGCGCGAGCTGCGCGGCAGCGTCCACTTGCTGTCGGTGGTGGCCTCGGGTCTGCATCCGGCGACCGCCCACGCCATCCGGCGTCCCGACGACGTCGCGTCGTTCGGTTGGGACCCGGCCCCACAGGTCACCGACGAGAACCGGGCTGCGCTCGCGGCGGCCGACGAACTCACCGACCGGTTGTTGACACCGTGGTACGACGTACTCGACGCCGAGCAGACGGTGGCGCTGGCGGCGGGCGCCGCGGCGATCTCGACGGCGCTCGTCTGACTCGGCGGGCCGGCAGGTCCAAGGACACGGCACCGGCCCACAGGCGGCCGCCGTCACGGACTGACGGCACCGGCACTGCACGGGGTCCGACATGGCACGGGCCGTCGCGCCCGCCATGCTGGTGGCGATGATCGACGCCGCCCACGACACCAGAACGGCTCCGGCATGACGTCGCTCCCGTCGTCGGAGGCGCCGCTGCCCCCAGCGCCGCTACCGGCCGCGCCGCTGCCGGCCTGGCTGGCGATCGCCCTCGTGGGTGGCACGTCGGCCGCCGTCCTCGTGCTCGAGATCCTCGCGGCCCGGTTGCTCGCGCCCTACGTCGGTGTCAGCCTCGAGACCTACACCGGGATCATCGCCACGGTGTTGGCCGGCATCTCGGTCGGAGCCTGGGCCGGCGGGTGGGCTGCCGACCGGATCGACCCGCGCCGCCTCCTGCCGCTGCTGTTGGTCGTCGGCGGCGGCCTCGCTCTGTTCACCATCCCGACGGTGCGGGTCCTGGGCGACTCGGCGGCGGTCGGCCCCTCCGGGGTGATCCTGCTGGCGTCGTTCGGTTTCCTGCCGTCGGCGACCGTGCTGTCGGCGATCCCCCCGGCGGTGGTGAAGCTGCAGTTGCGTGATCTCCACGACACGGGGTCGGTGGTCGGCCGCCTGTCGGCCTGGGGCACCGCCGGAGCGATCGTCGGCACGCTCGTGACCGGTTTCGTGCTCGTCGCCGTGGCCGCCGTGACCACACTCATCGTCGCGGTGGGGCTACTGCTGCTGGCCACAGGGGTCGCCTTCTGGGCCGCGACGTCACCGGGGGCCCGGCGGGCGACCGGTCGCACCATGGCGGCGGGGCTCGCCGTCGCTGCGCTCGCCGGCGGCGCGGTGTTCGCCACCGACGACCCGTGTGACACGCAGACCCGCTACTACTGCGTGTCGATCGACGACGACAGCGGACGCACCGACGGGCGGGTGCTGGTGCTCGACGATCTGCGACACAGCTACGTGGATCTCGACGATCCGACACACCTCGAGTTCTGGTACACGCAGCGCTTCGCCGAGGCGATCGACGGCCACAGCACACCGGGTCCGATCGACGTGGTCCACGTCGGTGGCGGCGCTCTCACGGTGCCCCAGTGGGTGCGGACGACACGGCCCGGCAGCGAGCAGCTGGTGCTGGAGATCGACGGCGACCTGGTCGACATCGTGGTCGACGAGTTCGACATCGCCGTCGGAGCGGCAACCGGTGTGGACGTTCGTGTCGGCGACGCCCGGTTGGCCGTCGACGACCTCGCCACCGACCGCGCCGACGTGGTGGTGGGCGACGCGTTCGGGAGCCGCTCGGTGCCGTGGCACCTGGCCACGGTGGAGTTCGTGCGCGACGTGGAGCGGGTGCTCACTCCGGGGGGCCTGTACGTGCTGAACGTGATCGACAACCCCGACCAGGACTTCCTGCGGGCGGAAGCGGCCACGCTGGCCGACGTGTTCGAGCACGTCACGGTGATCCTCGGACCCGGTGCCGCCGACGGCCGTCTCGGCAACTCGCTGATCGCCGCATCCGACCGGCCGTTCGATCCCGCCGTCGTCGATCCCGACGGCGGCCGTGTCGTCGACGACCTCGACGCGTTCGTCGGCGGCGCCGACGTCCTCACCGACGACTTCGCCCCCGTCGACCAACTCGTCTCGGGCGGCACCTGACCTGCCCGACCCGGCCGGACACGGCGCCACCAGACGATCCGGGCGACGTTTCGCGACACTGTGGCCGGGAATGGTGATCCCATGCCCACCGAACGCGTCCCGACCCCCGAGGGGAACAGCACACCCCACCCCACCACCACGTTCCCGAGTCGCTCGTTCGAGGGTCAACCGGTGGTGCATTCCGCTGCCGGTGCGACGATGCCGGCGCTGGGCCTGGGCACGTGGCGGCTCGACGACGGGGAAGCCGAACGGGTCACACGCCAGGCGCTCGACCTCGGCTACCGCCACATCGACACGGCCCAGATGTACGACAACGAAGCCGGGGTTGGCCGGGGTGTGAGCGCCGCCGGGGTCGAGCGCAGCGACGTGTTCATCACCACGAAGATCGCCAACGACTGCCACGAGCCCGAGGAGCTCGTGGCGTCGGTGGAACGGAGTCTCGAGGCGCTCGACACCGATCATCTCGACCTGCTGTTGATCCACTGGCCCACGGACTACGACCGCATCGGCGCCACGGCTGCGGCGATGGCCAACGTGCACGCCGGAGGCCTCACACGACACATCGGTCTGTCGAACTTCACGATCGAACAGCTCGACGAGGTCGAGCACATGGCACCCTTCGAGGTCCTCCAGGTGGAGTGTCATCCGTTCCTGCAGCAGACCGAACTGCGTCGGTGGTGCGACGAGCGCGGCTGGATCTTCACCGCCTACTCGCCCATCGCACGTGGCGACGTCCTCCACGACGACACGCTCCGCGACATCGCAGCGGCGCATCGCACCGAACCGACCTCGGTCGCTCTTGCCTGGTTGCTCGCCCACGGTGTGGCAGCGATCCCGAAGTCGGGCGACGCCGACCACCTCGCCGCCAACTGGGGAGCCCGGAGCGTGCAGCTCACCGACGACGACCTGGCCCGGATCGACGACCTCGACGAGGGCCGGCGCCTCATCGACCCCGACTCGGCACCCTGGTGACGGAGCGGGACCCGGATCGCGGCGTGCGGCTGCCCGGCCCCGTGGGCGGTACCGACGAGTGATCGTGCGGCCGACGTCGCCGCTGACCACTCTCCGACGTTGTCCGGTACATTCCGGCCGTGACCGGCCCGTGACCTCTCGCACCCCCCACCTCCCCTCCATCGCCGCCGTCGCCGCGGTGGCCGCCCTGCTCGGACTCGCCGTGCCGGGGTTCGCCGCGCCGGCAGCCGCCACGTCATCGGACGATGCCACCGCCCCCTCGACGACCCAGCCGAGCCCCGAGCCGTTCGAGGAGGCCCCGGTCGGCACCATCGAGACGCGCGACACCGAGAACACCGTCGCCGAGCCCGACGACCAGCCGACCACGACGCTGCCCGGCGATGCCCCTGCAGACGAGCAGACGGACGACGAGGCCGAGGCCGAACCCCGACCGAACATCGCGCCGCAGGTGCGCTCGTCCGCCATCGACAGCGGCTCCATCGTGCTGGCCCTGCTCGTCCTCGTCGCCATCGGAGCGGTCTCGTGGATTCTGATCCGGCGACCGCGCCGGCTGCACCAGCCGGGTCCGGTCACCGGACCGCGCGTCCACCCGGCACCGCCGCCACGATCGGCGACGGCCACCACGGCGCCCGACGTCACAGCGACGACCCCCACCGCTCCCGGCGACACGGCTGCAACGGACGCTCGAGTGGCGGCGGCCGCGTCGGCCGTCGAGACCGCGACGCTCGATCTGTTGATCGACCTGGGAGAAGCCCTCATCGACGCCGGTGACTCCGTGAGCCACGTGGAGTCCACGCTCCGCAGCCTCGCCGGCGTGTACGGAATCGACCGGCTCGGCGTTCTCGTGCTGCCCACGGCACTCGTGGTGTCGGTGCCGGGAGGCGGCGACGTGAAGACCGAGGTCAGCACGGCCGGACGGCGGACCCTCCGGCTCGACCAGATCGACAACCTGATCCATCTCGTGAACGCCGCCGAGCGCGGCGAGGTCACGATCGACCGGGGGCGAGCCGAACTCGACCGGATCCGGGCGTCGGATCCGCCGTTCGGGCCGACACTCGTCCTCGCCGGCTACGTGCTGGCAACCGTCGGCATCGCGCTGCTCCTCCGCGGCAGCTGGCGCGAGGTGATCCTCGCCGCCCTGCTGGGCCTCGTCGTGGGCCAGTTCCGTCAGTCGACACAGCACTTCGGACCGTCGTACCAGCCGTTCTGGCCGCTGATCGCTGCCGGGGCCGTGGCCACCGCGGTGTTCGCCACGGCCCGTGTGGTCGACGACCTCGTCGTCTTCCCCGCTCTGGCTGCGCCGCTGATCTCGTTCCTGCCGGGCGCGCTGTTGACCACGGCGGTGCTCGAACTCGCCACCGGACAGATCGTGGCCGGGGCGGCCCGCCTGGCGTCCGGAGCGATGCAGCTCCTGCTGCTGGCGCTCGGCATCGTGGCGGGTGCGCAGTTGGTCGGCGTGCCGGGCGGCGACATACGGGCGTCGGGCGGTGGCCTCGTGGCCAGCGTCCTACCGTGGATCGGCGTCGCTGCCTTCGGCCTCGGCGTGGTGTGGTTCAACGGTGCGCGCCAGTCCACCGTGTTGTGGATCCTCGTCTCGATGTACGCCGCGTACGCCGGCCAGGTGATCGGCGGGTTGTTCTTCGGTGCCTCCCTCTCGGCGTTCTTCGGTGCGGCGGCGATGACTCCGGTGGCCCTCCTCGCGGCCCGGCAGCAGGCGGGACCCACGCCGTTGGTGACGTTCCTGCCGGGCTTCTGGATCCTGGTACCCGGCGCACTGGGCCTGGAAGGGGTGACCCGCATCATCGGTGCCGACGGTGGCACCGCCGGCACGTCGGCGGTCACCACCACGGTGATCTCGATGGTCGGGATCTCGCTCGGCATCCTGCTCGGCCTCACCCTCGTGGCCAACGATCCCGACCGACCGTGGGCGGAGGCGCACACCACACCCACCGATCCGCCGCCCACGACTCGCTGAGCTCCTCGCGACGCCCGGCTCCGCCTCGGTCGATCAGGGCTGGTCGTCGCCGGCCGACCCGGGCCAGCGGAACACCACGTCGGTGTCGGCCCATTGCGGCTCGTTCTCGTCGAGGTAGGCGGCGAGCTCGTCGTCGCGCTCCTCGGTGAGGCACAGCCGGCGTCGCGCCGACGGGATGCGCGAGACGGTGTTCGCGGTTGCTCTGGCGAGCGGTGGTCGCGGCACGGTCCACCGCTCGACATCGAGGCCGAGCCCGGCCAGGACCTCGGCGAGGTCGTCAGCTGTCGGCTCGGCGGGACGCTCGAGGCCCCAGAAGTGGCGCCATGCGTCGTTCCATGCGGTCAGCGGATGGCGGGGCGACAGCACGAGCACCACGGCGAGGCGCGCATGCCCGGTCAGCTCGAGGAGGAACGGTTCGATGTCGGTGACGTTGTAGGCGACGTGGTGGCACACGGCGACGTCGGCGACCGGGGTCTCGTTCGCGACGTCGGGCCAACGACCTTCGATGGTCGTCGATCGCGCTTCGGCCGCTGCGGCGGCGCGGGTGAACTCGGCGAGCATCGCCGGGTTCTCGTCGACGCCGATCACACGCTCGGCGGGCGGGACGAGCGACATGGCGGCGCGCCCGCCGCCGCATCCCACGTCGAGCACCGATCCGCCGGTGGCAGGGAGTACGGCGCGGGCGATCTCGGCGGCAGGTGTGCCCCGATCGAGGGTGTCGTCGACGACGAACATCGCCGTGTCGTGTTGCCATGGCGACCTGGGCGCCCGGGCGAGGACCTCGTCGGGGATCGCCCACCGCCCGAGCCCGTCGGCCCACCGGGTCGCCGCCTCGATGGTCATCGTGGAGCAGTCTCGCGCGATTGCTGCGCCCGACATACCCGGGCGTGCTGCGCCGCTCACGCGCGGGCCGCCGCGGCCGGCATTCCTCCCGCTCGACTGGTCGGCTGCTCGGGTCTTCCATGTGAGTGGTTCGCCGTGCTCCGACATGATCGGCTGTTTCGAGGTGAGCGGTACGCCGCCGCTCACGAGGTAGGGCCCTGGTGCGAGGACCAGACCTCGGTCGTCCGATCGTTGACAGAATCCACGCGTCACGTCATCAGTCGATGAAAGAACTCCGAGCGGCCAAGGGCGGTGCGCTACGGGTGTTGTTCAGCTTCGATCCGCGTCGCCAAGCAATCCTGCTCGTCGGCGGCGACAAGACCGGCGAATGGAACGACTGGTACGAGTGGGCGGTACCGCTCGCCGACGACCTCTACGACCGATATCTCGACGAACTCCGAAGCGAAGGACTGATCTGATGGCCCGAACCAAATGCTCCGAACTGCGCGACCAAGTGGTCGCCCGCCCCGGTGCAAACGAACGTCTCGCGGAACTTCGGTGCGACACGCTCGAGGAGATCCGGTTGTACGAACTCCGACACGGCGAGGCAATCAGCCAGGCGGAACTGGCTGGTCGACTGGACGTCACTCAGGGGGCGATCTCCAAGCTGGAGCACTCCGAGGATGTTCGGGTTTCGACGCTTCGCCAGTACCTCGAAGCCCTCGGCGCACGCCTTGAACTCGTCGCTGTGTTCGATGACGAGGATCGTCGGGTCCCGGTGCATCTCGGCAACGACTCAGCCGCCTGAAACTCGCCCGCCATTACAGCGCACGTCAACCACACGGTGCGCGAGTGCCTGCGCGCCGTGGCGAAAATTCCGG
>JAWLEC010000095.1:0-12435 GCA_041686315.1 Ilumatobacteraceae bacterium
ACCTGTGCCGTGGTGGCCACGCGGTCTTCGCGGGCGACGACCCAGAAGTGGTGCTCGGCGGCGTGCACGTCGGGTCCCTTCGGACCCACCTCGTGGCGAACGGGATCGTGCTGGAAGTCGTCGACCAGCTTTGCGACGGGACCGTCGAGGGTGGCCGAGAACAGCAGCACCTGACGGTCGGCGCGGGTCTGTTCCACGATCCGGCGAACGGCCGGCAGGAAGCCCATGTCGGCCATCTGGTCGGCTTCGTCGATCACCACGGTGTCGACGTCGCGCCGGTCGATGGCCCGCATCTGGATCAGGTCCTCGAGGCGGCCGGGGCACGCCACGACCAGCTCGACACCTCGGTCGAGGGCCTTGCGCTGGTGGCCGTAGCCGACGCCGCCGTAGATCGACGCCGAGTCGTGACCCGCAGCCTTGGCGAACGGGGCGAGCTCGGCCATGATCTGTTCGGCGAGTTCGCGGGTGGGGGCGAGCACCAGTGCGACGGGGCGCTTCGCGCGGGCGTCGACGAGGCGGGCGACCAGTGGCAGGCCGAAGCCGAGTGTCTTGCCCGAGCCGGTCGGTGCACGTCCGGCGACGTCGCGCCCGGCGAGGGCGTCGGGAATCACCGCAGCCTGGATCGGGAAGGCGTTGTGCTTGCCCTGGCTCTCGAGCCGGCGCACGAGAGCGTCGGGCAGGCCGAGGTCGCGAAAGGCGACGGTGGCGGCCTCGGTGTCGAGGTCGATGGCGCGTGGCGCGTGGTCGATGACGGTCATGGGGGGTCTCCTGAATTCTCTCTGTTGCTCAACAGCGCAGGACCGGAGCAGAAAGAAATTCCGAGTGCGCCCACCGGTCTGGATCGACCGGCGAAGCCATCACGCTACCGGCGGCGGACTCCGATGCGGTGTGACACCCGCCCGATCACCACCGCCGCGATGAGCCACCGGCCACACTCCCCGGCCCGTCGCTCATCGCAGCCGTGCAATCCACCGCCGCGATGAGCCACCGGCCACACTCCCCGGCCCGTCGCTCATCGCAGCCGCGTGGCCTGGGGTCAGTGGGGCGTCGAGTCCGGGCGGTCCGGGCCGGGTGGAGTCAGCTGGTCGCCGAACAGCATCTGCATCACACCGTCGAGGGCGGGGCCGCGCCGCAGGTGATGGCCGCCGTCGACGTCCACGCACGTACCCGTGATCCACGAGCTCTCGGGCCCGGCCAGGAACCGCACGGCCGCTGCCACGTCCTCGGTGGTGCCGGTGCGGCGGATCGGCATCTGCTCGAGGTAGTCCTCCACGATCTCGGGCACGGCCGTGAGCCCGGCGGAGATGTCGGTGGGCACGAGGCTGGGCCGCACCGCATTGGCCCGGATGCCCGACGACCCGAGTTCGTCGGCGACCTGGCGGATCAGCATCTCGAGGCCGGCCTTCGACACGTTGTACGGCGTCATGTACCGGTGAGTGGCGGTTGCAGCGATCGACGAGATCCCGACGATCGCACCGCCGCCGTTGGCCGCCAGGTGCGGCACGGCGTGCTTGAGGGTGAGGAAGGCGCCGGTGAGGTTGGTGGCGAGCACCGAGTTCCAGTCGTCGAGCGAGGTGAGGTGGAACGGCCCCGCCGAACCCGACCCGGCGTTGGCGACCACGATCCGCAGCGCTCCTGCGTCGGCCGCCGCGGCGCAGGCTGCCTCGACACTCGACTCGTCGGTGACGTCGCAGCCCACGGTGACCACGGTGGCGGACGGGAACTCGGTGCGCAGCTCGGCGGCAGACGCGTCGAGCCGGTCGGTGTTGCGGGCTGCCAGCGCCACGTCGGCACCGTCGGCGAGCAGGGCCCGGGCGCAGGCGAGCCCGATGCCCGAGCCACCGCCCGTGACGAGTGCCAGCTGCCCGGCGAGTGGCGAATCGGGGGTCGGTCCGGTGGAGGTCATCCGGCGAGTGTGGCCAGCCGGGTCGGGCTCCGACGAGTCGACATCGGTGCGTGTCGCGTGGCCGGCGCAGCAATCACCGTTGCGATTCGACCCGCGTGACACCGGCGCACCACGATGACGTCATGTCGTCTCCGGGGTCGCCGCGCCGTCCGCTGTCGGGGGTGCGCGTGCTCGACCTGAGCCGCGTGCTGTCGGGACCCCACTGCACGAGGATGCTGGCCGACCTCGGCGCCGACGTGATCAAGATCGAGCCACCGGCGGGCGACCTCACACGGTTCGCCACCCCGCGTCGGCACGGCCTGTCGAGCTACTTCGTGCAGCAGAACGTGGGCAAGCGCAACCTCAGCATCGATCTCACCACCGACGACGGCGCCGCGGTGCTGCTGGAGCTGGCGGAGCACGCCGATGTGCTGGTGGAGAACTACCGACCCGGGGTGATGGCCCGCCTCGGGCTCGACGCCGACACGATGCGAGCGCGTCACCCCCGGTTGATCTACGCGTCGATCTCCGGGTACGGGCAGACGGGCCCCTGGGTGGGCCGGCGGGCGTATGCGCCGGTGGTGGAGGCCGAGTCGGGCATCGTGGCGTCGCAGGGCAATGCCCGCGGGGGTGAGCTGGCCAAGGACCCGCACAGCCACGCCGACGTGTACACGTCGCTCGAGACCGCGTCGGCGATCCTGGCCGCGCTGTACCAGCGTGAACACAGCGGGACCGGCCAGTGGATCGACGTGTCGATGGCCGAGACGATGCTGTACGTCAACGAGCACCTGCACGACGCGCTGTGGCACGGTGACGACGACCCGCAGTGGATCCGAAGCTTCCGCCCCGGCGACTACCTCGTGCTCACCGTGGCCAGCGGCGAATCGCTGGTGGTGAGCGGGCATCCCGCAGAGCGCGGCACGTTCGACTTCTTCGTCGCCGCCATGGGGATGCCCGAACTCGCCGACGATCCCCGCTTCGCCGACGTCGCCGCCCGGTTGGAGCACTTCGACGAGCTGCGCTCGATCATCCGCGACTTCGCCGCCGGCGTTCCCGACGCGGCGACGTTCGAGACGCGGTTCGCCGAGCATCAGCTGGCGGTGGGCCGGGTGCGTCAACCGGGCGAACTCGCCGACACCGAGTGGGCCCGACAGCGTCACGCGGTGGTCGACGTCGACGACCGGGGCGGCTCCACCGTGCGTGTGCCGAACGTGCCGTGGAGGTTCAGCGACGCACCGGACGTCGAGGTCTCGGGATTTCCGAGGTATCGCGGTGAGGACAACCGGGAGGTGCTGGCCGAGTTGCTGGGGTATGACGATGCCCGGCTCGACCGGTTGGAGGCCGACGGCATCCTGTCGAGCCGCATCCCGAAACCCTGACCGCTCCCGTCCCCGATCGATCGGCGCGGCCGACGTCTCCAACCCTCGCACGGCCGGTGCGGCCGGGTGGAACGTGACAGCATCGACGACGATGCCCCAGAGTTTCCCGGTCGCCCCGATGAAGGCCACGATGACGACGCTGCCCGAGGGCCCCGGCTGGGCGTTCGAGGTGAAGTGGGACGGCTACCGCACGCTGGTGCACCTCGACGCCGCACGCACGCAGATGCCGGTGCGCCTGCAGAGCACGGCCGGCAAGGACGTGACCGCCCGCTGGCCGGAGCTCCATGCGATCGCCGGCTCGGTCCATGCTCGATCGGCGATCCTCGACGGCGAGCTGGTGGTGCTCGACGACGAGGGACGACCGAGGTTCGAGCTGGTCCAGCAGAGCGGTGTCGGCACGCCGCGAGAAGCGGTGCTGTACCTGTTCGACGTGCTGCAGGTGGACGGCATCGACACCGTCGACGCGGCCTACGAGGATCGACGCCGGCTGCTCGACGAACTCGTCGAGCCCGGACCGAACTGGGTGGTGCCGGCCTACCGGGTGGGCGACGGCGCGGCCCTGCTCGCCGCCACGGCCGAGCAGGGACTGGAGGGTGTGATCGCCAAGCGGCTGGGATCCAGGTACCGCCCCGGCAACCGCTCGAAGGACTGGCGCAAGGTCAAGAACCGACAGCAGGTGACGCTGCGGATCGGTGGGTTCACCCACGGGTCGGGCAACCGGGCCGGCACGTTCGGCGCGCTGCTGGTGGGCCGGCCCGGTCCGGACGGAGCTCTGGCGTTCGCCGGCGGCGTCGGCACCGGCTTCGACCAGGGCACGCTCGAGTCGCTCGGTGCGGCGTTGCCCGAACTGCGGACGCAGCAGTGCCCGTTCGACCCGCCGCCACCTCCGGCGGTACGGCGCACGGCGACCTGGGTCGAGCCGGTGCTGTCGGTCGAGGTCGAGATCGCCGAGTCCACCAACGACGGCCTCGTCCGCCACGCCAGCTTCCTCCGCCTCGCCGAGTGAGTCGGTCCGCCGGGAACTCGACCCACCCAGCCCCGAGAGCCCGAAAAATGCCCCGTTCGTAGCGCGTGTCGCTACGAATCCGGCATTTTTCGGAATGAGCGGTGGGGTGTGGGCTGGCAGAGTGGCGGAGTGATCGCACGCAGTGACGCCGAGGAACTCGACCGGGCCGATCCGCTGGCCCACTGGCGCGACGAGTTCGTGATCCCCGACGACGACGTCGTCTACCTGGACGGCAACTCGCTCGGGCGCACGCCGAAGCGGACGGTCGAGGCGCTCCATCGGCTGGTCGAGGAGCAGTGGGCCGGCGACCTCATCGAGTCGTGGTGGGAGCACGGCTGGCTCGACCTCGCGCTCACGGTCGGCAACGAGCTGGCACCGCTGCTGGGTGCAGCATCCGGTGAGGTCGCCCTGCACGAGTCGACCACGGTGAGCATCTTCCAGCAGGTGAACGTCGCCATCGACCTGCGGCCCCACGACCACCGGCCCGTGATCGCCGTCGACGCCGCCGACTTCCCCACCGACCGGTACGTGGCCGAGGGCATCGCCCGCCTGCGCGGCGGGGAGATCCGCCCCGGGCTCGACGACCTGACCGGCGTCGACGTGGTGGTGCGCTCGCTCGTCGACTACCGGACCGCCGAGGTCGCCGATCTGCAGGGCGAGACCGAACGTGCCCGCGGCCACGGCGCCGTCACCGTCTGGGACCTCTCGCACGCGGCCGGAGTTCTCGACCTGGACCTGCCTGCGGCCGGTGTCGAGTTGGCGGTCGGCTGCTCCTACAAGTTCCTCAACGGCGGACCCGGCGCACCGGCATTCGTGTTCGTGTCACGGCAGGTCCAGGATCGTGTGGTCCAACCGATCTGGGGGTGGTTCGCGCAGTCCGACCAGTTCGCCATGGAGCGGCCGTTCGCTCCGCGGGCGGGGATGGGCAGGATGCTCAACGGCACGCCACCGGTTCTCGGCCTGACCGCCGCACGGGAGGGTGTCCGTCTCACGGTCGAGGCAGGGATCGACGCCGTCGCGGAGAAGGCTCGGCGACTCACCGGATTCGGGCTCGAACTCGCCGACCAGTTCGGCCTCGAGACCGCCACCCCCCGAGATCCCGCCCGCCGCGGCGGCCATGTCGCCGTCCGACACCCCGACGCCCGACGCCTGCACGACCAACTCACCGCGCGGCGGGTCGTCGTAGATCGGCGCGATCCCGACATCCTCCGTCTCGGGATGTCGCCGCTGACGACACGCTTCACCGACGTCTTCGACGCGACGACCGCACTTGCGGACTGCGCTGCGTCCTGAGGGCGACGACGCCGGTGGCACCCGGAGTGCTCCGAAGAGTCCACCCCCATATCGTTGAAGTGTCAACGATGACGACCACTGTGTCCTTGGACCCTGGTGATCTCTCCGACGTCGGCAGACCGTGGAGTCGAGACACGTCATCATGCAGAGGAGGGCCTCATGTCCACGAGGCAGACGCGCCCGATTCGACCGGCGTTCGGCGTCGGTCGACGAGCCATGTTCGCAGTCACCGTCTCCGCAGTCGTCGGACTGGGAGCCGGTTCGTCGCTGGTGGAGGCGGTCGACGAGACCCCGCCGTCAACCACCGAGCCGGCGGCCGAGGTCGTGGTGATGGTCGACGTCGTGATCGAGCTGTCGCCGACGGAGGATGCCGTGAACGAGCAGGAGTCTTCGCCCGAGCCGGGCGGCGGACCGACGGGTACCGAGCAACCGACCGCAACCGAACCACCGACCGAGACCGAGCAACCGACCGCAACCGAACCACCGACCGAGACCGAGCAACCGACCGCAACCGACGGCACCGTGCCGGCCGCCGGCGAGGCGCCGCTCGTCGAACCGATCGCCGCCCCGAACCCGCCCGAGCCGTTGCTCTCCGATGCGAACCACGCCGACACGTCGACCACGACCGAACCCTCATCCGAACCGGTGGCGGAGCATTCCGAGAACGCTGTCGTCGAGACAGCGGCGCTCCGCGACGACGAGGGGTCGACCCCGACATCGGAGCCGACGACGACCGGCCCGACCGGGAGCGAGACCGACCCCGGTTCTGAGTCGGGACACGACGACGAACACGAGTCGGGACACGACCCCGGACCCGGGTCGGGACACGACGACGAACACGGCGACCACGGCTCCGGCGGACAGGGCCGAGGAAACCCGTACCAGATGACCTTCACCGTCGACTGGCGGTTCGACGACGGAACGTCCATTCCGGTGCTCGACGAGGAGCTTCCTGACGGATGGCGGGAGCTGTTCGAGCTGGCTGCTGCCAGCCGCACCGGTCGAGGGCAGCCCACCTCGGCTCGCTGCACCTACCCCGAGTCGAGCGACCGGCTCGTGTGCGAGTTCGACAATCCCGGGCACCGCAGCGACGCCGAGGGACTGATCGTGCCAGCGCGGCCGACAGCCACCTACGCCGTCACGGTCACCTGGGAACAGCCCGACTGGTCCATCGACGGCGCCGACGGTGGCCCGTATTCCGCCCGAGATCTCTGCCCGCGTGGCGGCGGGGACCACGACGGCGACCAGAGCGGCGGACACGACGCCGGACACGACAACCTCTCCGACGACATGGACGACGCCGACCAGACGAGGCGAACGTTCGTCTGCGAACACACCGTCGTCCTCCAGCAGGTTCAGCGCGTGACACCCGAACCCGAACCGCAACCCGAACCGCAACCCGAGCCGCAACCCGATCCCGAGCCCGAGCAGCCGGCTCCGGTGCTGCCCGCCGATCGGCAACCCCGGCCGTCGAGCACCGAACCGCCCGTGGCCACCCCTGCGCCCACGTCCGAGGCGTCGCCGTCGGCCGTCCGATCGGAGGCGCCGGCGCCCGGGTCGCTGCCGGCCACCGGCGGTCGGGTCTCGACGATGCTCGCCATCGCTGTCGTGCTCTCGGCCATCGGCGCCGCCTTCACGCTGCTCGCCCGACGACCGACCGTCACGATTGGAGGCGGCTCCGTCGACCGCGAAAGGATGCCGTCATGAGTGTCGTCAAGATCAATGCCATCACGGTTCCCGAGGGAATGGGCCCGCAGCTCGAGGGCCGGTTCGCCGGGCGGGCGAAGATGGTCGAGCAGTTCGAGGGGTTCGAGGACTTCCAGCTGCTGCGTCCGGTCGAGGGCGAGGACCGCTACTTCGTCTACACCCGCTGGGCCACCGAGGAACACTTCCAGGCGTGGTTGAACAGCCAGGACTTCCAACACGGACACGCCTCCGGTCAGGCCGACGGCAACCGGCCCGCCGAGGGCGAGGAGCCACGCAAGCCGGTCGCCCAGAGCGCCGACCTGATGAGCTTCGAGGTCGTCGAACACGTCGTCAAGGGAGCCTGACCACGCCACGTCCCCGTGTAGCCTCACGGATTCGTGGCCCTGATCGTCCAGAAGTACGGCGGTACGTCCGTCGCCGACCCCGAGCGCATCCGAGCGGTCGCCGACAACGTCGCGTTCACGAAGAAGCGCGGCAACGACGTGATCGTCGTGGTGTCGGCCATGGGCAAGGCCACCGACAACCTCATCACTCTCGCCCAGTCGGTGTCGAGGAGCCAGTCCGGTCGCGAGATGGACATGCTGCTCACCACCGGTGAGCGCCAGACGGCAGCACTGATGACGATGGCACTGGCCGATCGCGGCATCGACGCCATCAGCTTCACCGGCAGCCAGGTCGGCATCATCACCGACAACGCCCACGGCAAGGCGAAGATCATCGAGGTGAAGGGCGACCGTGTCCGCCAGTCGATGGCCGAGGGCAAGGTGTGCGTGATCGCCGGTTTCCAGGGAGTGAGCACGGACAAGGAGATCACCACGATGGGTCGGGGGGCGTCCGACCTCACCGCATCGGCGCTGGCCAAGGCGATGGATGCCGACGCCTGTGAGATCTACACCGACGTCACCGGAGTCTTCACCGCCGACCCGCGAATCGTGCCGCAGGCCCGCAAGCTGCAACGGATCCACTTCGACGAGATGCTCGAAATGGCCGGAGCCGGCTCGAAGGTGCTCGCACTCCGTTCGGTCGAGTTCGCCCGCAATCACGACGTTCCCCTCCACGTCCGGTCCGCGTTCACGTGGGAACCCGGTACGTGGGTCACCAACGAGGAGGCCTCGATGGAAGATCCGATCATCTCCGGTGTCGTCACCGACATGGCCGAGGCCAAGGTCACGGTCTTCGGCGTCCCCGATCGCCCGGGCATCTCGGCTGCGCTGTTCGAACCGCTCGCCGACGCCCACGTCAACGTCGACATGATCGTGCAGAACACCTCCACCCAGGGCACCACCGACATCAGCTTCACCATGCCGATGGCCGACATGAGCGCCGCCGAGGACATCGTGTCTCGTGTGGCCACCGAGATCGGAGCGACGGGCGTGTCCCACGACAACGACATCGCCAAGGTGTCGCTCGTGGGGGCCGGCATGAAATCGTCACCCGGTATCGCCGCCAAGATGTTTCGAGTGCTGGCCGACGAGGAAGTCAACATCCAGATGATCTCCACGTCCACGATCAGGGTGTCGGTGGTGTGCGCGTCCGGCGACATGGAACGGGCCGCCCGCTCGTTGCACACGGCATTCGGCCTCGATTCCGGGGCCGACTACGCAGCACCGCTTCCCGAACGAAAGTAGCGGTGGCCGGTCACGATGGGGGTCTGACCCCGATCGTGACGGGGCGGTCAGCGCACGGTGGCGATGAGCCAGTAGTGGTGCGGGTTGATTCCGTCGAACTCCTCGACACGGGCACCGCGGCCGGTGATCTTGCTCTTCGGGTTGCGCCATACCGCCACGTCGGCGAGCAACGGCGACAGCGGTCCGATGAGTTCGTCGGGATGCAACCGGTTGGCCTGCCAGCCGAGACGGGCTGCCATGCGGCGCTGGGAGAGCCACGGGCCGAACTTGGGGATCCGGAAGAGTCCACGCGTGAGGCTGCCGAGCGGGAGGAGCACGACGTCCATGCCGCTGCGGGCGCGATAGTTGAGCACGATCTTGCCGCCGGGGCGGGTGACGCGCACCGCCTCGGAGGTGAGTTCGAGTGCGTCGTCGGGGTCGCAGTGCTGCAGCGTGATGTAGCTGAAGGTGACGTCAGCGGAGTTGGGCGGCAGATCCAGGGTGTGCCCGTTGGCGACGTGACTGGTACGGAGCCGATCGACCTTGCCGAACCGCGCCACCGTCTCGTGGCAGCGTTGCAGGAAGCCGGCGTCGAGATCGCAAGCCACCACCGTGCCGAACTCGCGTGTGAAGGCGCACGTCATCCTGCCGATGCCGCAGCCGATCTCGACGAGGCACTGTTGCTCGTTGTCGGGTCGACGCAGGCCGAACACCGTGAGGTACGCGGGTACCTCGGAGTCGCCGGTCGCCACGAACTCCTCGAGGGTCAGGCTGTTGCCCTTTTCGTTGTTGAACACCCAGCCCGTGGTCCGCACCACGTCGTCGCCGCTCGCCTGGCGTTCGCTCATCCGGCCGGCGGCCTTCCACGGGACGAGTTGGGGACGACGCCGCATGGGGAGGGATTCTGCCAGAGCCCGACGAGTCGTACCCAGCGGATGCATCCCCACACGTCGGAATCGACCGATCGGGGCAGCGTGGGGAGCCGTTATCGTCTCTTCCATGTCTGCAGCACAGAGTGAGCCCGACGTGCGTGACGGTCTGCGTGTCGGCGTCGTCGGAGCAACCGGGCAGGTCGGCACCGTGATGCGCCGGCTGCTCGCCGAGCGTGATTTCCCGGTCGCCGAGATGCGCTATTTCGCGTCCGCCCGCTCGGCAGGCACGACGTTGCCGTGGCTGGGAGCCGACGTGGTCGTGGAAGACGCCGAGACCGCAGATCCGGCAGGGCTCGACATCGCGCTGTTCTCGGCCGGAGCGACGTCGTCGCGCGCCTACGCCGCCAAGTTCGCCGAGGCCGGCGCCATCGTGATCGACAACTCGTCCGCGTTCCGGATGGATCCCGACGTCCCGTTGGTCGTCGCCGAGGTCAACGGTGAGCTGGCCCGGAACCCGCCGAAGGGCATCATCGCCAATCCCAACTGCACCACCATGGCGGCGATGCCGGTGCTCAAGCCCCTGCACGACGAGGCGGGCCTGGTCCGCCTGATCGCCTCCACGTACCAGGCCGTCTCTGGAGCGGGCCTTGCGGGAGTGGACGAACTCGACAAGCAGGTGCGCGACGTGGTCGACGGCGCCGCCGCCCTCACCCACGACGGCCGAGCCGTCACCTTTCCGGCATCCGACAAGTTCGCCCGCCCGATCGCTTTCAACGTGCTGCCGTTCGCCGGATCGCTGGTGGACGACGGCTCGTTCGAGACCGACGAGGAACAGAAGCTGCGCAAGGAGACCCGCAAGATCCTGGGGATTCCCGGTCTGCGCGTGTCGGGCACCTGTGTCCGGGTGCCGGTCTTCACCGGGCACTCGCTGTCGCTCAACGCCGAGTTCGAACGGCCCCTCTCGGTCGAGCGGGCGATCGAACTGCTCGGTGACGCGCCTGGCGTGATGCTGTCCGAGATCCCGACGCCACTCGAGGCTGCCGGCGAGGACCCCAGTTACGTCGGGCGGATCCGCGCCGACGAGGGTGCGCCCGAAGGCCGTGGCCTCGTGCTGTGGGTGAGCAACGACAACCTGCGCAAGGGTGCCGCCCTCAATGCGATCCAGGTGGCGGAACTGTTGGTCTGAACGATGCGACGACTGCTGCTCCACATCGGCCACGGCAAGACCGGGTCGACGTGGATCCAGTCCAGTCTGCGGTCGAGCGTCGAGCGAATGAAGGCGTGCGGGATCGACTACCCCCTCCGCGGCGACGACCTCGATGATCCACTTCGAATGACCTCGGGCAACGGCTTCGGCCTCCTGCAGTCCCCGGCGTTGCTGCGCTCGGCACTTGCCGAGACGGGCCCGGAGTCCGACGCCTGCTTCTCGAGCGAATTCCTCTTCGGCGACCTCACCGACCGAGATTCACTCGACGTGCTGCGCCGTGCCGCCGACGGCTTCGACGAGATCCGTCTCCTGCTGTTCACCCGCGACCCGGTGGCGCACGCCTCATCGTTGTGGCAGCAGCAGGTGAAGCGTCGAGCCCTCACCAGCCCGCTCGACGACGCGTTCCTGGCGACCTATCGCGTTCCGTCCAAGGTCCTCGCTCTGCTCGACGCTGTCGATCAGGCACCCGAGGTGAGCCTCGAGATCCACAACTACTCGCAGGTGCGACACCGTCTCCTCGAGGTCGTGGCGGAGTTCCTCGGCGTCGCGGCGGATGTGTTGGTGACTCCCCCGGCGAGTCGGATCAACCGATCCCTCACGTCGTCGGAGACGGCGTTCCAGCTCCGGCTCAACGACGCGATCGGCCTCCGGGCCGAAGCCGTCGCCAACGCACTCTGTGAACGGCTCCCCGACCTCCTGCCCGACGCAGTTCGTCCCGATCGGATGTGTCAGGAGCGGCTGCTCGCGCGCTTGCGCGGGGACATGGAGTCGGTCAATGCCCGGGTCCCCGCACAGGCCCGCTACCGGTTCGACGATGATGACGGGCCCGACGACGTCGGGACGGTCCACTGTTTCGACGAGCAGCAGCTCGGCGTCATCGCCGAAGCGATCGGTGCTCTCCTTCCCGACGGGTCCCACACCGCCCAGGACTCCGAGGCCCAGGAGATCCCGTCGGTCGTCAGCACGCGCACGGGATGGCGGCGCACTTGGGGCATCCGTTCGCGTAGCGGGCGATCGCCTCGTTGAGGTCCACGCCCTGCTGGTTGGCGAGCGTGGCCACCCATGCCACGACGTCACCGAACTCGTGGACCCGGTCCTCGTGCGTGCCCTTGCGGACCGCCTGAGCGAGCTCACCCAGTTCCTCGGTGAGCCACGCCACCGTCGCCGACACCCCGCGGGCGCGGTCGCGGTCGCCGTAGGTGCGCTCGATCACGTCCTGCAGGTCGGCCAGATCCATGCCCGACGACCGTAGCGGTGCGCTGCGCGCTCCGGCTGGTCCGCCGACGGGGCGACGGCCCTGCCGGGCCGGACCCGCGGTCAGAGTTCGAGCTGCGGCATCTCCAGCTCGAACGTCGCCTCGAAGTCGGCCATCCTGGGATCGGCATTGACCACCACGAGTGCCGACTCGTCGACTCCGGCAGTCGATGACACCCTCGTCATCGATGCGTAGGCCAGCCTGGTCGACCGTTCTTCCATCCC
>JAWLEC010000004.1:0-47159 GCA_041686315.1 Ilumatobacteraceae bacterium
CGTGAGCGGCGCGGCGATCATCATCGTGGTGGCGAGGACCACGAGCTGTTGCACCTGCTGCACGTCGTTGGTGATGCGGGTGATCAGCGACGGCGCACCGAACTGGCCCACCTCGCGCGACGAGTAGCTGGTGACCTGGTGGAAGAGGTCGCGCCGGATGTCGCGGCCGAAGCCCATCGCCGCGCGGGCACCGAACCAGACGGCACCGGCGGCGAACACGATCTGCACGACGGTGAACGCCAGCATCACGGCGCCGGTGCGCCAGATGTAGGCGTTGTCGCCGGTGAGCACGCCGTTGTTGATGAGGTCGGCATTGAGCGACGGCAGCATCAGTGCGGCGAAGGTCTGGATCGCCTGCAGCCCGATCACGAACCACAGCACCTGCCGGTAGGGGCCGAGCAGGTGGCTCTCGAGGAGGCCCCACAGCTTCATCGCGCCACCCCGTGCAACACGGTGCGGACGATCTCGTCGGCGCTGCTGGCGGAGCCGGCCATCATCGGATGGGTGAGCGCCAGGGTGAGCGCGCGGAGCATCCTGGCGGCCTCGATGGGCTCCACGCGGAGCCGCTCGGGCTCGGCGGCGAAGATCGCCGTGAGCGCAGGGCTGTCGGTCATGGGTCGGCGCATCTGCTCGTAGCGCTTGGAGGACAGGTGCGACACGAGCGTCCACACGTCGACCACTCGCCGTTGGATCAACTCGGTGGCGGCGACGAGCCGGGACTCGAACGGCAGCTCGGGCTCGATGGCCTGCAACGCCTCTTCCAGGGGTTGCTGGTCGAGCGCGGCCGCGAGCGCCGCATCGAGGAGTTCGTCCTTGTCGGCGAAGGCGCGGAACACGGTGCCCTCGGCGATCCCGGCGGCACACGCGATCTGGCGGCTCGTGACCGACTCGCCGTGCTCGGCGAGCAGCGGCAGCACGGCGGCGATGATCGCGGCGCGCCGCTCCTCGGGTGGGAGGGCGGAGGCCCGCTTCGTGGGCGACGGAGCTGCGGGGGCGGATGGCACGAAACGGCACGCTATCCGACTGAGTGAGCGCTCACTCAGCCGGACACCCCACCACGACATCCGAAAAATGCCCCGTTCGTAGCGCCTGCCGCTAGGAACCAGGCATTTTTCGGAAAGGGACGGGTCAGCGGGGGTCGAGCAGCGACTCCGGGAGGCTGCCGGCCAGCGCGTCGAGATAGGCGTCGTAGCCCTTCGAACTCGGGTGGAACGACGCCGTGGAGAAGTTGAGCGGGCCGTCGGTCCAGTGCTCGCGCACCGTGCCGTCCGCCAACTGGCTCCGACGGAACGAGTCGCCGAACACCGCGTCGTTCACGAACCGGTCACGCTGCCAGAACCGGCAGGCACCACGGTTGTCGAACTCCTCGAGCACCGACACGAAACGGATGTCGGCGCCGGTGCGGATCCGAGCCACCGTGACGGCGGTGCCGATCTCACGGTTGAGCAGATCGACCTGGTCGTCGATCCAGTCGGCCTCGCTCCGGCTGATGCCGGTGACGCCCTCGCACCAGCGGTCGCTCTGCATCAGGCGTGGGTAGCCGAGCACCCGCACCGTGATGTCGGGGTACTCGTCACCGATGGCCAGGTAGGTGTCGAGGAGGTCACGGCGGATGTCGTCGAGGTTGGCCAGCTGATTGCCATCCGAGCGATGGCAGCTCGCCGACGTGATGCACCGCACCAGCGCATCCGGCCAGTTCTCGTCGCGATCGGTCCGGAGGTCGTTGCCGCCGATCGTCATCGTCACCAGCGTGCCCGACCCGTCACCGGGGATGCCGGCCGTCCGCACCTGTGCGGGAACCTCGCGGATGACGGCACCGGCGCAGGCGACGAACACCGAATCGGCGTCCAGCCGCCGCGCCAGACGCGGACCGGGCGTCTCGTCGAGCTCGCGTTGGCAGGCACTGCTGCCGAGCCGGGTGGACCGGTCGAACGAGTGGGCCTCGGGGCCGTGGTCGTCGTAGGACGACGCGTTCCGGTGGATCCCCGACCCCGAACTGTACGAGTCGCCGAGCGTGACCACCCGGTCGACCTCGCCCGACTCCGCACCGGCGCCACCGGGGTGCGCGAGCACCACACCGACGGCGAGGACGGCGACGACGGCTCGGGTGGCGACGGCTCGGAACACGGCAGTCAAGGCTAGATGCGCCGATGCGATTCCGCCGCGCGGCATCCGGCCGGACGACGAGGGGCACACCCGACCGGGCGACCCGCGGCCGCTCACACGGGTTCGGGCTGGTCACGAAGGCGGCGCAGCAGCACTTGCTGGGCGATCGTGGCCACCTGCACGCCGTCGGAGCGCAACACGTCGCCCGTCACCAGACCACGCCCACCCGCCAACCCGTGCGACCGGGTGTCGAACCAGTGCCAGGCCGTCACGTCGGTGGGCCGGTGGAACCACACCGAATGGTCGAGGCTCGCCCCCTGGAACCGGTAACGGTCGCCGACGTCGTTGCGGAAGTCGGGGTGCGGCGAGCGGGCCGCCCGCGACGGCGCCGCGTCGGACATGAACGCGAGCGCACACTGGTGGTCGACCGGATCGTCGCCGACGTCGGCGGTGAGGCGGATCCAGTACCCCATGATCGAGCGGCCGTCGGGCGCATCCACGAACGTGGCGCGGCGGTCGATCAGCTCACCCCAGGAGTAGTCGTCGAGGGCAGGGTCGTCGTGGCCGGGCAGGCCCGCCGGGAGCACGGCGATCTGTGCGTCGGCCTCGTCCTCCACCGCCTGGAACGACACCGACACGTTGAGGATCGCACCGCTCGACTGGCGAGCCACCACCTGGCGCGTCGAGAACGAGCGGCCGTCACGGAGCCGCTCGACCTCGTAGCGGATGGGCTCGTCCGGGGTGCCGGGACGGATGAAGTACGAATGCAGCGAATGAGCCGGCCGGCTCTCGTCCACGGTCGCCGCCGCCGCACGCAGTGCCTGCGCCACCACCTGCCCGCCGAACAGGCGTCCACCCCAGGGGTAACGGGCACCGATGCCGACGTAGGTGTCGGGTCCGTGCGGCTCCAGCCGCAACAACTCGGTGAACTCGATCTCGTCGATCCGTGGCGTCGTCACCCGGCCAGTGTGACAGCCGGCGACCGCAGACCCACCGGACCCGGAACGCCGGCGCCGGCGGGTCGGGAGCACCGACCCGGCAGCACCGAGCACCGGTTCAGCCCGATTCGGTGGCGAGCCGACGGTCGAGGCCGGCCACGTCGAGCACCACGATGCGACCCCGACCCGTCTCCACGAGACCGGCCCGGCGGAACCCACCGAGCGCCCGGGCGACGCATTCGCGAGTGGCGCCGACCCAGTCCGCGAGATCGTGCTGCGTGATGGGCACGGCCAGGCCACCCCCGCCGTCGTCGCCGCCGTGACGCATCACGAGCGACGCCAGCTCCACGAGCAGCCGTCCCGTCCGCACGGTGGCGCTGTCGGCGGTACGCGACACGAGCCGGTCGTTGCTGAGCCGGAGCTGGGCGCTCAGGTTCTGGCAGATCTCCACGCTGAGCCCCGGATGTGCCTCCAGGAGCTGGAGGAAACGGTGGCGGCGCAGCTCGACCACCTCACTCGGCTCGAGGGCGGCGACGCTCGCGGAGCGGGGCCGACCGTCGAGCGCCGACAGTTCACCGAACTCGTCGCCCGACACCTTGATGCCGAGCAGCAGCTCCTGCCCCGACGGCGTGGTGACGAACACCCGCAACCGTCCACCGGTGCAGACGTACACGCTGTCGGAGCGGTCGCCCTCGGCGAACGCCATCTGCCCCGCGTCGTACGTGCGCCTCCGACCGTGTGCAGCGATCGCCGCTCCCAACGTGAGCGTCTCCGTCATCCCCATGACCCCTCGGTCGATCCGGAGCGGTCACCACCCCGAGGCGCCGCTGTGTGATCCAGATCGTGGACAGTACCCCACCATCGGAGCACGGTGAACGGCCGTACGTCACACCAACCCGGAGGAACCCACCATGTACGTCTTCAGCCGCCGCTCGGTCGCCGCACTCGGAAAACAGTTCGAAGCGGTCCCTGCCGCCCTGACCGTCGCCGAGAAGGTCTCGGAGATCAGCGGAGCCGAGCTCAACGTGTTCAGCGCCCGCTTCGGCGCACCGCTCGGCACCATCATGTGGAGCCGGCGCGTCGACTCGATGGCCGAGCTGCAGGAGATGTCCGAGAAGGTGCTGGCCGATCCCGACTACCTGGCGATGGTGGGCGGCATGAACGGCCTGTTCATGACGCCGCCGGAGGACACGATCGGGCGCGTCCTCAGTGCGCCACCCGAAGGTGAGCCCACCCGGTTCTGGGGCATCACCCGGGCCGCCATGACGGCCGGCAAGTACGCCGAAGCGGTCGAGTTCGGCGTGGAGATCGCGGACTACATGGGGTCGGCGATGGGCGCCCAGACCGTCTTCCTCAAGGCCAACTACGGCGGATTCGCCGACGTCACCTGGCTGATCGGCTTCGATTCGATGGACGAGGTCGACAAGTTCGACGACTGGCAGCTCACCGACGCCGGCTACCAGAGCCGGGTCGAGAAGGCAGCCGGGCTGTTCGTCGAGAACAGCGGTCAGCAGAGCCTCATCGAGAAGCTGAACTAGCGAGCGCGGGCCGGGACGGACGGCTCCGTCCCGGCCCCGGTGAGGCATGCGGATACCGGAACACGTGACGGAGCACCTCACGGCGGTTCCCCGGCCATACCATGGGTGGTATGGCTCTCGAGGTCTTCGCCGACATCACCTGCCCCTTCACCCACGTCGGGCTCAAGCAGGTGACCGACCACGTCGCCACCATGCCGCACCCGATCGACGTGCTGGTGCGGGCCTGGCCACTCGAGTGGGTGAACGGCGCACCACTCGACGTCGACGCCGTCGTCGTGAAGGCGGCCGCCCTGCACGACCAGCTCGGCGTCGACGACTTCGCGGGCCTCCGCACCGATGCCTGGCCGACGACCACCATCCCGGCGCTCAACCTCGCAGCCGCTGCCTACGCCCGCGACGCTGCCACCGGCCTCGCCGTGAGCATCGAACTGCGGACCGCGCTGTTCGAGGAGGGCCGCGACATCGGCGACGCCGACGTCCTCGGCCGGATCGCCGATCGGCACGGGCTGCAGCCACCACCGCTCGAGCCGCTGCCGGCCGTCGACGCCGACTACCAAGCCGGCAAGCTCCGAGGCGTGCGGGGCTCACCCCACTTCTTCGTCGGCGACGACGGGTTCTTCTGCCCCGCGCTGGATCTCGGCCGCGACGCCGACGGTCATCTCACGGCGCGGTTCGACCGCGACATGCTCGCCGACTTCTTCCAACGCGTCGACGCCTGAGACCCGGGCCTCCTCCCCGTTCGGTCGGACACGGTGAGGCGACGGCGTCGGTCCGCCACGACGGGCGAGCCTCCGTCCGGCGGGTCGACGGGGCGAGGGGGGAGAGTTCCCCGGACCCACCGGACGGGATCTGGACGTCGGACACATCCGACGTGGCGAGAAGGCGGTGAAGTCCACCAGTTGTCGACGCGAACGTTACGGAGCGCGGGCAACGTCACGGTGACGACCAGGCGTCGTCGCAGCGAACACTCGGTGAACGGGATCGGCCGGGGGGCAGTCGTGGCTCACCTCCACCGTGCTCGGCCTGCTGGGGGCGCTGGTCGGCTACTGGCTCTTCGCCGAACTGCTCGGCCTGGGCGACGACGAGGCGTTCGACTGGGGCGGCATCGTCGGGGCGATACTCGGGGCGATCATCGTCGTGGCAGTCGGGTCCTGGGCGTTCAAGAAGATCGCCGGCCGTACCGCCGTGTGACCGGCCGGTCGTGATAGCACAAGGGGATGGGGATCACTGAAGACACCAGGTGGCTCGACGCCACCGCACAGGCAGAACTGGTCGCGGCGGGCGACGCCACCGCAGTGGAGTTGGTCGACGCCGCCATCGAACGGATCGAGTCGCTCGACGAGCCGATCAACGCCGTCACGATGCGCTGGTTCGAGCGCGCCCGCCACCAAGCAGAGGCGTTCGACACGCTGCCCATGTCGTCCCCGGCCCGCAGCGGCCCGTTCGCCGGCGTGCCGTTCCTGCTGAAGGACCTGCACACGCACATGGCCGGGATGCCCCTCTCCAACGGCAACCGGGCGATGAAGCAGGCCCAACCACTGTCGACCCACGACTCCACACTGGTGTCGCGGTTCCACGAGGCGGGCCTGATCGTGCTGGGCCGCACGAACAGCCCGGAACTGGGCAGCCTCCCGGTCACCGAGCCGCTCGCCTACGGACCGACGCGCAATCCGTGGGACCTCGGCCGCACACCGGGCGGATCGTCCGGAGGTGCCTCGGCGGCCGTCGCATCCGGCATGGTGCCGATCGCGCATGCCAGCGACGGCGGCGGCTCGATCCGCATCCCCGCCTCGTGCACCGGGCTCGTCGGCCTCAAGCCCACCCAGGGTCGCCTCTCCATGGGGCCGGAACGAGACGAGTCGGGGCTCAGCACCCAGCTCTGCGTGAGCCGCACCGTCCGCGACACCGCACGGCTGCTCGATGCGGTCCACGGGCCGGCGGTGGGTGACACGGTGATCGCACCGCCTCCCGATCGCCCCTACTCCGAGGAGCTGACCGCCGATCCCGGCTCATTGCGCGTCGGCCTGCTCGACACCCATCCGACGGGTGGCGAACTCCACGCCGACTGCGTCGATGCGGTGCGTTCGGCAGCCGCGATGCTCGACCGGCTCGGCCACCGGGTCGACACCGCTCACCCCGCCGTGCTCGAGGACCGGTCGTTCACGCCGCGCTTCATGGCGATGTGGGCGACGGCGATGGCGATCGGCATCGACACGATGTCGAAGATGGTCGGCCGCGAGCTCACCGCCGACGACGTCGAACCGGTCAACTGGGCCCAGGCCGAGTACGCCAAGAGCGTCGGTGGCGTCGACTACGCCGAGGCGATCGCCGCCGTGTCGCAGTACCGGCGCTCGCTGCACCAGTGGTGGGCCGACGGTTGGGACCTGCTGCTCACCCCCACGCTGGCCGAGCCGCCGGTGCGCATCGGTGAACACGACTCCCCCGTCGACGACCCGCTGCGCGGCATGGCGCGAGCAGGTCAGTTCGTGGCCTTCACACCGCCGTTCAACACGAGCGGCCAGCCCGCCGTCAGCCTGCCGCTGCACGTGAACGCCGACGGTCTCCCGATCGGGGTGCAGCTCGTCGCCGCCTACGGCCGCGAGGACCTCCTGATCCGGGTGGCGGCCCAGCTCGAACAGGCCGAGCCCTGGGTCGACCGCCATCCCCCGGAGAGCTGAGCGGACACCAGGTCGGAGACCATCGCCCCGCCAGCGGCCGACCCGTCGTCAACGGATCGCGTGGGCGCCGACGATCTCGAACCGGAAGAACTCACCCTGTTCCCACCCGGGTGTGCCCCAGCGCCAGCCGACGGAACCGCTGCCCGCCAACCGTCGTCCGTCGCCGTCGACGAATTCGTGGACGAACTCGCCGCCGAACGGCGCATGGGCGGGCGGATCGGCGGAACCCTCCCACCGCGACATGGCCACCGAGCGCAGGCGACCCTCGGCATCGACGGCCACCTCGACGTCCACCGGCTCCACCGGGGTCGGCACGGTCACCACGAAACGGTCTCCGTCGACGGCCCGCCAGGTCGGGTCATCCTCGGCCCATGCCCCCGAACCGGGCACGAACGCCGCCGGCAGCCAACTCACGGTCTCCCCGGCGAGCCGGCCGGCGGCGCTGCGGGCGATGTCCTCACCACTGGCTCCGACCACGGGAATGCGCCCGTGGAGACGGAACTCCATCCGGGCCTCCGACGGTGCGAGCACGTCGACGCCCTCGAAACGCACGATGCGGCCACCCACCACCGGACGCCACACGAAGCCCACTCCGGCGCGCAGGATCTGGTCGGCGGTGAACGGGAACCATCGGGGGCCCAGACGGATCCGACCCCGCATCTGCAGGATCACGCCACCGTGCAGCGGCGCACCCGGCGCCAGCGCAGACGTCAGCCACCGTCGAGCGGGGGCGGGGAGGCCGTCCACCGACGCCGGGTCGAACGGCGCCGGTTCGCGGCCGACGTCGACGGTGGCCAGGACACCCCAGGCCTCGGCGGCATCGAGCGACGCCGGACGCCGGAGCGCTCCGATCACCTGGCCGAGCGCTCGGCGAGTGACGCCAGCGCGTCGCCCATCAGGCGGCGTGCGTCGGCGGCGATCGGCGCCAGTTCGTCGCGGCCCGTCATCGACACCATCAGTCCGGGATCGAGCGCATCCACGTGCACGGTGTCGTCGACCACCCGCACCACCACGTTGCAGGGCAGCAGCACGCCGACGTGGGGCTCCACGTCGAGCGCGGCCCCGGCCAGCGACGGGTTGCAGGCCCCGATGATCACGTATCGGTCGATCTGCTTGTCGATCTTGGCGGCCAGGGTCGCCTGCATGTCGATCTCGGTCAGCGTTCCGAAACCCTGTTCGGCAAGCGCCGCCTTGGTCGCGGCGAGTACCTCGTCGAACGGGCCGGTGAGGACCACGGTCTCCTCGAACACCATGTCAGGACGTCCTTTCGTCGATGCCGGTGGGCGGCCCGATGCGACGGGCCGTGTCTCCACGGTGCCGAAGTCCCGCCGACCCGGCAAGTGTCGGAGGTCCCGTGATCGAGTTCGGGCTCGCGACGGCCGACGGCGAGGGCGGTGACCGACGTTCAGGCCGGCGGCGGCTCGTCCGACGTCGGAGTCGGATCCATCGGACGTGTGCGTTCGACGCCGAGCACCCGCTCGGCGTCGGCGCGCTGGTCCATCGGCACCCGCACGTCGTAGGTCTCCGCTTCGAACGCACCGACCGCCGAGAAATCACGCTTGCCCCGCGTCGACCAGTGCCCGAAGGCGAACCACGCGGCGCCGATGAGCGCTCCGATGACGAGGTAGCTGAGGACGATTCCCAGCACCTCGGCGAGGTCCTCGGTCTCGACGAACAGTGCGACGAGGAGACCGAAGAACGCCGCGAAGTAGGCCCCGGCGCCGGCCCCACGCAGCGCCGCCGTCGCCACGGTCTGCCGGCCGGTGACGTACTCCACCCGGCGGAGGCCGTTCCACACGATGGCGGAACGGGCCACGTCGAATCCTTCGTCGGACAGCGTGTCGACGGCACGTTGTGCCCCCTCGTACCGGGCGAAGGTGGCCACGATGGCCGTGTCGACGGATCCGAACGGTGGTTGATCGGGTTGCAGTGGTGACAGGGACATGGCCGACCCCTACCCGTCGCGAGGGCGAGCCAATCGCGACGGTTGTCGACGAAGCGCTCGACATGGCGTCACGCGACCCGAGACCGCAGAATCAGGTGATGTCGACATCGTCTCTGATCACGCTCGTGGCCGTCCACGGCAACGGCGGCGGCGGTTTCCGATTCGCTCGCGCTGACGAGCACGTGCCCGGCGACGTTCGCTTCGAGGCCGTCACGCTCCCGGGCTTCGGAGGCCGCCCCGCCGATCCGACGCTTCAGCAGCTCCCCGACTACGCCGAGCAGCTCTGGCGCGAGATCGAGCACCTGCCCCGACCGCTGGTGGTGCTCGGTCACGGCATCGGCGGATCCATCGCTCTCGACATGGTGCAGCGTCACCCCGTCGACGGTCTGATCCTCCACGCCCCGGTCGGTACCCGCCTCGACCGACGATGGTTCCCCCGGCTCATGCGGCCCGAGCCGATCCGGCGACTGATCAAGTGGGGCATCTCCTCGCGCATCACACGGCCGGTGGTGGGACGTCGCTTCTTCGACCCGTCGGTGCCCGACGACTACATCGGACGGTTCCTCGACGAGTACCGGCGGGCCGACTCGTTCTCGCAGATGTTCGACATCATCACCTCCGACTGGTGGGAGGGGCTGCGGCCCGTCGACCTGCCGGCGTTGATGCTGTGGGGATCGCAGGACCGCGTCCTCGGCGCCGACCAGCTCGCCGACTACCGGGTGCTGTTGCCGCGGGCCGCCACCGACGTGGTCCCGGGGTGGGGCCACTTCCCGATGGTCGACGACCCCGAGACCTACGCCACGGTCGTCGTCGACTGGGCCCGCCGGCTCGCCGCCGGCACCGACGCCGCGTCGGCCCCCCTCCGCGTCGGATCCGGCCTGCTCGACGCAGCGGGGGTCGGGCCCAAGGCGACGCTGCTCGATGCAGCGGTGCAAGGCGGCCTCCCCGTCCCGTCGGCGACGGTCCTGCCCGATGGCACCGACACCGTTCCGGCCTGGCTGGGCCGCCGTGTCGCGGTGCGCTCGGCCTTCTCCAGCGAGGACCGCAGCTCGGCGTCGCACGCCGGGAGATTCCGGACGGTGCTCGATGTCGACCGCGACGATCCGGTCGCCATCGCCGACGCACTCGAGCAGGTCCGCTCCTGCGCCGATGCAACGGTCGAGCGGACCGACGTGCTGGTGATGACCATGGTGCCCGCCGTCGTCGCCGGGGTGGCCTTCACCGAACCGGGCTACGCCGACGACCTCGTGGAACACGTCGACGGCCTCGCCGACGACCTGCTCGCGGGCCGGCGCCGCGGCGATCTCCTCCGACTCCCGCGACTCGAACCCGGCGAACGCCCCGATACAGCACTGCCCGGCTGGCAACAGCGCCTGGCTCGGCTGCTCCGGTCGGTCCGCTCGCGACTCGACCAGACATCGGAGGACGGAGAGGGCGGAGAGGACGGACACGGCAACCGGCCACTCGGCTGGGACGTCGAGTGGGCCGACGACGGGACGACGTGCTGGCTCCTGCAGGTGCGACCGATCACGGCTCCGTTGCTGCGTGACGAGACGTTCACGATCGCCAACCACCGCGAGATCCTTCCCGACCCACCGTCGGTGTTCATGACGTCACTGATCGCCGATGCGTCGCCCGAACTGTTCGACTGGTACCGACGCTTCGACCCGAGCCTGCCGACACATCGGCACTTCATCGAGGTGTTCGACGGTCGGCCGCTGATCAACCTCTCGCTCGTGACCGACTTCGTGCGGTCCCTCGGGCTGCCCAGCCGACTCGTCACCGACTCGATCGGCGGGACCGACGAGGTCGGCAGCGGGCCACGACCCATCCGGCTCGCGCGCCGAACGCCTGTCCTGGCCCGACTCGCCGTCTCGCAGCTCGGCGCCGTGGAGTTCGCACGACGGACCGCCGCCGAACTGGAACGGATCTCGGCATCACCGGCGCTCAGCTCGACCGAGGCGGTCGATCGGGGCCGGCGCGCCTACGTCGCCGTCGTGCATGCCATGACCTCGCTCAACACCGCCGCCAGCGTTCCGATGGCGCTGCTCCGGGGTCTCGGCGTGCTCGAGGAGCACGCCGCCCGCAACGAGACGGCGGCGAGCCGCATGTTCCGAGACCTCGACGGCGTCCGCCGTTCGCTCGGTGCGGGCGAGGACCCGACCGGTTCCCCGGCTCTGGCCCGTTGGCTCGACCGGTACGGCCATCGAGGCATCTACGAGTCCGACCTCGCCCGCCCCCGGTACGTCGAGGACCCCACTCCGATCGTCGCCGCAGTCCGGTCCCCACCGCCCATCCGCACGCTCCCCGAGAAGACACTGCTCGGCAGGCTGACGGTACCGCTCTGGTTGCTCGCCCGTCGGCCGGTGACCGCCCGGGAGACCTTCCGCAGCGACGCCATGCGCACCTTCCTCGCCATCCGCCGCGACCTGCTCCGCTTCGCCGAGACCGTCGGTGTCGGGACCGACGACCTCTGGCTGCTCACCACCGACGAGGTCCGCAGCCTCCAGCACGGGTGGCGGCCGGACGACGCGCTCCTGGCCGGACGTCGCTCCGATCAGCAGCGGCGCCGGACCCACCCGATCCCGGACGTCATCCGGCGCTTCGATCCCCCCGAGACGTCTCACAGGGAGACCACTCCGGGCAGGCGCGAGTTCTCGGGCATGGGGCTGGTCGCCGGCGAGATCTCGGGGACGGCGTGGGTACTGACCGAACCCGAGCACCGGCTTCCGGACGGCTTCGACAGAGCCGGCACGATCCTGATCGCCTCCAGCGTCGACGCAGGCTGGCTGGCCACCTTCGGTCAGGTCGCCGGCGTCGTGATCGAACTCGGTGGGGACCTGTCCCACGGATCGATCGTCCTGCGCGAACTGGGCCTGCCGGCGGTGACCAACGCGGCCGGCGTCGCCAGAACGGCGCGGACCGGCGACCGCGTCACCGTCGACGGTCGTCGGGGACTCGTACGGCTGGAGCGCGCGTGAGCGGCTGGTTCGTCGCTCACCTCGCGGCCACGGGCGCCATGGTGGGCTTCATCTGGACGATCCAGTTGTTGAGCTATCCGATGATGGCCGCCGTTCCCGACGACAGCTTCGTCTCCTACGAGGCGGCCCACCAGCGACGCGTCACGACGGTGCTCGCAGCGCTCGCTCCGGCCGAACTCGTCACGGCGATCGGTGTGGCCCTGGTGGCGAGCGAGGTTCCCACCTGGTTGACCTTCGGTGCGGGGACGACCCTGGCTGCGATCTGGGTGGCGACCGGCGTGTACTACGCCCCGCTCCACGGCCGACTCGCCGACGGATTCGACGCCGATGTGCACCGTCGCCTGGTCGTCACCAACTGGTGGCGCACCGGCGCATGGACGGCCCGGGGCGTCGCCGCGGTGGCCATGGTCGCCATCGCTGCCTGAGCCGGCCCTGGCCCATACCTCGCTGGGGCAGGGCGCTGTGGGCAGGGCGCTGTGGGCAGGGCGCTGGGGGCGCGGGAATCAGCTGAGGCCGAACTCGGAGAGTTCGACCGGGCGACGCTCGGCGATCGAACGGTGGGCGGCAGCACCCACGGCCACGGCCCACATGCCTTCGGTGAGCGTCACGTCGGCCGGCCGGCCGGCCCGGATCGCATCGATCAGGTGCAGATGCTCCATGAAGCTGGCGCCCTCGTGGAACTTGGGGTACGGCACACGGGGATCCATGGGTGCGGGCACCTCGCGCACACCATGTTCGTGCTGGCCGGGAGCCCCCGCTGCTGCACGCTCACCCACCCAGACCACGTCGCCGGGCACCACCGTCTCGATCTTGCCGGCGTCGCCCGTGACCACCAGTTCCTGCTCGAACCGGCCGCCCTCGGCGAACATGCAGAGGTCGAGCGCCCCGCGCACGCCGTTGGCGAACTCCACGATCACCAGGGCGTTGTCGAGGATGTCGGCCGTGCGCAGCTCACCGTCGACCTCGTACACCTCGTCGAGGTGGTTGACGTCCTGGCCGCCACTCGCCATCACCGAGACGGGATGGGCACCGGCAGCGAGTTCCATCAGGTTGAAGAAGTGGCAGCACTTCTCCACCAGCGTGCCGCCGGTGTTCTCGTTGAACCGGTTCCAGTTGCCCACCTTCTGCATGAACGGGTACCGGTGCTCGCGGATCGACACCATGCGCGTGGTGCCGCAGACACCGGTGGCGAGCTGTTCGAGCATCATCGCCGGGGTGGGCATGTACCGGTACTGCTGACCCATCCACGTGATCGCATCCCGGCCCTCGGCGGCATCGACCACCCGCTTGCAGTCGTCGACGGTGGTGCACAGCGGCTTCTCGATGAGCACGTGCTTGTCGGTGGCGAGCGCGTCGGCGAGCACCGCCGCGTGGGTGAAGTTCGGTGACGTGATCACCACCACGTCCACGTCCGGATCGGCGAGCAGGTCGCGATGGTGCTCGTAGGTGGCGACGTCGGCACTCGCGCCCTCGCCCTCCGGCGCCTTGTCGACGCACGACAGCGCCCACTCGATGCTGGACGGAACCGGGTCGGCCACGGCGCGCACCGCTGCGCCCGGGACGTGACCGATGTCGAGGATGTGCTCACCGCCCATCATCCCGGTGCCGATGACGCCGTAGCCGATCGTGTCGCTCATGGCCGCTCACCGTACCGCTACGGCACCGGCGCGACGCCAACGGATGCGGCTGCCTCGATCACGATCGGGGTCTGACCCCGATCGTGATCGAGGTCAGTGGAACAGCGGGGCGAACGCGGCGGTGTCGACGTATTCGTCGAGGCGGGCGATCAGGCCGTCGTCGTCGAAGTTCATCACGACGCACACGTCGGCATCGGCCTCGACGCCGTCACCGCGGTGCATCGTCACGTGATGCTGTTCGACGACGCTGCGTCCATCGTCGGCGGTCATCCGCCGGACGTTGCCGTAGCCGTACTCGATACCCGAGTTGGTGAGGCCGTGCACCATCGACAGCATCCCGTCGAGGTCCGTCTCGACGCCGTTGCGTGCGAAGACGGCGTCGGGCGCACACAGGGTCGCCAGAGCTTCCCAGGCATGCGCCGCCGAGTACTGGAAGAACTGCTCACAACGTGCGGCGATGTCGGTTCGATCAGCCATCCGGACCCTCCTCCTGCTGCCGACATCCCTACCTGTCGGCGACGTCGAGAACCGTACCCCACCGGCACCGGCGCCAACCTCACGGCCGAGTGCACGTAGCCTACCCCGATGAGCGAGTTGCTGATCGAGTCTCCCGCTGCGTCCGTCGGGATCGAGGAGCGCCTCCGGGCGGCACTCCCGGCCGACGTCGACCATGCGTCGGCCCGGCTGGTGGAGGAGCGGTCCGAGCACCTGCGGGTCCGCCGCCACCAACTCGACCCGATCTTCAACCAGTTCGATGCCGGCGTGATGATCGCGATCTGGCACGACGGTGGCCTCGGCTATGCCGCCACCAACGACCTCAGCCCGGCGGGTCTCGACGACGCAGTGGCCACGGCGCGGCGCTGGGCGGCCATCACGGCCGGCTCCATGGTTCCGGTCTCGGCGCCGACGGGCCATGCCGTCGGCTCGTACGAGAGCCCGGTGGAGGTCACGTGGGACTCGATGCCGCTCGCCGACCGGATCGAACTGCTCCAACAGCAGTCGCGACTGCTCGGCATCGACGACCGCATCGTCGACTGGAGCGCCTCCCTCGTGCGCCGCGAGGTCGACCAGCTCGTGCTCACCGTGTCGAGCGACGGCGACGGGGGCCGGATCGACCAGCACTTCCGCTTCCTCTACCCCGGGCTGCGGGCAACCGCCAACGAGGGCACGAACACCCAGACACGGACGTTCGGGGCCAACGCCTTCTGCGGCCAGGGCGGCGCCGAGGTGCTCGGCCGCTACGGCTTCGGCGACGCCGCCTCCCGCATCGCCGAGCAGTCGCTCGAACTGCTCACGGCACCCAACTGCCCGAGTGGTGTGATGGGTCTGCTGCTCGCACCCGACCAGATGGTGCTGCAGATCCACGAGTCGATCGGTCATCCACTCGAACTCGACCGGATCCTCGGCGACGAACGCAACTACGCCGGCACCAGCTTCGTCACCCCCGAGATGTTCGGCGAGTTCCGGTACGGATCGGACCTGCTGAACGTCACCTTCGACCCGACGGTGCCCGGCCAGCTCGCCAGCTACGCCTTCGACGACGACGGCACGCCCGCCGAGCGGCAGCACCTCATCGAGAACGGCATCCTCGTGCGAGGTCTCGGCGGTGCCGTGTCACAGGAGCGCAGCGGCGTTCCCGGCGTGGCCAACTCCCGGGCCGTCAGCTGGAACCGGCCGCCCATCGACCGGATGGCCAACCTCAACGTCGAGCCGGGTGAGTCCACGGTGTCCGAACTGATCTCCTCGATCGAGGACGGCGTGTACCTGCACACCAACACGTCGTGGTCGATCGACGACAGCCGCAACAAGTTCCAGTTCGGCTGCGAGTACGGGCAGCGTGTGGTCGACGGCGAGATCGTCGGCACCGTCCGCAATCCCGGCTACCGCGGCATCTCCCGCACCTTCTGGCGCAACCTGGCGGGCGTCGCCGACCGCGACAGCTTCACCGTGATGGGCACCCCCAACTGCGGCAAGGGCGAACTCAACCAGATGGTCGGCACGGGCCACGCGTCGCCGGCCTGCCTGTTCGCCGATGTCGAGGTCTTCGGCGGCGAAGCATGAGCACCGACGCCCAGACCTACTTCGACGACGTCGTGTCGGCCGCCACGAGCGGGCTGATCGGCGGCGAGGTGCTGCTCGCCAACGTGGCGGGCGAGCGCACCGACTTCATCCGTCTCAACCACGGCGACGTCCGCCAGGCGGGCACCGTCGACCAGCGCGTGCTCACCGTCGACCTGGTGGAGGGACGCCGGCACGTGGCCGGCAGCATCCCGCTCACGGGCGACCGCTCTCTCGACGATGCCCGCCTGTCGGCGCTGCTCGGACAGCTCCGGGAGCAACGTCGCCACGTCCAGGACGACCCGTACCTGCTCTACAACACCGAACCGACGTCGACCGAGCGCATCGAGTACGGCGAGATCCCGGCACCCGACGCCGCCCTGGCCGACATCCGTTCGGCCGCCGGCGGGCGCGACCTGGTCGGCATCTACGCCTCGGGCGACACCTACAGCGGTTTCGCCAACAGCCTGGGCCAGCGCAACTGGTTCCAGTCGGCGACGTTCAATCTCGACTGGTGCTTCTACCTGCACGCCGACAAGGCGGCGAAGAACCTGTACGCCGGGTTCGAGTGGGACGACGACGCCTTCGCGGCGAAGGTCGACTGGTCGACCCGCCAGCTGGCGGCGCTCGAACGGGACCCGATCGACCTCGCTCCCGGCGAGTACCGCACCTATCTGGCCCCTCGTGCGATCGAGGAGGTCACGCAGCTGTTGTCGTGGTACGGGGCCTTCGGGCAGCGCGCGCACGAGACCCGGCAGACGCCGCTGTTGAAGATGCTCGTCGAGGATCTCACCCTCTCCCCGCTCGTCAACATCGCCGAGGACACCGCCGGCGGAGTGGCACCCAACTTCCAGTCGGCCGGCTTCGTGCGTCCCGATCGCGTTCCGCTGGTGGTCGAGGGCGCCTACGCCGACACGCTCGTCTCGCCCCGCTCGGCGGAGGAGTACGGCGTGGCGACCAACGGTGCCGGCGACGCCGAGCAGCCCGAGTCGCTCAGCATCACCCCGGGTGCGATTCCCGCCGACCGGGTCGGCGAGGCACTCGGGTCGGGCCTCTACGTGGGCAACCTGTGGTACCTCAACTTCTCCGACCAGGCTGCCTGCCGCACGACGGGGATGACCCGGTTCGCCACGTTCTGGATGGACGACGGCGAGATCGTGGCACCGGTGAACGTGCTGCGCTTCGACGACACCGCGTTGCGTCTGCTCGGCGATCGGCTGGAGGGGCTCACCGACACGGCCGAGGTGCTGCTCGACACCTCCACCTACGAGCAACGGTCCACCGCCAGCCAACGGCTCCCCGGTGCCCTGGTGAGCGGCATGCGTTTCGTGCTCTGAGACGCCGTCGAGAGCGAGGCCTGCGGCAGCGGGGGTCGCCGCTCCACGACAGCCGTTTGCTGCCGTACGGTTGCCAGAACCCGGCCGCCTCGGTACGTTCGGACGGAGCTGCCACGCAGCTTTGCCCAGGACATCGAACGAGTAGGACCCCGACATGAAGAAGTTCCTCGCACTTTTCGCCCTCGTTGCTGCTGCCGCTGCCGCGGTCAGCGCCGTGCGTCGCGATGACATCAAGGCCGACGCCCAGCGCGCCACCACAGCCGCCAAGGACGCCGCCAACAAGGCGAAGGAAACTGCCCTGAAGGCCAAGAACGAGGGCACCGATGCGGTGTCGGATGCCGCCGACGCCGCCAAGGACGCGGTGCAGGATGCCGGCGATGCCACCCAGGAGACCGGCGACGCCGCCCAGAACGCCGCGACCACCAACTGAGTGCCTCCGGGTTCCCGCTGACCTCGACCCGACCGCACGGAACAGACGGGTTGCACCGACCGCCGTCGCTCGGTGCATGATGGAGCGATGGGGAACCCAGGGACGACGCGGGCCCAGCTGTGGGCGGTCGCGGCCCACGAGGCGATCGAGGCCGAGGGGCCGGCGGGTCTCGTCCCGCTGCTCGGCGACGACTTCGTCCAGGAGTCACACCGCGGCATGCAGACGTCGGCGACCGGCGAGGCACTGCTCGGCACGGTCAGGGTGATGCGCGACATGGACACCCACGTCGCCGGCGTCCATGTGGCCGTGGCCGGCGACCTGCACCTGCTGACGCGGCGGGCGTACCGGCACGGCGACGACGTGGTCGAGTTGCTCGCCGTCAGCGAATGGACCGAGGAGGGCAAGCTCTCCCGGCTCGTCGAGTTCGACGCCGGCGCCATCGACCACGCACTCGACGCGCTCGCCGAGATGAGCGGGGAGCCGGTCGTGCGACTCTGCGACTGAGCCCTGGCGCAGCATCGGTCGTCGAGGTCCGGCCGACTCTGTGACACGTCTCGGTCACACTCGTCTGCAGGACATCCCGGACGAGCAGGAGGCTCATCGATGCTGGTACTGATCGCAACCAACGAACTGCAGGGGACCGTCGACGGCGACTACGCGTGGACGGTCGAAGGCGAACTGGTCACCCCGGTGGTCGTCGAGTGCCGCTCGGGCGACCGGTGCGGCTGCCGCCGCGGTTTCCCCGGGCTCGGCTCCGAGCGTGCCACCACCACGGCGATGGTGGTCGACCGGCCCGAGCTCACCGAGGAGGATCTTCGTGGCGCCGTTCGCGACTGGCTCGACCGCGGCGGCTGGGTCGACCTGCTCACCGACGGCGTCAGCGAGCGCCTCGGCCTCGATCCCGACCACCTCGAGGTGTGCAGCGAGGTCGACGAGATCGTCGAGGACATCGTCGACGAACACGTCGACAACATCGCGCTCGTGTGCCGCTCGTTTCCCGTGGGCACCGTCATCGCACGCGACGGAGACCTCGTGCGGGAGCGCTGGCTGCCCTCGGTCGCCTGAGCACCGCCCCATCGGCGAGACTGTGGTCGACGATGAGCTTCTACTCCGACCACGTCCTCCCCCACGTCATCGACGTGGCCTGCCGGGGCGTCGACGACACGCGTCGCCACATCGTCCCGCGAGCCACCGGTCGCGTGCTCGAGATCGGGATGGGCCCCGCGCTCAACCTGCCGTACTACGACCGCGATCGCGTCGAGCTCGTGTGGGGTCTCGAACCGTCCGAAGGCATGCGCCGCAAGGCTGCCGGCCGGATCACCGACTCCGACCTCGACGTGCGCTGGCTCGGCGCCCCCGGCGAGGAGATCCCGCTCGACGACGACGTCGCCGACACCGTGGTGCTCACGTACACGCTGTGCACCATTCCCGATCCCGAGCGGGCGCTGGCGGAGATCCGGCGGGTGTTGAAGCCCGGTGGGCACCTGCTGTTCGCCGAACACGGCGAGGCACCCGACGACGGCGTCCGGGCGTGGCAGCACCGTCTCGACCCGATCTGGACCCGTCTCGCCGGCGGGTGCCACATCACCCGACCGATTCCCGACCTGCTCGAGTCGGCCGGCTTCCGGCTCGAGGAGATCGAATCGGGATATCAACCCGGCCCCAGGATCTCCGCCTACGTGTCCACGGGCGTCGCCGTCGCCGCACGCCTGCCTCGATGAGACCACTCGGCCGACGTCGACCACGTGGAGGTGTCGAGCACCCATCTCGGCATGGGCATCGACCCCGACGTGTTGGCCGTGATCGCCGCCCACGGGGGTCTCGCTCATCGCCCGCCGGGCCGAGCCGCCCGATCGTCGTCGTTCAGTGGTCGACGAAACGCAACTCGTCGCCGAGTGCGACGCTGCCCGGCGCCACCACGTTCGCGTAGACGCCGACGTTCTGGTCGAGGTCGCGGACGATGTGGCGGAGCACGGCCCGGTCCTCCGGCGCCGCGCCGTCGATCTCGCGCGTCACCATCACACAGCGCGGGCACGGTGCGACGAACTCGACCTCGGCGTCACCGATCGCGGCTCGCCGACCCGTCCAGGCGAACTCGGGATGACCGGCGGGTCCGGCGTCGTCGAGCACGATCGAGGGCCGGAACCGGCGGATGTCGACCGTCGAGTCCGAGAGCGCGTCGGCCAGCGCCTGCAGTGCGGCGGTGGTCATCACCAGCAACGGAAAGGCGTCGTAGTAGGTGCCCGGCGGCGACTCGTATTCCATCACCTCGGGCGGGAACACGCTGAAGTCGGGAAGCGGTTCTCCCTCCTCGCGGCCGAAGATGCCGTTGAGTTCGGCGAGCATGTCGTCGCTGTCCGGCCCGCCACGCCGGTAGTGGTCGAGATCGTCGGCGGGCCGGAGCCGTTCGAGGCGGACCCGATGACCGAGGGCTGCACTCACCCGCTCGTCGATGTCGCCGTCGGTGGTGCTGACGGTGGCACCGTCGGGCAGCTCGATCTCGACGTGGCCGTCGCCGACGTCACGGGCGGCCAGCTGCATCAGTGCGCCGATCTTCTTCGCTCCACGGATGCCACCGCGTTCGAGGTCGCGGACGGCCCACGTCCGGTCGCCGACGATCCCGATGGCATCCACTGCGATGCGTTCGACCCGCACACCGATCATCGACTTGACCGGATAGGTCCACAGCTCACTCACCTTCATGCGGGCGACTGTAGTCAACGTCCCCCGAGCGAGCGACGGGCGGTCGCGGACCTGGCGAGACGGCCAGCACGGCGGCGCCCGAGACGTCGCCGGCGCCGGCCGTCGCCGTCAGACCTCGACGTGGAGGTGTTCGAGACCGCGCAGGTTGATACGACCGTTCCAGATGGCGTCACCGACGATCCGCGCGTGCGGAAACCGGCGGACGAAGGTGCCGATCGCGACCTGGGCCTCCAGCCGCGCCAGTGACGAACCGAGGCAGTAGTGGGCACCGCTGCCGAACGACACGTGCTGGCCGGCGCCCTCGCGCCGGATGTCGAGCTCGTCGGCCGTAGGGCCCCACTTGGCAGGGTCCCTGTTGGCGGAGGCGAGACCGGTGAGCACCCCGTGACCCCGCTCGATCGTGTGTCCGCCGAACTCCACGTCGCGCATCGTGACCCGGAACGAGAACTGCACCGGGCTGACGTAGCGCAACAGCTCGTCGACGGCGTCGGCGTCGAGCGAGGGATCGTCGCGCAGCAGTTCGAGCTGGTCGGGGTGCCTCATCAGCTCGAAGATGCCCGTGCCGATGAGGTTGACCGTGGTCTCGTGGCCGGCGACGAACAGCAGGCGGATCTGGTCACGCAGCTCCCGGGTGGACAGTCGGTCACCGTCCTCTTCGGCCTCGATCAGTGCGGTCAGCAGATCGTCGGCGGGATGTTCACGCTTCCAGGCGATGACGTCCTCGATGAGGTCGTCGATGTGCTTCGATGCGTGGGCGGCGGCTCGGATCTCGTCGTCGGTGATCACCGGGTCGAGCGTCTTGACGAGCGCCGACGACCACTCGGCGACCTGGTCCTTGTCGGACTCGGGCATGCCGAGCATCTCCGAGATCACGTCGAAGGGCAGCGGGAAGGCCAGCTCGGCGACGACGTCGCCACCACCACGCTCGGCCATGCCGTCGAGGATCTCGTCGACCATCTGCTGTACCCGCGGCCGCAGCGCCTCGATGGCCGACGGCGTGAAGGCCTTGCTGACGAGCCGCCGCAGCCGCGTGTGATCGGGTGGATCGACGACGAGGATGCTCGTGCTCGGCTCGGGCGGGCGGCCGTAGGCCTCGGTGAAGGCGGCCGTGAACAGATCCTCGCGTTCGCTCTGGCGGAACTCGACGTTGCGGTCGTCGACGCTCATCGCCGGATCCCGGAGCAGCCGGAACACGTCGTCGTAGCCGAACAGGATCCACTGTCCCATCAGCGACCAGTGCACGGGATCGTGCTCGCGCAGCTCGGCGAGATGCGGGGCCGGATCGTCGACGTAACCGGGCTGGAGCGGGTTGAAGAACACGGCCTGCTCCCCGCCGCTCACGGACGTGTCGGCTCGCGTGTCGCTCATGGGCCCAGGGTAGGCCGACGCCGGCCGCCGCTCACGACGCCAGGACGTCCTCGAAGGCCGCCGCCACGGCGTCGCGGAAGTCTCCCGGAGCGTCGATGGCGACCGGGTCGATGAACAACCCGATCTCGAATCCGTCCTCGTAGGACAGCGCGGTCGCGTTGCAGGCGGTTCCGGCGACCGGCCCCATGGTGACGATCCGCAGCACCCGGGCCCCCGACACGTACAGGGGGATGGGAGCCCCCCGCAGGTTCGACGTGGCGAAGTCGATCTTCGCTGCCGTCGCCCGTGCGGCGCTGGTGACGACGGAGGTGGGCAGCAGGTTCGCCACACCGGACAGCGCCCCCATGCCGCCGGTGGACATCGACTCCCGCTTCGCGGCGATGCGCTCGTGGATGTCGACGATGCGTTCGTGCAGCGGCACCGACGTGCCCGGCACCTGGACCGGTACCGGCGTGAACGAGTTGCCACCGATTGCGCTGTCGTGGCGGGTGCTCAGCACGAAACTGGTGTTGAACGCGTCGACCTCGACACCACGGTCGGCGTGATAGCGCACCGCTCCCTCCACCAGCCCGGCGAGGAACACGTCGTTCACGGTGGCGCCGTGACGGTGGGCAGCTTGCTTCAACTGCTGCAGAGGCACGCTCACGTGCTCGAGATGACGATGGCGCGACCGCTCCTTCCACAGCGGCGACCCACCGGCCACCTCGTTGCCCTGACCGGTGAGGGCTCCGACCGTGGAGCTGGCAGCGGTGACCACCCCGCCGATGGCGTCGCGGGCACGCCGTGGGTCGGCCGGCCAGATCGCGACCTCGCCGGCGAGGCGCCGAGCGGTGCCGAGTTGGCGCCGGACGAGATGGCCGACCGACTGGGTGACCGTGGCCGGGAATCCGTCGGCGAGGTCACCGCCCAGCTGCTTGGCGTGGTGCGACTCGACGGCGTCGGCGACGATCTGCTCGAGGTCGACGTCCTCGGGCGGTGGGGCATCGGCTTCGAGCTGCTGGTACATCTCGGCCATCCGGAGTTGTCCGATTCCGTCGGCCACGGCGTGGTGCACGATCGCCCAGAGCCCCGAGCGGCCGCCCTTCAGCCCGTCGATGACAACGAACCGCCAGAGGGGTCGGGTCCGGTCGAGTGGCTCCTGGTACAGCTTGGCGGCCAGGTCGAACAGCTGCCGTTCGGTGCCCGGCTTCGGCAACCTGATCCGGCGCACGTGGTAGTCGAGGTCGAACTCGGGGTCGGGCACCCACGCCGGCGGGGCGAGCCGTCCGAGCCCGGGCACCACCCGCTCGCGGAGCCGGGGCATCTTCGCCGCCGCAGCCCGCAGGACACGTCGGAAGTGGTCGTCGTCGATCTTGCCGTCGAGGATGGTCAGCGACGCCCCGCTGGGGTTGAGCCACGGGTCCTTCTCGACGTTCCACATCAGTGCCTCGTGGTCGGTCATCCGGTCACTGAAGCGCTGCTCGCGTTCTCGTTGTGCTGCCATGTCACTCACTCGGGTGTCGGTGATCGGTTGTCGTTGTCGGGCGGATGTTCAGGTGTCGGTTCCGGGACGCCGTTCGGCCTCCGCCTCGGGATCTCCGTGATACCCGGGCGGGTACGTCGACGCCAACTCCTCGGGCGTGGGCGTCCGCCGCTGCCGAGCCTCGGGGGGCAGCAGTGCGACGAGCGCCTTCATGATCTTCTTCGTGTCGGCGTCGGGACTGCGGTGCGCGAGCTTCACCGGTGGGCCGACCGTGGCGGTCACCAGCGGCCGGTTGCGCAGGGACACCTTCGGGAGACGACTGCTGCGGGGCCACACCTTCTCGGTGCCCCACAGGCCCACCGGGATCACGGGAACGTCCGCTGCGGCTGCGATGCGCGCCGCACCCCACCTGCCCGTCAGTTCCGGCTCGAAGAAGGCCGGACCACGCGGAATCGTCCCTTCGGGGGCGATCATCAGCAGGTCGCCCGACCTCAGTGCAGCAACGGCGGCGTCGACGGGTTCGTCGGAGCCCGTTCCGCGATCGACGCGGATCCCGCCCGACGCCTTCAGGAACGGGCCGACCAACGGGACGTCGAACACCTCCTTCTTGCCGAGGCCGCGGACGTTCCGCCCGGTCTTGGCGATCACGAGCGCCATCACCACCGGGTCGAAGTACGAGCGATGGTTGAACACCACGATCGCCGGCCCGTGCGCCGGGACGTGCTCGAGACCGGAGAACTCGAAGCGGGCATAGGGCGCGTACAGCTCGGGACGCACGAACGGCCGGCCCCACTCCTGCAGTTCCCGTCCGGCGATCTTGGCCACGCCCTCCGCCCTGTCGAAGTTCACCACCGGCCAGCCGCGGAGCAGCGCCGTCGCCTGCAGCTGGAGGTCGGGGTTGACCGCCACCGGATGTCCCACCGAGGCGAGCAGCGGCGCGTCGAAGTAGCTGTCGGAGTAGGCCCAGCTCTCGGAGAGCACGACACCGTGACGTTCGGCCCACCGGGCCACGGCGTCGGACTTCGGCCTCCCCCACACGAAGTCGCCGGTCATCCTGCCGGTGAACACGTCGCCGTCCGGGCCCTCGGTTCGTTCCCACCGGGTGGCGACCACGTCGTCGAAACCCAAGCGGTCGGCGAACGGCTTCACGAACACCAACGGCGAGGTGGTGGCCATCACCAGCCGCCGACCTGCAGCACGATGCTGCTCGATCGCCGACGCCGCACCGGGCAGCACCAACTCGGCGAGTTCCTCGGCGGCGCCCTGCATCGCCCGCTCGACGGTCTCCACGCTCCACCCCTTCGCGGCGCGGCTGGCGAGGCGGGCGGGCTGCATGAGGATCCACGTCTCGCCGAACTGCTCGTAGAACCGGGTGAGGACGTCGGCGAGTGGCAGTTCCCCCGATCCCCCGAGCCCGGCGGCAGCGAGGTGGGCCCGGAAGACCGTCGCCGACGATGTCGAGATGAGCGTCCGGTCGAGGTCGAAGAAGGCTGCAGCGCCGCGCGACATGCCGAGACACTAGGCCGCCATGCACCGCCCGGTTCACGGCGGCTCACGGTTGTCGGTTCAGGCAGGGTCGACGATCTCGCCGTCGGCGATCCAGCAGAGCTCGAGGTCGCGGCCGCCGATGCGGAGCAACGGGTTGCTCGGCGAACCAGCCCGAGATGCCCACGCCGATACCCGATTCGAAGTGGGTCGACGACGAGTAGCCCTCCGTGAGCGACGGCGCCAGCGTGCAGTGGGCGAGCACCACCTCGTTGCGCCTCCGATCGAGACGGGACGGGTTGGCCACCCACGATCCCTGACCGAGCAGGTGCCGGGCCCAGAGCATCCCCACCGTGGACGGGAGATCACCTTCGCAGCCGGCCACGATGCCGTCGTCGTTCAGTTCGGCGAGGGCGAGACATCCCGACGTGCCCGGATCGTGGAGGAGATCGAAACAGCGCACGGAGATCGCGGCGAAGCGGCCACCCTCCACCATGTCGTCGAGGGCGCCGGCCACGCTCGCAGCGGCGTCGACGCCAGCGCGATCGATGGGGCGTGGGAGCGACCAGCGGAGCGTTCGGCACGCTCGACGAACCGGTCGCCGGTCATGCCTGCGGTGCGCCGATCATTCCGGTGATCCTGGTGCGCAGAGCGTGTTCGGGCTGGGCGCCGATGACGGTCTCGACGAGATCACCGTCCCGGAGGAACAGCAGCATCGGGATGCTGGTGGCGCGGTAGCGCCGGGCGGTGTGCGGTGACTCGTCGATGTTGACCTTCACCACCTTGAGATCGGAGGCGAACTCTGCGGAGAGCCGCTCGAGGATCGGAGCGACCATGCGGCAGGGACCGCACCACGGTGCCCAGAGATCGACCAGCACCAGCCGTGAGGTGGCAACGGCGTCGGCGAACTCGGCGTCACCGGCCTCGACGAGCCAGGGGAGGTCGTGGTGGCACTTCGCGCAGCGGGGGTTCCCGGACGCGGCGAGGGGCACACGGTTGCGCGCCCCGCAGGAGGGACAGGCGACGACTCCCATGCTGCTCACGGTACGGGCGGCGACCGGCTGTGGACAGGGCCGATCGGCCCCACCGGTCGGTCCGGCACCGCCCACCGACCGGCCGACGACCTAACGTCGACGCGATGACGGGAGCCGACACCACAGCAGACGGCGGCGAGGAGCTGGAGCTGCGGGGCATGTTCCCGCTGCGCTCGTATCTCGGCATGGAGATGTCGGGCGACGAGCCCGGCCTCGGCATCGCCTCGGTCGACCTCGCCGAGCAGCACCTCAACCCCTACGGTGTGGTGCACGGGGCGGTGCTCTTCGCCATGGTCGACACGGCGATGGGCAAGGCGACGATGAGCGTGGTCGACGACGGCCGGTACTGCGCCAGCGTCGAGGTGTCGCTGCGTTTCATCCGACCGGTCTCGGAGGGCGAGGTGACAGCGACGGCCACCGTGCTCCGCAGAGGCCGCAACCTCGTCCATCTCGACGCCCGCGTGCACGGTTCCGACGACCGTCTGGTCGCCACGGCCGACGGCACGTTCGCCCTGCTCGGCGAACCCGCCACCTGACACTGCTCGACGTTCTCCACCCGACGTCGCGACCCGACGTCTCCGGTGGTCGATCGCTTCACGGTGACGACGGGGACGCCGGTGCGGTAGGAATGGCGGCGTGGGCTACGTGATCGCACCGTCCGCCTCCGCCCGCCGCGAGGTTCGCCGGATCGCCGCCGAGCGCCTCGGGGAGGCCGTCGAGCGGCTCGACACACTGATCGACGCGGTCGACGACGACACCGACGTGGAGGAAGCGATCCACGAGATCCGGAAACGGTGCAAGGAGGTCCGCGGCCTGGCCCGGCTCGTCGGTCCGGCTCTCGGCAGCCGGTTCCACCGGTTCGACCGGACGGTGCGCTCCGCTGCCAACGAGCTGTCGGCCCTGCGAGACGCCCATGCCGTTCTCGCCACGTTCGACATCCTCGTCGATGCCCAGCCGACCGGCGACTCCGGCGCCCGGCACGATCTGCGAGCAGTCCGTGCCGGCCAGGCCGCGTTCGCCGACGCCGCGACCGAAGCTGCCGGGAGCGGCGACGACCGGATCCGCATGGCACGCGACCTGCTGCAGGAGGCGCTGGAGGCGTCGCGGAAGTGGAAGGTCCCGGCTGGCTTCGAGCCGCTGGGGGACGGCCTCGGCTCGACGTACGATCTCGGCCGTCGCTGGCTGCGTCGCGCCGAGAAGCACCCCACCGACGAGCGGCTCCACGAGTGGCGCAAGGCCGTCAAGCACCTCTGGTACCAGACCCGACTGCTGCACGACACGGCCCCCAGCGTGATGGGTCCGCTGGCCGACAACCTCGATGATCTCGCCGAGGCGCTCGGCGACGACCACGACCTCGCCGTGCTGGTCGCCCGGCTCGACGGCGCGGGTGCCGCCACCGCAGCCGCGGTGGGCCACACCGTCGACCTCGCCCGGGCCCAGCAGGCCGAGTTGCGCCGCCGGGCGTTCCGGATGGGCCACACGATCTACGCGGAGGACGGTGACGCCTTCGTCGCCCGGGTGCAGAAGTACTGGCTCGACACCGTACGTCTCGGTCCCGAACTCGTCGTCGGCGGGATCGCCACGCTCTCGCGCGAGCGCTCCGAGGACGAACAGCAGGCGTCAGGCGACAGCGGATCGGGACGCGAACTCGAGCGCAAGTTCCTGCTGGACGGCGGCCTGCGATCGGTGCCGGGGGACCTCGAACGCTGCGGCTCCAGCGAGATCCGGCAGGGCTATCTCGCCGTCGACGGCGCGGTCTCGGTGCGGGTGCGAGACGCCGGCGACTGCACCCTCACCGTCAAGTGGCGAACGGAGGCCGACGGTCCGGGCGAACGCGGCGAGCTCGAATGGACGATCGCCCGACAGCGATTCGAGTCGGTATGGCCCGCCACTACCGGGCGGCGCATCGTGAAGACCCGCCACCGGTTCGCACTGGACGGGCACACCGTGGAACTCGACGTGTTCCACGACGACCTCGACGGACTGGTGGTCGCCGAGGTGGAGTTCGACTCGCCGGATGCGCTGCGTTCGTTCGAGCCGCCGCCGTGGTTCGGCGACGAGGTCACCGACGACCGGCGCTACAGGAACGCCTCGCTCGCCGTCGACGGGCGACCGGCCCCCTGACCGCTCCCACATCACGACGGTGTCGCTGCGGCCCGGCTCGCGCCGGCACTCGTCGGACGCGCGAGAGTGATCGATCGTGAGCGAGCAACTGCACTGGCGTTCGGCGTCGGAGCTGGCGGCGGCCGTCCGTCGGCGTGAGGTGTCGAGCACCGAGACACTCGATCACCTCGTCGATCGGATCGAGCGCCTCGACGGCGGGATCAACGCCGTCGTCCAGTGGGATCTCGACCGGGCCCGCAGGCTCGCCCGGGAGGCCGACGACGCCGTGGTGCAGGGCCTCGCGGGCGGGCCGCTCCACGGGGTGCCGATGACGGTGAAGGACTCGTTCCAGACCGAGGGGTGCATCACCACGTCCGGTTCCGCCGACCTCGCCGACTTCGTCCCGACCGAGGACTCCTGGCCGGTCGCCCGGCTGCGTGACGCGGGAGCCATCCCGTTCGCCAAGACGAACCTGCCGTTGTTCGCCGACGACATCCAGAGCTTCAACGAGGTGTACGGCACGACCCACAACCCGCATCGCCTCGACCACACTCCCGGGGGATCGTCGGGTGGCTCGGCGGCGGCGCTGGCGACGGGCTTCACGCCGCTCGAGGTGGGCAGCGACATCGGCGGCTCGATCCGCGTGCCGGCGCACTACAGCGGCGTGATGGGCCACAAACCGAGCTACGGCATCGTGCCCGGCCACGGGCAGATCCCCGGCATGCCGGGAACGCTCACCCAGGCCGACCTCGCCGTGGTCGGCCCCATGGCCCGGACGGTCGACGACCTCGAACTCGGGCTCGACGTGATGGCCGGCCCCGACCGCTGGTCGACCCCGGCGTGGCGGCTCGACCTCCCCGCACCCCGCTCGACCCGGCTCGCCGACTTCCGGATCGCGGCCTGGCTCGACGACCCCGCCTGTTCCGTCGACGCCGACACGACCCGGGCGCTCGTCGACATCGTGGCCGCCGTCGACGCGGCGGGCGGACGGGTCGACACCGATGCGCGGCCGGACGTGACACTCGAGAAGGCATTCCGGGTGTTCGGTGAGCTGCTGTTCGCAGCGCTGGCCGGTGGCCAGCCGAAGGAGTCGCTCGACGCATTCGCCGCCGACGACACGGAGTCGCCGCTGGGGTGGATGAAGCGCAGTACCGCTGCGCGCCACCGCGCCTGGCTGGCCAACAACGAGCGGCGTCTGCAGATCCGCCAGCGCTTCGCGGAGTTCTTCGAGCGCCACGATGCGCTCCTGCTGCCGGTGCATCCCCGCCCTGCGATCCCGCACGACCAGTCGTTGCCGCAGTTCGCACGGACGGTGGAGATCGACGGCGTCGAGCGGCCGTATCTCGACCTGTGGCCGTGGATCGCCCCGGCCGGGCTCGCCTACCTGCCGGCCACCGTGGTGCCGGTGGGCATCAGCGCCCAGGGCCTCCCGATCGGGATCCAGATCGTGGGCCCGTTCCTCCACGACCGCACCGTGCTGCAGATCGCCCGGCACATCTCCACCCTCGCCGCCGACCGCAACGGCTGGCCCTCCCCCTGCCCCCGACCCCCAGCACCGTTTGCGTGACGGAAATTTCGGGACGGGCCGAAGAAAACGTCACGCAAACGAGAAACCCACAGCACCACCACCGTTTGCGTGACGGAAATGTTGGGACGGGCCAACAAATGCGTCACGCAAACGAGAAACCTCACCCGCTCGCGACGCGGGTCAGGGGGATTCGAGGAGGGCCTTCAGGTTGGCGAGTGCGACCGGGAGGTCCTTCGCCGCCTGCTTCCACAGCAGGTCGAGGACCTTGCCGAACCCCCGCTTCGCCTGCAGCCCCTGCCGGTAGACGATCCGGCACCCCTCGTCGGTGGGCTCGATCCGGACCGACTCCGCGAGCGTCTCCAGGATCGGCAGCTTCGACGACGTGACGGCGAACGCGAAGTGCTCGTTCTCGTCCCAGGCGGTGAACTCCTCCTCCAGCGTCAGGCGCTTGGCGGTCACCCGCCGTCCGCCGCCGACACCTTCGCCCGAGCCGATCACCTCCACCCGGTCGAGCGCCGTGAACCACTCGGGCCAGCCGGCGTGATCGGTGATGCGCTCCCACGCTGCCGCAGGCGGGACGGCCACATCGATCGAGGCCTCGACACGAATCGGCGCGGCGTCGATCCACTCGGGTGGCTGGATCGTGTGGGTCGGCATGGCAGGAGCCTCCGGGGTCGGGCCGTCGTCCGACGGCCGGCGGTCAGGGAAGATGAACGGTCGTCACGGGCAGCCGGGTCTCAACCCGTCTCCACCAACGTGCTCACCGCCGGTGGTCGTGACCCACGACCCGTCGCCGGAGGCGATCTCGAGGTCGGTCACCTTGGACCAGACGTGCGACAGATGGTCGGCATGGTCGGTGATCATCGGGCTCATCATTCCACCTTTCCGTCCGATTGCCCACGGCTACCCGACGAACCGGTCGAGCAGTTCGCCGAGGCGCGACGTCGATCCGGTGCGCTCCTCGTGCCGGTCGATGCGACCGGCGATCCGCAACCCGCCGTTGATGCCGAGCCAGCGGAGCGGCTCGGGTTCCCATGCCCGCGAACGGTGATCCACCCACGGCAGCGACACGAGGTCCGAGCGCTCGCCCCTGACGAGATCGGCGACGGTGCGACCGGCCAGGTTCGACACGGCCACGCCTTCGCCCACGTAGCCGCCCGCCCATGCCAGCCCGGTGTCCCTGTCGAGCCCCACGGAGGGGCGCCAGTCACGCGGCACGCCCAGGACACCACCCCACCGGTGGGTGATCGGCGTGTCGGCGAGTTGCGGCAGCAGCTCCACGAGCGTGCGGGCGATGGTGTCGTGGACGTCCGAGCGCTGTTCGGTGGCGGCATCGATGCCCGACCCGAACCGGTACGGCGCACCCCGGCCGCCCAATGCGATCCGGCCGTCGGCGGTGCGCTGGCCGTAGATCACCATGCGCCGGTCGTCGGAGAAGGTCTCCATCTCGCGCAGCCCGATGGTGTCCCACATCTCGTCCGGCAGGGGCTCGGTGGCCACCATCAGCGAGTACAGCGGCACGAGGGTGCGGCGGTGACCCGGCAGGTCGCGGGTGTATCCCTCGGTGGCGCGCACGACGACGTCGGCGCGTACGGTGCCGCGGCCGGTGACCGCTGCCGGGCGGGTCGTGGACGTAGCCGCGACGACATCGGTGACGTCGGTCTCCTCCACGATCCGCCCGCCGAGGCGCTCGACCGCACCGGCGAGCCCGCGCGCCAGGCGGGCCGGCTGGACCCGGGCACCGTGGGCGTAGTGGATGCCGCCCAGGACGTCGGTGGCCGTGAGACGGTCGGCCGCCTCGGCAGCGTCGAGGAGGTCGATGTCGTCGGCACCGAATCCGTGGATGCGGTAGGTCCCGACCTCGTCCCGCTGGCGTTCGAGCTGCGGCACGGTCCGGGCGAGGCGGATCACGCCGCCCTTCGCGAAACCGCAGTCGATCGCTTCGCTGTCGACGATCCGCCCGATCTCGTCGACGGTGTCCATGACGGCGCGCATCATCCGGATCCCGCCGTCGCGGCCGCCGAGTTCGACCGCTCCGTGGAGTTCGCCTGCGAGCTCCCCGACGCACCAGCCTCCGTTGCGGCCGGATGCGCCGAAGCCGACGACGTGCCGTTCGATCACCATGACCCGCACGGACGGATCGGCTCGCAGCAGTGCGTAGGCGGTCCACAAGCCGGTGTACCCGCCGCCGACGACCGCGACGTCGACGTCGGCGTCACCCTCGAGCGAAAGCCGAGGCGTGAGCGGCCCGTCGAGCTGTTCCAGCCACAACGACTTCGACCGCAGCGACGACTCGTCCATGCCCCACGACGCTATCCAGCTGCAGCCGCGCGTCGCCCCTGCGCAGCAGCGCTCGCACTCCGTTCCCGTGCGATTATCGTTCCGCCATGCGCGTCTTGGTGGTGGGTGCTGGTGGGGTCGGGTCGGCGTTCGTGGCGATCGCCGCCACGCGGGAGGCGTACCGTCACATCACGGTCGCCGACATCGATGCCGACAAGGCGGAGGCCGCCGTGGCGGGTGCGCTCGAGGGCGGACGGGCCGTCGAGGTTCAGCGGATCGAGGCCGCCCACATCGATGCGTCGTCGGAGCAGTCCGTCGCCGACATGGCGCGCGCCGTGCAGGCCGACGTCGTCCTCAACGCCTGCGACCCCCGCTTCAACCCGCCGATCTTCGCCGGTGCGTTCGCCGCCGGCTGCCACTACGTCGACATGGCCATGAACCTGTCGGTGCCCCATCCCACGCACCCGTACGAGAAGACGGGCATCCGGCTCGGAGACGGCCAGTTCGCCGAATCACCGACCTGGAAGGCCCGCGGCCTGATGGCGCTGTGCGGCATGGGCGTGGAACCGGGCTTCTCCGACGTCGCCGCCCGCTACGCCGCCGAGGAGCTGTTCGGCGAGGTCCACGAGATCGGTGTGCGCGACGGCGCCGACCTCGTCGTCGAGGGCCACGACTTCGCTCCGACGTTCTCCATCTGGACCACCATCGAGGAGTGCCTCAACCCGCCGGTGGTCTACGAGCGCGAGCGCGGCTGGTTCACCACCGAGCCGTTCAGCGAACCGGAGATCTTCACGTTCCCCGAGGGCATCGGCCCGGTGCAGTGCGTGAACGTGGAGCACGAGGAGGTCATCTTGATCCCACGGTGGATCGACGCCGAGCGGGTGACGTTCAAGTACGGGCTGGGCGAGGAGTTCATCGACGTCCTCGAGACACTGCGCAAGCTCGGCCTGCACTCCACCGACCCGGTCGACGTGCGCGGCGTCCGGGTGTCGCCGCGTGACGCGGTGGCCGCCACCCTGCCCGACCCCGCGACGCTCGGCGACAAGATGACCGGACGAACGTGTGCCGGCACCTGGGTGACGGGCCTCGGCAAGGACGGCCGGCCGCGAGAGGTGTACCTCTACCACATCGTCGACAACGCCTGGTCGATGCGCGAGTTCGGGCACCAGGCGGTGGTGTGGCAGACGGCCGTGATGCCGGCGGTGGCCATCGAGCTGATCGCCACCGGCGTGTGGCACCGCCCCGGTGTGGTCGGCCCGGAGGCGCTGCCGCCCCGACCGTTCCTCGACCTGCTCGACGACTACGGCAGCGAGTGGGAGTGGGCCGAGTACAGCGACCGCGCTCCTCTCGAACCGGCCTGAATCACCCTGTCGTCCGGGCGCCTGCGCACCGGCAGCGAGCCGTGCCGTCAGGCGTTGGGATCGACCACCCAGCGCCCGCGCACCTGACCCTCGAGGATCGACGGGCCGCGCTCGAGCAGCTCGCTGAGCGGCACCACCTCGGTCATCGCCTCCACGAGATCGACCGGCAGGTCGACGGAGATGCGGGCCCAGGCGGCTTCACGCAGCGGAATCGGCGCCATCACGGCCTCCACCCCTTGCAACCGCACGGCGCGGATGATGAACGGCATCACCGTGGTCGGCAGGTCGGCACCGCCGGCCAGCCCGCACGCGGCCACGGTGGAGCGGAACTTCATCTGTGCCAGCACCTTGGCCAGCATCGTCGACCCGACCGTGTCGACCGCACCCGCCCACGTCTCGGACTCGAGCGGCCGCGGCGGTTCGCTCATCTCGGCCCGCGTGAGGAACGCCGACGCACCGAGACTGCGCAGGTAGTCGTGCTGCTCGGGACGGCCCGTCACCGCCGTGACCTCGTAGCCGAGCTTCGCCAGCACGGCCACCGCCGTCGAGCCGACTCCACCGGCAGCGCCCGTCACCACGACCGGACCGTCACCGGGCTGCACGCCGGCGTCTTCCAGCTCCATCACGCACAACATGGCCGTGAGACCCGCCGTGCCGACCGCCATCGCCGTCTTCGCCGACATACCCGGAGGGCGCCGTACCAGCCACTCGGACCGCACCCGCTGCTTCTGGGCATACCCGCCCCAGTAACGCTCGCCCACCTGGAAGCTCGTGGAGACCACCTCGTCGCCGACCTTCCAGTCGGGCGAGTCGCTGGCCACCACCGTGCCGGTCAGATCGATGCCCGGCACCATGGGATAGGTCCGCACGATGCGGTTCTTCCCGGCCAGGGCGAGGCCGTCCTTGTAGTTCAGCGACGAGTAGTCGACCTCGACGGTGACGTCACCGTCGGGAAGGTCGGCATCGGTGAGTTCCTCGAGTGCGCCGACGTGTCCGTCGTCGGTCTCGCGCAGGACGAGGGCGGTGAAGGTGTCGCTCATGACCTCATCGTGGCAGACCTCCGACGAGCGTGATGGTCTCGAGATCCACCTCGGCAGAGATTCCCATCGTGCGCACCATCACCTCGTCGATCCCGAGGTCGTCCAGCGGCGCCAGCTGCGCAGCAACGTCCTCGGGTGAGCCGGCCACGACGCGGACAGGCCGATGCGCATGGCACCAGTGTGACAGCGCGGGAACGGTGCGGGCAGACTGCGACGGTGAGCGGCACCGAACTGGCGATCGTGTTGGTCGCCGTCGTGATCGGCGCCGTCGCCAAGGCCGTCACCGGGATGGGACTCCCGCTGATCGCCATTCCGATCACCTCGCTGTTCGTCGACGTCGAGACCGCCGTGGTGGTGATCGCCTTCCCCAACGTGCTGGCGAACGCCACCCTCGCTGCCCGTGAACGTGACCGCGTCGGCGAGACGCGGGACCTCCCCGTCCTCGCCGCGACCGGCGTGGTCGGAGCGGTCGCCGGGACCCTGCTGTTCGTGAACGTTCCGGACGAACCCCTCGTGATCGCGCTGGTCGTGGCGATCCTGGGCTACGTGGTGTTGTTCTTCGCCCGTCCCGACCTCCGGATCGGGCCGGCTGCGTCACGGCGCTGGTCTCCGCTCGTCGGTGGAGTGGCCGGAGTCTTCCAGGGCGCCATCGGCATCTCCGGGCCGGTGGTCGGTTCCTGGATCCACAGCTACCGACTCGCCCGTGGCGCCCACATCCTGTCGGTCACGTCGCTGTTCCTGATCACCGGGCTCACGCAACTCGTGGTGCTCGTGGTGAGCGGCGAGCTGTCGGGCCGGGTGGCGGCGACACTGCTGGCGTGCGTGCCCGTGATGGTGGCGACTTCGTTCGGGGCCCGCCTGCGCGGCTCGGTGTCGTCGCGGGGATTCGACCTCGCCATCGTCGGGATGCTGGCCGTGTCGGCCGTGGCGCTGTGCATCCGCACGTTCGCCTGAATCGGTCCGGTGATCAGGGTCCCATGTGATCCCGACCCGCATGATCCCCGTCGGCCGATCGGGCCCGGGGTGTGCCCGGCGTCAGGATGCGGTACGGTGGTTCCGACCCACGGGGAGCTCGCTGGCGCGGCGGGCTGAGAGGGTGACTCGCCGTCACCGACCCGAGAACCTGATCCGGATAATGCCGGCGGAGGAACGTGAACGAACACATCGTCATCATCACCGGGGCCGCTCCCCTCGACCCCGACCTGGTCGCCAAGATCCCTCACGACTCGGTGCTCTTCGCCGTGGACGGCGGTCTCGACCATGCACTGGCCGCCGGCCTCGAGCCGTCGCACCTGGTCGGTGATCTCGACTCGGTCACCGACGACGGGCTCGCCTGGGCAGCCCGCAACACCAGCATCAGCCGCCACCCCACCGACAAGGACCGCACCGACACCGAGCTCGCACTGGATCTGGCGGTGGGGACGGACCCCGAGCGGATCACCCTCGTCGGTGGCGGCGACCGGCTCGACCACACGATCGCCGGGTTGGGCGCGCTCGGCGGGCCATCGCTGACCAGCGTTCCCGAGCTCGACGCCTGGTGGGACGGCCACCACCTACGAGTGGTACACGGGCCCGGCAGCATCGCCTGGCGTGTCCTGCCCGGCTCGACCCTGTCGCTGCTGGCGATGCACGGGCCGTGCACGAAGGTCTCGATCACCGGTACCCGATGGGAACTCGACAAGGTCGACATCGACCCGCTCGTCGGCCTCGGGATGAGCAACGAGGTCCTGCCCGGTGATGCTCCGGTCGACGTCGAGGTGTCGCTCGTGTCGGGTGTGCTGACCGTGTTCGACGCACCGGCGGAGTCGTTCGGCGCCCCGCCCGTGGAGGCCGTCACCGACGGGCAGCGAACCGACGGCACAGACCCCCACGACGGGGGCAACAGCGAGAAAGCAGAGGTCTGACCATGATCGTCACCAACCGACTCCGCGTCCTTGCCGCCGGCACGGCGCTGGCCCTCGTGGTCGCCGCCTGCGGAAGCGACGACACGACGACGAACGGAGGGGGCGACGGCTCCGTCGCCACCGGCGAACCGCCGACGCCGGAGGTCACGACCGCCCCCGACACCACGACCGGCGACACCACGACCGGCGACACCACGACCGGCGACACCACGACCGGCGACACCACGACCGGCGACACGGCGACCGACACGGCCGGCGACGACGGCACGGTGGCCGGTGTCACCCTCGTCACCTACGACTCGTTCCCCGAAGCCGACACGTCGCTCAACGAGGCACTCGGCCGGTTCACGGCCGACACCGGCATCGACGTGGACATCCTGGTCGCGGGCGACACCGGCACGATGCTGGCCAAGGCCGCCCTCACCGCCGGCAACCCCGAAGGGGACGTGATGTGGGGCATCGACAACACCTTCTTGTCCCGCGCCGTCGAGGAGGACATCTTCGAGCCCTACGAGGCAGCAGGGCTCGGGAACGTTCCGAGCGGACTGACCGACCTCGTCCCGAACGCGGAGGCCACGCCGGTCGACTACGGCGACGTGTGCGTCAACTACGACATCGGGTGGTTCGACGAGCGTGGCCTCGAACCGCCGACGTCGTTCGACGACCTCGTCGACCCGGCCTATGCCGGGATGCTCGTGGTGCAGAACCCGGCCACGTCCTCGCCCGGGCTCGCCTTCCTGCTCGCCACGATCGACGAGTACGGCGCCGACGGCTGGCAGCAGTACTGGCAGGCGCTCGGCGACAACGGCGTCGAGGTGGTGGAGAGCTGGACCCAGGCCTACTACGAGCGTTTCACCTGGGCCGGCGGCGGACCCACCCCCATGGTGGTGAGCTACGGCACCAGCCCACCCGCCGAGGTCATCTTCGCCGACCCGCCGCGCGACGACGCGCCGACCGGTGTGATGGAGAGCACCTGCTTCCGCCAGGTCGAGTTCGTCGGCGTCCTGCGCGGCACGGATGCGCCCGAGGAGGCCCGGCAGCTCGTCGACTTCCTGATCTCCGATGAGTTCCAGCAGGAACTGGCGTTGAACCTGTTCGTCTACCCGGCGAACTCGAGCGTCGACCTGCCCCAGGAGTTCGTGGACTTCGCCGTCGCCCCGGCCGAACCCCGGACCCTCGACCCCGACGTGATCGACGAGAACCGGTCGACCTGGATCGACGAATGGACCGAGCTGGTGCTCGGGTGAACCGGCTGCCGCGATGGTTCGTCGCGGCGCTCACCGTCGGACCCGCCACGGGTCTGGCGGTGTTCTTCCTGTGGCCGTTCGTCACGCTGCTCGCCGAGGCACTCTCGGGCGAGGCGATCTCCGCCACCCTCGGCCGTGACGCCACCTGGGACGTCGTGTGGTTCACCACGTGGCAGGCGGTGGTCTCCACCGTGTCCACCGTGCTGATCGCCATGGCGCCCGCCTACGTCGTCGCCCGGTTCGACTTCCGCACCCGACGACTGTTGGTCGGCCTCCTCACTGCGGTGTTCGTGCTGCCGACGGTGGTGATGGGTGCGGCGATCCTGGCCCTGCTGCCGGAGTCGCTCGACCGCACGGTGTTCGCCATCGTGGCCGCACACGTCGTGTTCAACCTGGCGGTGGTGGTGCGCCTGGTGGGCGCGATGTGGGAGCACCTCCCCACCGACATGGAGGCGGCAGCAGCCACGCTGGGTGCATCACGGTGGCAGGTGTTCAGCCAGATCTCGCTGCCGTTGATCCGTCCCTCGGTCATCGCCGCCGCCACCGTCGTGTTCCTGTTCTCGTTCACGTCGTTCGGTGTGATCCGGGTGGTCGGCGCCACCGGCACCCGCACGGTCGAGGTGGAGATCTGGCGCCGGGCCACGCAGCTCGGCGACATCGGTGGGGCGGCCGTACTGACGGTGCTGCAGCTGCTCGTGCTCGGCGCCGGCCTGGCGTGGTCGACGACCGCCCAGCGTCGGCACAGCCGAGCGCTCGGGCTGACGTTCCGGTCGCCATTGCGTCGACCGGCGGGACGGGGAGAACGTCGCCTGGTCACGGGGGTGGTGATGGCCACGTTCGCGGTGGCAGGGGCACCGCTGGTGGCCCTCGTCGTCCGGTCCTTCTCCACGCCGACGGGATGGTCGGCCACCGCCTGGACCGATCTCGGACGCACCGAGATCCGCCCCGGGATCCGCGTCGGTGTCGACCCCTGGAATGCGATCGCCAACTCGTTGGTCAATGCCGTGTGGGCGACGCTCTTCGCCGTGGTCGTCGGCGGTCTGGCAACCCTGGCGATCGCGGCGGCCGGACGGGCCGGGCGGGTGCTGGATGCCGGGCTGATGCTCCCGCTCGGCACGTCGGCGGTCACGATCGGGTTCGGCATGCTGATCACGTTCGATGCGCCGCCGGTCGACTGGAGAGCGTCGTGGTGGCTGGTGCCGGTGGGTCATGCGCTGATCGCCGTGCCGTTCGTGGTGCGCGCCACGCTCGGCGTGCTGCGTTCGGTGGCCCCCGACCTGACGACCGCCGCGGCCACGCTGGGAGCGCCGCCGGTGCGCGCCTGGCGGGAGACCGTCGTGCCGTACCTGTGGCGGCCGCTCGCCGCCGGGGCAGGGTTGGCGGCGGCGATCTCCCTGGGAGAGTTCGGAGCGACGAGCTTCCTGTCGCGGTCGGGTGGCGAGACGATGCCGATCGCCATCGAACGGCTGCTCGGCCGGACCGGGTCGCTGTTGCAGGCCCAGGGCTTCGCACTGGCCACGATGCTCGCCGTGACGACCATCGTGGCGGTGGCCGTCACCGACCGGCTGCAGGCGGGCGGACCGTCGGCGGGCCGCGATCGAGACGGCTCGTGAGCACGCTGGAGGTACGCGACGTCGCCGTGGCGTTCGACGGCGTCGAAGTCCTCGACGGAGTGTCGCTGGCGATGGCGTCGGGGGAGATCGCCGCCGTGCTCGGACCCTCCGGCAGCGGCAAGAGCACGCTGCTGCGAGTGATCGCCGGGATCGTCCGCCCCCGCTCGGGGTCGGTGCGGATCGACGGCCGCGATGTCACCGACGTGCCGACGCACCAGCGGCGTGTGGGCATGGTGTTCCAGGACAACCAGCTGTTTCCCCACCGATCCGTGGCCGACAACGTGGCGTTCGGCCTGAAGATGACCGGCGTCGAACGGGCGGAGCGGCGCCGGCGCGCCGACGACTGGCTGGAGCGGGTCGGTCTCGCCGGATTCGGCGATCGCAGTGTGGACGGTCTCTCGGGTGGGGAGGCCAAGCGGGTGGCTCTCGCCCGGACACTCGCCGCGGTGCCGGCCGTGGTGCTGCTCGACGAGCCGCTCACGGGTCTCGATCGCGAGCTGCACGATCGCCTGACCGTGGACCTCACCCACATCCTGCGCTCGGCCGGCACCACCGCCGTCCTCGTCACCCACGACCGCGACGAGGCCGCCGTCGTCGCCGACCGCACCGTCGAACTGGCCGACCTCCAGCGCCCGTCCTGACCCCCACGCCGGTCCCGGTCCCGATGCTGTGACGGTGCGCTGCTTCCGGTTCGGGGGAGCCGGCGCCCACTGCGGTGCGATGAACGCACGCGCCGACCAATTCCGCCGACGAGCCGCCGAACTCCGCGCCCTCGCCACCACCATCGAGGCGGGCCCGGTCATGCGCCTCGAACAGCTCGCGGGCGACGACACCTGGCGCGGCCTACGACCCACGTTGTGCCGCACCCTGCTCGCCACCAACGTGCACCAGCTCCATCAGGCCGCCGACGACCTGCGCTGGCAGGCCTGGCTGTTCGAGCAGCGCGCCGACGAACTCGACGTGCTCGCCCGCCAGCAGCTCCAGACGGTGCACCACCCGTTCGGCCGCGTCGGCTGACGGCGACGAACGGCACCGCTGCGATGGAGACCGGCTACGACCTCGAACGGATCCGCCGGCTCGCCCGCGCCACGTCCGATGCCATCGAGCAGCTCTGGTCGATCGTTTCCGACGACCCGGCAGCGCAGGACGCGCTCGATGCGGTCCGGCTCACGCGGAGGAACCTGCAGGATCACTGGTTGCCGCTGCTCGGACAGATCATCGCCAGCCAGGCCCTGCTCGGCTGGAACGCCGCCGGACCGGTTGCGGCGCGCTCCGGACCACGCCGTTCGGGACGGACGGATCCGCAGCGCAGAGCACAGGACCGGCAGCTCCTCGACGACCTGCTCCTCGTCCTCTACGACCTCACCTCGCACGACCCGGCCGATCGGCCCACCGACACCGAGCTCCAGCAGTTGGCCACCGAGCTGGCCGAGCGGGCGTACCGCAGCGACACCGTCGCCGACCGGCTGCTGGAGCTCGCCGGCGTCACGCCGAGCATGGCACTCGTCACGAGCTTGGCCGACTTCCCCGAGCACATCACGGTGGCGGCCCTCGTCGGAGCACTGCTCGCCGACGAACCGGTCGGCGCACTCGGCACCCGGCACCACCTCGAGGCGGTCGAAGCGGCGATGATCGGTCTGCTCGACACACCCCGGGCGGCACTCGACGTCCTGCTCGTGTCCGGGACGCTGTCCGCCCTGGGCACCTGGGAGCTGCTCGACGACGATCTGGTCCACGAGTTCGTCGTCACCGCCCTGCACGATGCGGTGGCCACCGACCCGACGCGGCGACGTGACAGCTATCACGTCCTCGCCGAGCTGACTCTGCTCACCGGCACCACCCTCGACGGCGGGATGCAGGCGGGTCTGGCCCGGGGTGTCGCCGCGTCGCTGGTCGGCTACGTCGACACCCTGGCTCCGGCCATCCGCCGCGAGGGAGGATCGGAGGTGCTCGTCCTGCTCGACGGAGAGGAAGTGGTGCTCGGCACGTACGAGCAGGTGACCGACCTCTTCGGTGCGATCCTGCGCGACCCGGTGGCCCAGGTGTCGGTCGGCATCGCCGCGGGTGCCTATGCGACCGCCGTCGTCGACGCCCGGGGTGTGGAGATCGTGCGCGGTTCCCATCTCGCCCGGGTGACGCGCTTTGCCGACCTCGTGGGTGACGCCACCCGCTCGGAACAGGCCGAGTTGGTGGTGGCTGCCGCCGCCACCGAGGCGGCTCGCCGGAAGCTCGGAACCCTCGTCGGTGTCGGAGTGAGCGTCGGCCTCACCGCTGCGGGAGTCGGCTCGCTGCTCCGCTCGGCGACCGGACGGGTCGTCTCGGCCGTCACCGACCGGCTCGCCGACGTCGAACCCGGCCGGATGCCGGGCCGGGCGATTCCCGCTGCGGTCTACGACGTGGTCACGATCTCGGCGGTCGCACTGGTGGTGCGCGATCCGGCGTTGCGGGCGCCGCTGGGCCTCGGTGGCGTGACGTCCACACAGTGGCGTGGCCTGGCCGACCGCATGACCGGCATCGAACGCACCGACGACCCCGCCGAGCGGGCACGGCAGGTGCTCCGGCTCGAACGCCACATCGAAGACGAGATCTCCGAGCTCGACCACTACCTACGTGAGGTCCGCGACGTGGAGAACCTCGACGAGCTCACCGAGGACCGCCGTCTCGGAGAGTGATCACCGGGGATCGACGTCAGAAGATGCGTGCCGGTTCGAGACCCTCGATGTCGGCACGTCCCATCAGCCAGGCGAGCCGGTCCGGTGGTGCCGCGGCGAGTGCCGCGTCGGGAAGCGGCGTGAGCCCCATGGGCTGGCGCGCCCGCCACAGCATCTCCATCCGCCGCAGTTCGAGTCGCAGGTACTCCGCCGGCAGGTCGTGGAACTCCACGCCGACACCGAGGTCGATGTGATGGATCGCCACCTCTCGCACACGCAGGAACGGCAGCTGGCAGATGTCGACCTCGCCGAACGCGGCGGCGCCACGGCCCACCCACGACGAGGAGGCCCAGCGCTGCTCGAGACGGGCGATCGACGCCCGTAGATCATCGACCTGTTCCGCCGCAGGGCGAGGGGCTCCGGCGTCGATGTCGGCGTTGCGCACATCGATGCCACCCGGATACTGCTCGCCCACCCGGCCGGCTGCCGCGGCGTCGAACATCCGGGAGTGGCCGTCGCCGCTGTGGGTGACGTGGGTGATCACATGGCCGACGGTCCAACCCGGCAGCCGGGAGGGGGCCGTGACGTCGAGGACCTCGGCGGCGACCAACCGGTCGAGATGCGACAACAGGCGCCGATGGGCGTCGACGGCGAGCGAGACATCGCGGACGACGTCGTCGGGCGCCGCATCGAGGGACAAGGTTGACACGACGCGACGCTAACCCGCCGAAAGGGGTGAAGCCTCGCTGAACACCGTCGTCACCGCGACGCAGCCGTCGCCCGACATGGCAACCTGTCGAGATGCAACTCGGAATGATCGGACTCGGCCGGATGGGCGCCAACATGGTGAGACGGCTGCACGCAGATGGCCACCAGTGCGTCGTCCACGACGTCGACGAAGAGCCGATCGCCGAGCTCGAGACCCAACTCGGCGTCACCGGCGCACGTTCCCTCGAGGAGCTGGTCGCAGCGCTCGAGCCACCCCGCTCGATCTGGATCATGGTGCCCGCCGCGTTCGTCGGCGACACCGTGGACCGGCTCGCACCGATGCTCGAGGCCGGCGACACCATCGTCGACGGTGGCAACTCCTGGTACCACCACGACATCGACCGGTCGGAGGCGCTGACCGGGGCGGGCATCCACTACGTCGACGTCGGCGTCAGCGGCGGTGTGCACGGGCTCGAACGGGGCTACTGCCTGATGATCGGCGGTGACGACGACGCCGTCGAGCGGCTCACCCCGGTCTTCTCGACCCTTGCGCCCGGTGTGGAGACCGCCGAACGCACTCCGGGACGTCCTCTCGACGACCCACCCGACCCCGAGGAACACGGATGGCTGCACTGCGGCCCCAGCGGCGCCGGACACTTCGTGAAGATGGTGCACAACGGCATCGAGTACGGCTTGATGGCCGCCTACGCCGAAGGGATCAACGTGCTGGCCAAGGCGAACATCGGGGCCACCGACCACGACGCCGACGCCGAGACCGCTCCGCTCGAGACGGCGAAGTACTACCGCTACGACCTCGACCTCGCGAAGGTCACCGAGGTGTGGCGCCGCGGCTCGGTGATCAGTTCGTGGCTGCTCGACCTCACGGCCGCAGCATTCCACGCCGATCCCGGGCTCGACGCCTACTCGGGCACCGTGAGCGACTCGGGAGAGGGCCGGTGGACGGTGGCGGCTGCCGTCGACGAGGGTGTCCCCGTTCCGGTGCTGTCGGCGGCACTCTTCCAACGGTTCTCGTCGAGGGGTCGCAGCGACGTCGCCGACCAGGTGCTGTCGGCAATGCGCGCCGGGTTCGGCGGCCATGCCGAGCGGGAAGCGTCGACGCGATGAGCGACGCCACGGAGACGAGCGCCGACCCGAGCAGCGACCTGGAGGAAACGAGCAGCGACGGCCGGATGACCACGGGGGCAGCCACACCCCACGTCGACACGGCCAGCATCCAGACCGTCCAGCCCGAGGCCGATGCGCTCGTGCTCTTCGGCGCCACGGGCGACCTGGCGAAGCGCAAGCTGTTCCCGTCGCTGTACCGGCTGGAACGATCCGGAGCGCTCCACGTCCCGGTCATCGGCGTCGCCCGCAGCGACTGGACCGACGAGGACTTCCGACGCCATGCACGCGAGTCGATCGAGGAGCACGTCGACGACGCCGACGAGTCGGTGATCACTGCTCTGTGCGGCCGGCTCGACCTGATCCAGGGCGACTACGGCTCGGAGGAGACCTGGAACGAACTGCGAGCGACGCTCGACCGCGCCAACTCCCTGGTCGCCGTCTTCTACATGGCCATCCCCCCGTCGGCGTTCCCCACCATCGCCACCAAACTCGAGTCGGCGGACCTGCACACGCGGGGACGCATCGTGGTGGAGAAGCCGTTCGGCCGCGACCTCGAGTCGGCGATCGAGCTCAACCGGACGCTGCACTCGATCTTTGCCGAGGACCACATCTTCCGGATCGACCACTACCTCGGCAAGGAGTCGGTGGAGGACCTCCTGGTGTTCCGCTTCGCGAACACCCTCATCGAGCCGGTGTGGAACCGCAACTACGTGCGCAGCGTGCAGATCACGATGTCGGAGACCCTCGATGTGGAGGGTCGTGGATCGTTCTACGACTCGGTCGGAGCCATCCGCGACGTGTTCCAGAACCACCTCCTGCAGGTGGTGTCCCTGCTGGCGATGGAGCCGCCCGCCGGCGCCGACGCCGGATTCCTCCAGGACGAGAAGGCCAAGGTGATCGCGGCGATGCGGCCGATCGACACCGCCGCTCTCGTGCGCGGGCAGTACGTCGGCTACCGCGACGAGGAGGGGGTCGATCCCGAGTCGAACGTGGAGACCTTCGCCGCCGCCCGCCTCGAGATCGACTCGTGGCGGTGGGCGGGCGTGCCGTGGTACGTGCGGTTCGGCAAGGCGATGCCACAGAACGCCACCGAAGCGGTGATCGAACTGCGCGAACCGCCGCGCATGCTCTTCGACGAGTCGGGTGGGCCGCCGCCGGGACGCAATCTCATCCGGCTCCGCCTGGGCAAGCACGACGGTGTCACCTTCGCGCTGCAGGCCAAGACACCGGGCCCCGAGCTCGACAGCGAGGAGATCGACATCAGCGTCGACTTCGCCGCCGCGCTCGGTGAGCGCCAGGACGCCTACGAGCGGCTGCTGGGCGACGCGTTGGCGGGCTCGCTGCGCCGCTTCGCTCGCCAGGACATCGTGGAGGGCACGTGGCGGGTGGTGCAGCCGGCGCTCGACGACCCCGGCCTCGTGGTGCCCTACTTCCGGGGCTCGTGGGGTCCGGCCGACGCCGACGACATCCTCGTCAACGACGACACCTGGTACGAACCGACGCCCGACCGGTCCTGAGCGCTCGTGAGCGCTCCGTCCGCTACCGTCGTTCTCACCTGACGGACGCATCGTCCCGAATGGTGAGACGCCATGTGGATCCCCATCACCCTCGCTGCGGCGACCTTCCAGATCCTGCGCACCTCGCGACAGCACCGCCTGCGCCCGGTGCTGTCGGTGAACGCCGCAGGGTTCGTCCGCTATGCCTACGGGTTCCCGCTGGCCGTCGTCGCCTGCATCGTCACGTTCGGCCTCGCCGGGGCGACGGTCCCGGGGATCCCCCTGCGCTTCTGGCCGATCGTCGCCGGTGCCGGCGTGTCGCAGATCCTCGGCACACTCGCACTGCTGCGCGCCTTCGACCTCCGCGACTTCGCCATCGGCACCGTCTACGCGAAGACCGAGGTGATCCTCGTCGCCGTCGTGTCGGCCGTCGCCCTCGGCGAACCGCTGGCACCGCTCGGCTGGATCGCCGCACTCGTCTGCATGATCGGGGTGGCGTGGCTCGCGGCGCCGACCCGACTCGGCGACGTGTTGACCGACGCGCGGGATCCTGCGGCCCTCATGGGCCTGCTCGCCGGCGGATGCTTCGCCGTGGCCGCAGTGGGGATCCGGGCGGCGTCGACGTCGCTCGACGACGACGGCACGTGGAACCGGGCACTGCTCACACTCACGGTGATGCTCGGCATCCAGACCGCCCTGAACGGTGCGCAACTCGCCTCGGGTGGCACCCGTCAACTCGTCGACGTGGCCAGGGCGTGGCGGGCGGCACTCCCGGTCGGTGTGCTCAGCCTGTGCGGGTCGACGGGGTGGGCAACCGCCGTGACGCTCGCCAATGCAGCGAAGGTCCGCACGCTGGGTCAGGTGGAGCTGGTGATGGCGTTCGCCATCTCGGCATGGGTGCTCCACGAGCAACACACCCGCGCCGAGTACGTCGCCAGCACCCTGGTGCTGCTCGGCGTGGTGGGCGTGATCGCATTCGGCTGAGCGGCAACGCCGCGCCCGGCGGCCGTCAGTCGACGACCGACGGGTCGTCGATCACGCTGCGCAGCAGCCACTGGAAGACCCGCCAGCCGGTGTCGGCCTCCTGCATCGTGGCCGCAGCGACCGCCGCCGACTCGTCGGAGATCGGCACGCCGTGCGGGGCCTTCACGTGCACCTCGGCGACGCGCTCGCTCATCACGAACCAGCCGACGGCCTCCTCGACGGAGCCGCCCACGGTGAGCGGACCGTGGTTGCGGAGGATGCAGAACTTCGCGCCGCCCAACGCCTCGGCGATCCGCTTGCCGCCGTCGACCGACAGCACCTCGACCTCCTCGTCGTCGAACAGCGCCTGGTCGAAGACGAAGGCGCACGACTCCTGGCTGAGAGCCCGGAACGGCTGCACGTTGGCCGACCACGGAGTGCCGAACTGGGTGTGGGTGTGGGCAGCGCTCACCACGTCGGGTCGGGCGGCGAGCAGGGGGGCGTGGATGTTGTAGCCGGCGGTGTTGATCGCTCCGGTGGCGGTGCCGGCGGCGTCCTTCACCCGGCCGTCGGGTCCGACGAGAACGAGCCGGTCGACCGTCGCCCGGTGGAACGGGACTCCCCAGTCGAGCAACCAGAAGTGGTCGGTGAGTTCGGGATCACGCGCCGAGATGTGTCCGTCACCCAGCTGACCCCAGCGCATGGCTCCGAAGATGCGGTAGCCGAGCGCACACATGCGCTTGCGGTGCACGCGCTCGTCGTCGGGCGACCGCACCGCGTCGAACGGCTCGACACCGGGGAACACCGGATACGCGGACTCACTCACGTCGTCCACCGTACCGCCGTCGGCCGGGCCGGACGGGGGCGAGTCGGACGTCAGGCCGGGAAGCCGCGGCGGGGGACGACGATGACGGTGCCGTCGTCGGGATCGACGTCGACCGACACGCAGACGTGGAACACCTCGCCGAGCCGCTCGGCGGTGAGCACGTCGTGGGCCGCCCCGGTGGCCACCACCCGGCCCGCCTCGAGCATCACCAGCCGGTCGGCGTAGGTGCCGGCGAGCGTGAGGTCGTGCATCGCCGCGATCACCGTGATCCTGCGGTGTTCGCGGAGCTCGGTCACCAGTTCGAGCGCCTGTTGCTGGTGCCCGATGTCGAGCGCCGAGGTCGGCTCGTCGAGCAGCAGCACCGGCGCCTCCTGGGCGAGGGCCCTCGCCAGCACCACACGCTGGCGCTCCCCACCGCTGAGCGATCCCAGCATCCGCGCGGCGAACCCGCCCAGACGCAACCGGTCGATCACCGAACACGCCACGTCACGGTCGTGCCCGGTCGGCGCTCCGAAGTAGCCGACGTACGGTGTGCGGCCCAGCAACACGTAGTCGAACACGCTCATGTCGTCGGGGATCAACGGGTCCTGCGCGACGTAGGCGACCTGGGTGGC
>JAWLEC010000096.1:0-12369 GCA_041686315.1 Ilumatobacteraceae bacterium
CCTCGTCGGCAAGATCACCAGCGTCACCCGCACCACTGCTCGCGTGATGCTCGTCACCGACAGCCGGTACGTGGTGTCGGTGAAGGTCACGTCGTCGGACGGCTCGTTCCAGGCGCCCACCGACACCACGCCGTCGGGGCTGGCACCCGACGAGATCGCCGATGCCGCAACGACCACGACGTCCCCGCCCGACACCACCGATCCCGACGGAACCGGGCCCGATCTGCCCGATGGCCTGCCGGTCCCGGAGAGCACCCTGCCGGGAGCGACGCCACCGCCGCTGCCCGACGGGTTCGAACCACTGGTGGACGACAACGGCGACCCGCTGTCGGACGAGGACCTCGCCGCGCTGATCGAACAAGGCGAGGACGCCCAGGACGGTGCGGACGGCGAGGCGTCGGCCGACACCGCCGATGCGAGTGCCGACGAGACCACGACGACCACGACGACCACGATCCCGATCCCGATCGTCGACAAGGAGTTCGGCGGACTGGAGGGACGGGGCCGGCTCCTGCTTCCCCAGATCCGGTTCCTGCAGGACAACCCCGCGCTCTCCGTGCTCCAGGAGGGCGATCTGGTGGAGACCGCCGGTGACTCCGAGAGCCTGGCCCCGGCCGGTATCCCGGTCGGCCGTGTCGCCAACCGAGCCGATCGACCGGGCTCCGGCGGTCCGCGTCTCGACGTCGAGCTGCACGCCGACCTCGCCCGGCTCAACTTCGTGCGGGTCGTGCTCTACCGGCCGCTCTCCGAAGTCGAGCAGTGATCGCCGGCTTCCTCCAGGGGCCGCTCGTCCGGATCATCCCGGTGGGGCTCGTGCTGTTGGCGCTGCAGCGCACGGTGCTCGTCGACCATCAGATCGATGGTGTGATCATCCAGCTCATGACTGCCGCGTCGGCGGCCGCCGGCGTCGCCGGAGGCAGCGAGCGCGGGGCGGTGGTGGGCTTCGTCTTCGGGGCGATGTTCGACCTGGCAGAGGGCACACCCCTCGGTTCGACCGCCACGGCGATGACGCTGGCGGGCGTGGTCGGCGGACTGCTGGCCCTGATCGCCGCCGACCCGCAGTGGTGGCTGTCGGCGATCTTCACCGGGCTGGGTACGGCGGCCGGTGTGGCTGCGGTCCCGGCGGTGCGCTTGTTCGTGGGCGAGGAGGACCCGTTCCAGCAACAGCTCGCCGTCGTCGTGCCCGTCACCGCGGTCGCCGGTGTGGTGCTCAGCCCGTTGTTGGTGCCGCTCGGCCGATGGATGCTGCGGATGAAACGGCCCGAGTGGAAACAGCCGGCGGCGGACGCCGCGCTGTGAACGCCGGCGGCGCCGGCGCGTCTCGAGGCGCTGACGAGGCGTTGCGTGACGATCGACCGCGCGTCCCGCGCGCTGCAACGTGTTTGTAACATGCAGACTGGTACTTCATGCAGCAGTCCTTCCTCTTCCTCGCGCGCCGCTGCAGCGTGGCGCCGGTGACGTCCCGTGGCCGGTGACCGCCGTGCCACGCGTCTCGGCGTGCTGGCACTGGTCGGCACACTGCTGTTCGGGCTCGTCGGTGCGCGGCTGTGGTTCCTGCAGACGGTGGAGCAGGAGGCGCTGCAGGCCGAGGTCGACACCACCAAACTGCGGACGGTTCCGCTGCTGCCCGAACGCGGACGCATCTTCGACGCCGAGGGCCGCATCCTCGCCGACAACGAGCGTGTGCTCACGGTGGCCGTCGACTGGCAGGTGATCCGCCGTTCCGACGACCGTGCCGAGATCTTCCGCCGGCTGTCGGGCTGGATCGACGTCCCGGTCGAGGAGATGGAAGCCCGTTTCGACAGCCAGGTGTACAGCCCCTTCCTGCCGATGCCCGTCGCCGAGGACGTCGACGAACGCACGGCCATCGCCATCAAGGAGCGCGTCGAGGACCTTCCGGGCGTGTCGATCATCGAGGACTCCCGTCGGGTGTATCCCTATGCGCCACTGGCGAGCCACGTCGTGGGCTACATGGGCCGAATCACCGCAGAGACGAAGGACTTCTACCAGGAGGCCGGCTACTACCTCAACGAGCGCGTCGGCCAGTTCGGCATCGAGTTGAGCATGGAGGACGCACTCCACGGCCGGTGGGGACAGGTCACCTACGAGGTCGACAACGCCAGCCGGATCGTCCGCGAGGTCAGCCGCACCCCGCCGATCAACGGCAACGACGTCCAGCTCACGATCGACCTCGACCAGCAGCAGTTCGCCGAACAGGCGCTCGAGACCCAACTCCGTCGACGTCAGGCCGAGATCGCGACCAACCCGCGCGACCCCGAGACCAACTTCGAGACCCTCGTGTTCCCCGACTACCCGCGGGAGGTGCCCTACAAGGCGCCGGCCGGGTCGGTGGTGGTGCAGAACCACGACAACGGTCACGTCATCGCCCTCGCCAGCTACCCCACGTTCGACAACCGCTGGTTCGAGTCCGACCTCAGCGGGGGCAAGTTCGAGGAGATCTTCCCGTCGGTCGACGAGAACGGCGACCCGATCGATCCCGACGAGTCGATCCTCGTCAACCGGGCGATCCAGGGCCGGTACAACCTCGGCTCCACGTTCAAGCCGTTCGTGGCCTACGCCGCACTCAACACCGGTCTGTGGGGCGTCAACGACTACCACCTGGACGAGGGCACGTACCGGATGGAGTCGGTCGACGAGAACCGGTGCAACGCCGGGCTCGTGCGGTGTGTGTACCGCAATGCCACGTGCAGCTTCAGCGGGCGGCCGTGCGTGTACGGCAGCGTCGACGTGGAGACCGCACTGGCTGTGTCGAGCGACACGTTCTTCTACCGCATCGGCGAGACGATCATGACGGAGAACGACGACCAGCCGGTGCTGCAGGAGCAGCTGGAGCTGTTCGGTTTCGGCTCGGATCCGGGCATCGATCTGCCGTTCGCCTTCGACGGCACCGTGCCCGACGAGGAACTCAAGGCGCGCTACGCCGAACTCGGCGTGATCAGCGAGGACGAGGGGCGGGGGTACTTCACCGGCGACAACGTGCAGTTGGCCATCGGCCAGGGCCTGCTGTCGGCGTCGCCGCTGCAGCTGGCAGTGGGGTACTCCACGATCGCCAATCGCGGTTTCGTGATGAAGCCCGAGATCATCAAGGCGATCTACGAGCCCGGCGTGCCCGACTCCACCGAGCCCGGGTACGCCGACCTGTCGCGGGCGAGGCTCGCCGTGCAGCCCAACGTCGACGGTGAGGTCATCCGTCAGGTCGCGATGCCACAGACGATCTGGCAGGAGATCGACAACGGTCTGCACCGGGTGATCACGGGGCCGGGCCAGAACGTGCCCGGCCAGGGTTACCGGTCGACCACCGGCGAGAAGCTCTTCTTCTACTACCCGAGCAGTGCGATCCCGTTGTCGGGCAAGACCGGTACCGCCCAGGGTGCGGGCAACTATCCGTGGAACGACTCCTCGGCGTTCGCGGCCTACAGCCGTGACCCCGCACGGCCCTACACGGTTGCCGCGTACCTCGAGAAGGCCGGCTACGGCTCCCAGGCGGCGGCGCCGGTCGTGAAGTGCATGTTCCTGCAGATGTCGGGGCTGCACCAGACCGACCCGGTCGTGCTGTCGGACCCGCTCGACACGAGCTCGGATCGCGCGGCGCCCCCGCGCCGGCTGGCCGACACTTCGTGCTACAACGGGCGTTTCGACGGCGGCCGCCCCGTCGAGTAGTACCCGTTCCCACCGCATCCACGTCTTTTCCGATGGCCACCTCGTTCCTGTCCCGCAAGCCCGACTCCGGGCTCGGCAACGTCCGCGCCAGCCCGGGTGACCCCAGCCGCAACATCGACTGGGTCCTGATGACGGTGCAGTTCGTGCTCACGATCATCGGCTGCTTCGTGGTGTTCTCGGCGTCGCGCACCCGGATCGGTGACGACCCGTACGCCTTCGCCACCCGCCAGGTGGTGTTCGCCATCGTGGCGGTCGTGGCGATGTTGGTGGTGATGTCGTTCGACTACGAGTGGTGGAAGGATCGGGCCCGGTTCCTGTACGGGCTCACGCTGGTGCTGCTGGCGCTGTTGTTCCTGCTCGGCGTGGCCTCGGGTGAGGACCGGATCTCGTTCGATCTCGGCCCGTTCAACTTCCAGCCTGCGGAGATGGCGAAGTTCACCACGTTGCTGATGCTCGCCGCCTATCTCGCCGAGGAACGCAGCGAGGAGGTGTCGTATCCGCGGTTCCTCGGCGGGTTGATGATCGTCGGGGCCCCGGCCGTTCTGGTGATCATCCAGCCCGACCTCGGATCGGCATCGGTGCTCGTCGCCATGGCGATGGGCGTGCTGCTGGTGGCGGGTGCCAAGGCCCGCTACATCGCACTGATCACCGTGCTGTCGATCGCCACGGTGCTGGCGGCCTTCGTCGGCCGACTGGTGAACAGCTACCAGGCCGCCCGCCTGCAGGCGCTGTTGAACCCGGCTGCGTCGGACGCCGACGACCTGTACCAGGCGGAGAACGCCATGCGCGCGATCGGCACCGGGGGGCTGTGGGGCAAGGGGTGGTTGCAGGGGCCGCTCACCAACGGGCGCGACATCCCGGTGATGTGGGCCGATTTCCCGTTCGCTGCGATCGGTGAGCAGTTCGGGCTGGTGGGGTCGGCGGTGGTGCTCGGTCTCATCGCCATCGCCCTCGTGCGGATCTGGCGCATCGCCCACCTCTCGCGCGACCTGCTCGGCACCTACATCTGCGCCGGCGTGTTCACGATGATGCTCTGGCAGACCTTCCAGAACGTGGGGATGACCCTGCAGATCATGCCGGTCACCGGCCTGCCGCTGCCGTTCATCTCCTACGGCGGGTCGGGCCTGATCGTGTACTTCGCCATGTTCGGCCTGGTGCAGAGCGTCCACATGCGCCGCATGCGCTGACACCCGGCTGCGCGCGATCGTTTGCGTGACGTTTCCGTTGGGACGTCCCGACATTTCTGCAACGCAAACGTGGTTGGCGCGCGGGGGACCATCGTTTGCGTGACGTTTCCGTTGGGACGTCCCGACATTTCTGCAACGCAAACGTGGTTGGCGCGGGCCGGCCGCTGGGGGCTCGGCCGGTCGGGGAGGGCCTCACCGGTAGAATCGGTCGGGTCATGACGTCGCTGTGGCCGCAGATCGAGCCGCTCCTTCCCCGGGTCCGCAAACCCGCCCGCTACATCGGGTGCGAGGACGGCATCGGTGACCCCCGCCACGGAGACGGCAAGGTGGCCTGGCTGCTGGCCTATCCCGACACCTACGAAGTCGGTCTGCCGAACCAGGGCCTCCAGATCCTCTACGAGATCCTCAACGAACGGCCCGCCGCCGTCGCCGAACGCACCTATGCGCCCTGGACCGACCTCGAGGCCGAGCTGCGCACCGCCGGCCTCCCACTGTTCTCGGTCGACACCCATCGATCGGCGGCCGACTTCGACATCCTGGCGTTCAACCTGTCGGCCGAGCTCGTGTTCACCAACGTCCTCAACATGATCGACCTCGCCGGTTCGCCGGTGCGGGCGGCCGACCGCACGGTCGACGACCTGCTCGTGATCGTCGGGGGCCACGCCGCCTTCAACCCCGAGCCGCTCGCCGACTTCATCGATGCCGCAGTGCTCGGCGAGGGCGAGGAGGTGGTGGGCGAGATCACCGACGTCGTCCACCGCTGGATCGCCGACGGTCGCCGCGACCGCGACACGCTGTTGCGCGAGCTGGCGCAGGTGCCGGGCGTCTACGTGCCGGCGATGTACGAGGTCTCCTACGCCGAGCCCGCCGACGACGGTACGGTCGGCGGCCGCCAGGGCCACATCACGGCGATCGAGCCGCGCCACCCGGACGTGCCCGCCACCGTCGACAAGCGCACGGTGGCCGATCTCGGCGACTGGCCCTACCCCAAGCAGCCGCTGGCTCCGCTCACCGAGGTGGTGCACGACCGCCTCAGCGTGGAGGTGTTCCGCGGATGCACACGCGGCTGCCGGTTCTGCCAGGCCGGCATGATCACCCGCCCCGTCCGGGAACGCCCCGCCGGCCAGGTGCGCACGATGGTCGCCGACGGGCTCGCACGCACCGGCTACGACGAGGTGAGCCTCACGTCGCTGTCGACCGCCGACTTCAGCGAGATCGAACCGGTCGTCCGCGGTGTGCTCGAGGACCGCCGGGCGGCCGCCCCGATCGGGCCCGACGGCGAACCGATGGGATGCGACACCACCATCAACCTGCCGTCGCTGCGCGTCGACGCGTTCACGGTGGGGCTGGCCGGCGAGGTCAACTCGGGCCGCCGCTCGGGTCTCACGTTCGCTCCCGAGGCCGGCACGTGGCGGCTGCGCACCGTGATCAACAAGCTGATCGTGGAGGACGACCTGTACGGCGCCGTGGAGTCGGCCTTCTCCCAGGGCTGGACCCGGATGAAGCTCTACTTCCTCATCGGCCTGCCCACCGAGACCGACGACGACACGCTGGGCATCGCCGAGCTCGCCCGTCGCAGCGTGGAGATCGGGCGGCGCCACACCAGCCGGGCGTCGGTCACCGTGAGCGTCGGTGGGTTCGTGCCGAAGCCGCACACGCCGTTGCAGTGGTTCGGCCAGAACACCGACGCCGAGTTCCGCCGCAAGGTCGACCTCCTCCGCGAGGCCACCCGCAGGATGCACGGTGTGAACCTGAAGTGGCACGACCCGGCCGCCAGTACGGCCGAGGGTGTGGCCAGCCGCGGCGATCGCCGCGTCGGTCGCGTGATCGAGCGGGTGTGGCGCGAGGGTGGGACGTTCCAGGAGTGGGGCGAACACTTCGACCTCCGGCGCTGGGAAGCGGCCTTCGCGGCCGAAGAGCTGTCGCTCGAGTGGTACGTGCACCGTCACCGCACCGTCGACGAGATCCTGCCGTGGGCGCATCTCACCGCCGGGCTGCATCCCGACTTCCTCTGGGACGACTGGCAGGCCGCCCTCGCCGAGAGCGGCGTCGAGGACTGCCGTTGGACACCCTGCTACGACTGCGGTGTCTGCACCGGCTACGGCATCGAGCACGTGGTCGCGTCGCCCGTGCCGCCGGCCGGGGGCAGCCAGGGCACCGGCCAGGATCTCACACGCGGCGCCGAGCTGTCCGAGCCCGTGCCGGTGTCGCTCGGTCGGCCTCCCGCCGCCGACGACGCACTGCTCGCTTCCCCACCCGCCGTGACATCGACATGAAGCTCCGCGTGAGGTACTCCAAGCGCGGCAAGGTGCGGTTCGTGAGCCATCGCGACGGTGCACGTCTGTGGGAGCGCGCGCTGCGTAGAGTTGGCTTCCCAGTGGCCACCACCAACGGATTCACCCCCCGCCCGAAGCTGGGTTTCGGCCTGGCGCTGCCCACGGGGGCCGAATCCGTCGCCGAGTACATCGACATCGACCTGGTCGCCGGATCCACGCTCGACGTGGGCGACACCGAGGGCGCCAGGTCGACGGCCCGGTCGCTCTCCGACGCCCTGCCGGTCGGTATGGACGTGCTGGTGCTGGCCGAACGTGAGTCGGTCACCGGCTCACTGCAAGACGACGTCACCTCCACCACGTGGGAGTTGACGGGCCCCGGCCTCTCGCCGGAACTGCTGGAGCCGGCCATCCAGCGCGTGCTCGCCGCCGACGAACTGCTCGTCGAACGCGAACGGAAGGGACAGCGTCGTACCGACGATGTCCGACCCCTCATCCGCGACCTGCATCTCGATGCATCCACCGACGCACTGGTCGCGGAACTCGTCACGGTGGGACGCGCTCTGCGCCCCTCCGAACTGGCCGGCGCACTTGCGCCCCACGTCGACCCGCTCGACGTGAGGGTGCTGCGTACACACCAGTGGATCGAACACGACGGTCGACGGCGCGAGGTGCTCCCGCTGCCCGGTGCCGTCGACGCGCTCGACCGGGGTCTGAGCGCATGAACGGTGGCGCCGTCCGGCGTGGCCGTACGACACGAACGATCGCGCGCGCCCTGCCCGGGCCGGTCGCAGCGATCACGGGGACCGGCGCGGACGCCTGTCTCCCGAGAAGGGATTGCTTGCATCATGGACAACTCCGAGACCAGCTCGTCCGAGGTGACACCCGACGGCGCCCCTGAATCAGCGGCGTCCGGCGGCGCCGACGGAACGAGCAACAACTCGTCCGGCGCCGGGCCGGGAAAGCGCCGCCGCGGCTCGCGAGGCGGCCAGCGCCGTCGGGGCGGCGGAGAGGCCGCCAACGACTCCACGGGTGACTCCACGGGCGACGCAGGGTCCGGCGACGACGAGACGCGCAACGACGTCGAGCTGCCCGACCGCACGGCAGAGGGCCGACCCTCACCGGAGGCGGCGGAGAAGGCCCTCGTCCGCAAACCGCAGATCGGCGACACCCGGCCGATGCCCGCGTCCGCTCCTGCGGCCAAGCAGGGGGCTCCCGACGCGCGCCAGGGCGACGGGCCGAAGCGCCGCCGGCGACGCGGTGGCGGCAGCAGCGGTGGCGGTGGCGGTGGCGGTGGCGGTGGCGGCCGCAGGGAGGCCGACAAGCAGCGCCAGCGCGACGACGGCGGCGGCAAGAAGGCCCGTCGCGGTCGCGGCCGGGCCCGCGGCAAGGGTGACGCCGGCGAACTCGACGACGCCACGCTCGAACAGCGGCGAGGGCGCGAGCGCAACGGCAAGCCGATCGGCCGGTACTTCATGGGCGTCCAGGTGCGCCCCGGGATGGCGCAGGTCGCCGTCCTGGAGGGGCGCAACCTCATCGAGCACTACGTCAGCCGGCCCGCCGACGACGTCAGCCAGATCCACGGGAACATCTACGTCGGCCGTGTCCAGAACGTGTTGCCGGGCATGGAGGCGGCCTTCGTCGACATCGCCACCCCGAAGAACGCCGTGCTCTATCGCGGCGACGTGCAGTACGACCCCGAGGACATCGACGAAAAGGGCAAGAACCCGCGGATCGAGGACATCCTCAAGAACAAGCAGCTGATCATCTGCCAGGTCACCAAGAACCCGATCGCCCACAAGGGTGCGCGGCTCACCCAGGAGGTGTCGCTGCCGGGACGGTTCGTGGTGCTGATCCCCAACTCGAAGACCTACGGCATCTCCAAGCGCCTCCCCGACGACGTGCGCAAGCGGCTGCGGGGCATCCTCGACCGTGTGAAGCCGGAGGAACACGGGCTGATCGTGCGCACCGCCGCCGAGACGGCCACCGAGGACGAGCTCCGAGCCGACATGACGATCCTGCTCGACCAGTGGAACGACATCGCGACACGGGCGGCCAAGGCACAACGGCCGACGCTGCTGTACCGCGAACCCGAACTCGCGGTGCGGGTGATCCGCGAGGAGTTCAACGCCGACTACCGGGGCGTGCTGATCGACGATCAACGGCTGTACGAGGAGGTCAAGTCCTACGTGTCGGCGTTCAATCCCGAACTGGCCGACCGCATCGAGTACTACGACACGGAGGCCGACGGGCTGTCGCTGTTCGAGCGACACCACATCCACGAGCAGGTGCACAAGGCGCTCGACCGCAAGGTGTGGCTGCCCTCCGGTGGTTCGCTGATCATCGAACACACCGAGGCCCTCACGGTGATCGACGTCAACACCGGCAAGAACGTGGGCAAGTCGAACCTCGAAGAAACCGTGTTCCACAACAACATGGAAGCCGCCGAGGAGATCGCCAAGCAGCTCCGCCTCCGTGACATCGGCGGCATCATCGTGATCGACTTCATCGACATGGAGGTGCGCGACAACCGGGCCAAGGTGATCGATGTGTTCCGCAACGCCCTCGCCCGTGACAAGACCCGGTCGCAGGTCTTCGACATCACCGAACTGGGCCTGGTGGAGATGACCCGCAAACGCATCGGCGAAGGCCTGCTCACCGAGTACTCCGAGCAGTGCCCCGACTGCGAGGGCCGCGGTGTCCTCGTCGACTACTCACTGCTCGAGTAGCTGTACCCTGAGAGCATGCGGATCGAGATCACCGACGAGGCCCGGCAGGTGTTGCAGAAGAAGGGCGGCACGATGTCGATCGACTTCATCCGCCCCACCGGTTGAGGCAAGGTCGCCGAGGTGTCGGTCGACACCAACGTGAAGGGCAAGAACCTGGCCCCGTACCGCAAGCTGCGACACGAGCGCTTCCAGATCCTGATCTCGCCCACGATCCTCGGGATGGCCGAGTCGATGCGCGTCGTCACCAAGGGCCGACTCACCAAGTCGCTCGGGGTGGAGTTCCACGCCTCCGACGGCGCCGGTAGCGCGAGCTGTTCGATCTGAGGCGCGACATCTAGGGTGCGACGCATGTCGGACCTGCTCGCACTGTCGTCACGGATCATCGACTCCGGGGTCGTCGACGAACCCGTCAACCGGATCACCAACGAGCTGTCGGAGATCGCCGACGGGCTGGCGATCGTCGAGTCGTTCAGCCACAGCGTGGTCCTCGACGGCGGTGACGAGCTCGCCGTGTTCGACACCTCCCACGCGAGGTTCGGGCCGCAGGTGGTCGAGGCGATCCGGGGATGGCGATCGAGCCCCGTGTCCACCGCCGTGTACACCCACGGCCACGCCGATCACGTCGGCGGCAGCTCGGCGTTCGCCGCGGTGTACCCCGAGATGGACGTGGTGGGCCATCGCAACGTCGAGCGTCGGCTCGACCGCTACGCCGACACCAACGAGTGGAACCTGCGGATCAATGCCCGTCAGTTCGGGGGCGTCCGCGGGGATTTCGGCATGGGTCGCGAGGCGCAGCAGGAGTACGTCCCGTCGGCGACCCTGCGCCCGACCCGGGTGGTGGACGAGCACGACACGGTCACGGTGGGTGACCACGTCGTGGAGCTGCACCACGCCTGCGGCGAGACCGACGACCACCTGTGGGGGTGGATCCCCGACCGGAAGTGGGTGTTCACCGGCGATTTCGTGATCTGGAACTTCCCCAACGCCGGCAACCCCCAGAAGGTGCAGCGTTGGCCGATCGAGTGGGCTGCGGCCCTCCGTGACATGGCCGGCCACGAGCCCGAACTGTTGCTGCCGGCCCACGGGCTGCCGATCGAAGGACGTGAGCGCATCGCTCGCGTGCTGCTGGAGACCGCCGACGCCCTCGACGAACTGGTCGCCGCCGTGGTGGGGATGATGAACGCCGGCGCGACCCTCGACGAGATCGTCCACTCCGTCCGCGTGCCCGACGACGTGCTCGCTCGACCCTTCCTGCGCCCGCTCTACGACGAGCCCGAGTTCGTGGTCCGCAACGTCTGGCGCCAGTTCGGCGGCTGGTGGGACGGGGCACCGAGCCGCCTCAAGCCGGCGCCGGACGCCGCGCTGGGGGCCGAACTCGCCGAACTCGCAGGCGGCGCCGCCGTGCTCGCGCAACGTGCCGCCGCGCTGTCGGAGGCGGGTGAGCACCGCCTCGCGTGCCACCTCGCCGACCTCGCCGGGTGGGCGGCGCCGGACGATGGCGGCGTCCACCGAAGGCGGGCGGAGGTGTTCCGGGCCCGCCGGGCCGCGGAGACCTCGCTGATGGCCAAGGGGATCTTCGCGGGAGCAGCACGCGAATCAGATGCCGTCGCGGGTTGAGCGGTCGTGAATCGCCGCTAGCATCGTTCAACGCTATGTACGCAGTCATCGCCTCAGGCGGCAAGCAGGAAAAAGTGGCCGAGGGCCAGCAGGTTCGAGTGGAATTGCTCGACGCCGCCGAGGGCAGTGACGTGTCGCTGACCCCGGTGATGGTCGTCGACGGCGCCACCGTGCTCGCCACTCCCGACCAGCTCGAGAAGGCTTCGGTCACGGGCAAGGTCGTGGGCCGGGTCAAGGGCCCGAAGATCAACGGCTTCACCTTCAAGCGCCGCACCAACAACCATCGCCGCTACGGACACCGTCAGCAGTACCACGTCGTCGAGATCACCTCGATCACGGTCTGAGGAGGACCCACCCATGTCGAAGACCAAAGGCGGCGGTTCCACCCGCAACGGCCGCGACTCCAACGCCCAGCGCCTCGGTGTGAAGGTGTTCGGCGGAACGCAGATCACCGCCGGCACGATCCTCGTGCGTCAACGGGGCACCAAGTTCCACCCGGGCAAGAACGTCGCCAAGGGCAAGGACGACACGTTGTTCAGCCTCGTCGACGGTTCCGTCGAGTTCGGGCAGAGCAAGGGCCGCAAGACAGTCAACGTTCTGCCCGTCGACGCCTGATCGAGAGTTCCCACCGCCCCGAGCGGCGGTCGGTACGCAACACGGCCGGGGCCTTCGGGCCCCGGCCGTTGCGCGTCCGCCCCCGGACGCGAATCGCCCCCGGACGCGCATCGCCCCCGACCTGCGCGCTCGGCGCAACGATCGGGGGCGATGCCGGTCAGCGGGTGCGGTCAGTCGGCGAGGCGGGCCTCGAGGGTGTCGACGGCCACGTCGAGCGTGGCCGGCAGCCGGTCGCCGAACCGGGCGGAGTGCTCGCGGATCTGCGGG
>JAWLEC010000097.1:0-12335 GCA_041686315.1 Ilumatobacteraceae bacterium
TTGGCCAGGAACTTGTTGCCGAGACCCTCCCCCGTGCTGGCACCCTCCACCAGCCCGCCGATGTCGACCACTTCGACGGCGGCGTGGATCGTCTGCTTCGACTTCGACATCGCCGAGAGCTTGTCGAGACGCTCGTCGGGCACCTTGGCCACGCCGATGTTGGGGTCCTTCGTGGCGAAGGGGTACGGCGCGGCGAGCGCGCCGCCGCCGGTCAGCGCGTTGTAGAGCGAGCTCTTGCCCGCGTTGGGGAGGCCGACGAGTCCGAAACGTTCCATGAGCCGCCCGAGGCTACCGAGGCGGCGAGGCCCGGCGTCCGTTCCGTCCGCCCCCTTCTCGTCGGCGCCGGTTCCGGAATCCGGGACTCCAGACGCCGAGAACCCGCAGAGACCGTCATTCGGCGTCGGGCGAAGGTGTCGACGACCATCGATCGACGGCCTCGCGAATCCTTTCGGCGGTCCTACCGGGCCTGGTGGTGACCGCCCGGTAGGAGAAGCGGACCACGACCCAGCCGGTGGAGATGAGATCACCGTCACGATCGCGGTCTCTCTCGAAGCCGACCCGGTCTCGTCCGTGGAAGATCCAGCCATCGCATTCGAGCAGCACCGGCGTCCCGATCACCCGGAAGTCGACTTCGCGCCCGTCGATGATGGGATGGAACTCCACCGGTGGCAGGCGGTATCGCTCGACGAGCCGGTGCATTGCGATCTCCAGGATCGAGTCAGCGGGCCTTCCGTCGATGCTCCACGCCTCGATCGCAGCGCGGAGCGGGCCGACTCCCGAACGACCTCGTCTGCTGTGGGCCATCACCGTCGCGTGGAGTGCACCCAGATTCGCCAGGTCGGTCGCCAGCGCGTGGCCGACGGCGTCTTCGACACCGGTCGGATCGACGGCTCCGAGATCGACCAACGTTCTGACGATGTTCGTGCAGGGGATGTTGGAGCGGCGCTGGGGGATGAGATGGAGGCGATCGCTCGGGCGATGGACCACCACGCCGTCGAGCCGTGACTCGGTTCCCGAGCGTGTCGTGATGATGTCGACAGGGTCGTCGTCGGTTCGGGGCACTCCCCAGAGTCGGGCGGCGGAGCGGTGGGAAGCGAGCGCGCCGTCTCCCACCGCCAGCACCCCGGCGATGATCCGCTGCTCCGGGCTCGTGGCCGTACCGGGGAGTCGGGCCACGAACGGGTGGACCTGGATGAGTGACCCTGCGGCGATCGCCCGATACCAGGACGATCGCGACAGGCCCGAGGCATGCAGGCTCACGATGCCGTGGTGGGTTCGGGCCCAGTCGTCGAGCGAGGCGAGGTGCATGTACTCACGGTGGGTCGTCTGCGGTACGACAGGGAACCCGCGGATTCTGGGCGGCCTCCGTCCTGGAATCCGGGACCGAGCCCGACGAGAATTCTTCACGGGAAGGTCGGACACGCTGGTGGATGCGCGTCTCCAGGACGGCCGTCAGGGTGCCGACCTAGGCTGGACGCGTGATGTCCGACTCGCTGATGACGCCCGAGCAGGCGCTGTTGCGTGTGATCCACTGCCTCGACCGGTCGCAGGCGAGCGGCTTCAAGTCGAAGGCGTTCGTGCGGGCGCTCGACGTGGTGCGCACCACCGACCCCGACGAGCTCGCCGACCGGGCGGAGCGCGACGCGCTCACCGACCTCGACGGCATCGGATCGTCGACGGCTGCGGTCATCGCCGACGCCCTCGCCGGTCGCACGCCCGACTATCTCACCCGGATCGAGGCCGAGTCCCAGGTGCCGATCACACCCGAGGGGCAGGTGTACCGCGATGCCCTGCGCGGCGACTGCCACCTGCACTCCACGTGGAGTGACGGCGGTGCGCCGATCGAGGCGATGGCGGCCACGGCGATGGCCATCGGCCACGAGTACATGGTGCAGACCGACCACTCGGCGCGCCTCACGATCGCCCACGGGCTGAACGAGGAGCGGCTCACGCAGCAGCTCGACCAGATCGCCGCGGTCAACGACGAGATCGAGGCGAGCGGTCACGACTTCCGGATCCTGGCCGGCATGGAGGTCGACATCTTCGAGGACGGCTCGCTCGACCTGGCCGACCACATGCTCGAGCGGCTCGACGTGGTGGTGGCCAGCGTGCACAGCAAGCTGCGCATGGGCCGCAGGCAGATGACCGAGCGGATGCTCACGGCGATCGCCTCGCCCCACGTCGACATCCTCGGCCACTGCACCGGCCGGATGCTCGGCAAGCGTCCGCCCTCGGATTTCGACGCCGACTACGTGTTCGCCGCCTGCGCCCAGTTCGGCACGGCGGTGGAGATCAACTGCCGGCCCGAGCGGCTCGACCCGCCGCGCGAGCTGCTCGACGTGGCGATCGAGTACGGCTGCTGGTTCTCGATCGACTCCGACGCCCATGCCACCGGCCAGCTCGAGTGGCAGCCGTTCGGCTGTGACCGCGCTGCGGAGCGTGGCGTGCCGATCGATCGCATCGTGAACACGATGACCGCCGACGACCTCCTCGCCTGGACCTCCTCGCACTGATCGCCCGCCGTTGCCGAAAAATGCCCCGATCGTTGCGCTCAGCGCTACGAACCGGGCATTTTTCGGACTCGGAGCGTCGTCAGGCGGCCAGGGAGGTGTAGGCGGCGAGGAGGAGGCCGGCGCCGCGGAGGTCGCCGGTGGTGCCGTCACCCATGCGGTTCATCACGTAGCTGAAGCTCATCTTCGCATCGACGTCGATGATCGCCAGCGAGCCGCCCCAGCCGCCCCAGAAGCACGTGCGCGGGTTCGGCACCGGCAGCATCGGGCTCGGTAGACCGAAGCCCATCCCCATCTTCAGCTCCACGGGGAGGATGAGGTCGGCGCCCTCGTACTGCACGTCGAAGATGCGGGCCACGCCCTCCTCCGACAGCAACGACACCCCGTTGCCCGTGCCGCCGCACGCCGTGGGGGTGTGGCACAGAGCGACCGATCGGGCGTTGCCGTGACCGCCGGCGGCGGGGATCTCGGCGCGCCGCCAGTCGTGTCGCCACGACCGGTCGGCGGTGAGGGCCGGGTTCGACATCGTCCTGAACGCGATCGAGTCGGGCTCGACGTCGGTGGCCTCGAGCGGGCTCGAGGGCGGGATCACGTGGGCGACCCGGCCGTCGTGTTCCGGACCGGTGCCGATGTGGAAGTCGGCGCCGAGCGGCCCGGCGACCTCGTCGGCGAAGAAGGTGCCGAGTGAGCGGCCGCTCACCCGCTTCACGATCTCGCCGAGCAGGTAGCCCTGGCTGATGGCGTGGTAGCCCGACTGCGATCCGGGCTCCCACCACGGCGCCTGAGCGGCGTGCAGGGCGACGAGCTTGTCGTGGTCGAGGAGGTCGCCCGCGACGAGCGGCTCGTCCCACCCCGACAGTCCGGCCGTGTGGCTGAGCACGTGGCGGGTGGCCACGGCCTCCTTGCCGCCGGCGGCGAACTCGGGCCAGTAGGAGGCGATGGGTTCGTAGAGGTCGAGCTCGCCGCGGTCGGCGAGGATCAGGCAGCACAGCGCCGCCATGGTCTTGGTGGTCGACCACACGTTGATGATGGTGTCGCGTTCCCACGGGCGTTCGCCGTGGTCGTAGGTGGCCGTGCCGCCCCACAGGTCGACCACGGTCTCGCCGTCGACGGTGATCGCCACCGAGGCGCCCACGTCGCCGTGCTCGGAGAAGTTGGCGGCGAATGCGTCGCGGACGGCGTCGAAGCGTGGGTCGTGATCGCCGTGGATCTCCGTGGGCGGGTCGGCGGAGACGTCGGTGGCGGTGTCGGGGCGGTCGCTCATCCCGGGACGGTAACCCCGGGCCCCGGTGCCAATGCGACCCGGACGCCGTAGGATCGAATCCCTATGTCGAAGAAGACCAAGAAGAAGAAGGCCAAGATGCGCCGCTCCAAGGCGAATCACGGCAAGCGCCCCAACATGGGTCGCGGCTGACCGGCCGAACTCCAACACACCAGACTGCTCACCGACTCGTGACGGCTCGCTCCGAGTGGCTCACCATCGTCGGTGATCCCGCGCACTGGCGGTCGATCGGCCTCACGGTCACCGACGAAGGCCTGATCCCGCTGATGGGCACATCGATCCGTCTCGTCCCCCGTCCGGGCGACGACTCACCCGACAGCGCCGCCACCGAGGAGCGTTCCACAGGCTCCATCTCGGCATCCGACGGCATCGTCGGTTGGGCGCTCAGCGATGCTCCCGGCTCCCCGCCGGAGACCGTCGACGGGCTGGCGACCGAGTACGTCGCCTCCGCCGACCCCGTGTTCGCCGCTCACGACCTCGGCGCATCGGGCCTCGATCACGTGGTCGTGCTCACCCCCGATCTGCAACGCACCAGCGAGGCCATCGCCCTCACCACCGGCTGCGAACTCAAGCGCATCCGGGAGGTGGGTGAGATGCGCCAGGGCTTCCATCGCATCGGCCGCGGCGGGCTGATCGTGGAGCTGGTGGAACGCCCCGACGTGCCCGAGGGTCCGGCGACGTTCTGGGGCCTCGTGATCAACGTCGACGACCTCGATGCCGCCTGTGCGTTGCTCGGTCCGGATCGCGTCTCGGCGCCGAAGGACGCCGTGCAGCCGGGTCGTCGGATCGCCACGCTGCGCAACTCCGTGGGCCTCGGCCTGCCGGTGGCGCTGATGACTCCCTGACCACGACCTGAATTGGGGGCGCATCACGATCGGGGTCTGGCCCCGATCGTGATGTCGGGGAGGACCACGTTGAGCAGCACGCCGATGCCGGTGAGCAGCACCACGGCCGCCCACCAGGCCAGCCGCCCGCTGCCACCGGTACGCGGCAGCTGCGGCGGCGCTGCACGTGGTAGGTCCGGTGCCGTGGTGGTGGTCGTCGATGCGGCGGTCGCCGGCTCGGTGGTCGATGTCGTCGACGGGGTGGGCGTGACGGTCGTCGGCGCCATCGTCGGCGGCACCGTGGTCGGTGGGGTCGTCGTGGTCGGCGGGATCGTGGTCGGTGGGATCGTGGTCGGTGGGGTCGTGGTCGGTGGGGTCGTGGTCGGTGGGGTCGTCGTGGGCGGGGTGGTCGTGGGCGGGACGGTCGTGGGCGTCGGCGGAAGGGTCGTGGTGGTGGTCGTCGTCGTGGGCGGCGGGGGCGGCGTGAATGCGTCGCCGATCGATGCCGACTGCGGGCGGCCGCTCCAGGTGATCTGGCCCTGGACGCCGGTGCCGGCGTAGAGGTCGACGTCGGCGGTCGGTGCCTGGGCGTGGAAGCCGATCTCCCACTCCGCTGCGGTGACGTCCACCTCGAATCGTGCGATGCCGTCTCGATCGGCGATACCAGCGGCGCCCGGGTGGGTGGCCACGTTGAAGCGCTCGTCGGTCACGAGCTTCTTGGTCATGTTCCAGGTCGGCCATCGCGCGGCCACCGCGGCGTCGTAGCGGACGCGCGCGGCGCTGGACGACGCACCGATCGACGTCGCGGTGGCCCGGGTGGCCGTCGACCGGACGCCGTCGATCCCGGCCGACGACAGCTGGAGCACCGGCACCCAGCCCACGGCTTTGCCGGCCGAGTCGCTCACCCGCACCTCGAGGCCGTAGCGGCCGGGACGGGTGGGAGCTGCGCCGCCGGGGGTCTGCCACTGCAGTTCGAGTCGCACGCCGCCGACGGCCGCCTGCACGTCGGCCACCGTGGCCATCTGCTGGGCCATCCGGTATCCGTTGCGCAGCGCCGAGTGGTCGCCGCCCGCGCCGTCGACCACCGCACTGTCGCGCGCCAGCTTCCGGCCGCGTGCCGCGCCGTGCGGGCTCACGTCCTCCACGAACATGCGCACGCCGAAGTTCACCGCCACCTGCCGGCGACGCGTGTACTCGCCGCCGCCCCACAGCAGCGGGTGCTGCCACTCGCCCGACGCCACGTCGTAGGTGCCGGTCGGTCGGCCGGCCGCTGCGTGGATGCCGTACGGCACCACCCGGTCACCGCCGAACGTGGACATCAACGCTGCGGCTCGGGCCATCTCGGCCGTGCTCCACTCGGTGGGATCGGGGCGCCGGGAGACGGTGCCCTCGCCGCGCACGTCCTCCATCACGCAGTACCCCACGCCGAGTCGGTTGTTGGGAGCGGTGGGAAGGTTCCAGAGCGATCCGTACTGGGCTCCGACGAAGGCGAACGGGCCACCGTTGCCGCCGTTGGCCGTGCCGGGCCACGAGCGAATGGTGGGGGATGCGGCGATCTCGCCGCCGACGCCGTTGCGCGCCGTCCCTGCAGCGCCGTGGGCGAACCGGTCGGCCGGCGGAGCGAGCCCCCCGACGGGCTCGGGTGGCGACGTCAGGGCGATCAGCACGCCGGCGGTGGCGACGAGCAGCGCCCAGCCCACAGCGGCGGCGATCCCGCGGTGGCGTGCACCCGCCCGTGCGTTCCGGAGGGGCATCGAGTGGGGTGCATGGTGGTCACCGCGCAGGCTGCTGCGCCGGGTACGCCCCGTGGCTGGCGTGGCTGGCGTGGCTGGCGTGGCTGGCGTGGCTGGCGTGGCTGGCGTGTCGGTGTGTCGTGGGGACGTCTCGCCCATCGTGGCCCTCCGTGGGAACTCGTGGTTCCTGCACGGTGGGTGCCGACGCGGGCGACGGGGAATCGCTGCAGTGGTCGGCCGGACCGCTCAGTAGCGCCGGCGGGCGTGGCGGAACGGCACCGTCGGGACGTAGCTGGCCCATTCCGTGGGGGTGACCTCGTCGCCGCACGCAGCTTCCAGGGTGAAGAACGCCAGCTGCTCGTCGATGATCCACCGGTCGATGCGGCCGCGAGGTCCCGCGCCGACCAGATGGGTGCCGCACGGGCAGATCGTGACGGCGTAGACGCCGGGGCCCTCAGACTCGATCCGGGCGTACTCCACGATCGGTTCGGCGCCCCGGGTGTCGGGGTCGTCGAGGCCGGTCACGTCCCACAACCACACCCAACCGTCGGTGAAGCCGGCGGCGAGGCGGTCACCGCCGGGCGAGAAGCACAGCCAGAACGGGTGGCCGCCGGGGCCGTGGATCCGCTGGATGAGGGTGGGGCGTTCGAGGTCGGTGATCGACCACACCGAGACGGAACGGTCGGCGTTGGCGACCGCCATCACGGGCAGTGCCGGATGGAAGGCCACCGACGTGGCGAAGCTCTGACCCGTGGGGGTGACCGACACGGGCGCGAGCGCACCGTCGGGGTCGTCGGGCACCTCGAAGATGTGGACCGTCCCCGCTTCGGAGACCACGGCGAGGTGCCTGCCGTCGTGCGTGGTCGCGAGGTTGAGTGCGGGCGGTGGCACGTGCTGGTCGGGGTGGGCCGCGAACCGGGCGTCGTCACCGGATCCGGTGACCTGCCACGCACGGACGTGGCCGGTGCTGTCACTGGCTGCGAGGACGCGCCCGTCGGGGGAGAAGCACACGTTCTCGACGAGTCCGGCGAGGGGGTCGAGATGGTGAGCGCGGCCGTCGTCGAGCACGTCGGCCGCGAGCGTGTTCACGTCGAAGACCGGCTCGACGCCGTCGGCGGGCAGTGGGCAGACGATCACGGTGCCCTGACGGGTGCCGAGCGCCGCCAGGCGGCCGTCGGGTGAGAGTGTGCTGGCGCCGCTGAGGGTGAGCCCGTCGGGTGCCACGAGCCGCCACATCAACCGAGGTCCCCTCGTGGGCGGATCGGTGCGGTGGCCGTCGGTGTCGTGGACCAGAGCGAAGTTCGGTGAACACGACAGCAGCCGTTCGCCGGATCGGTCGTAGGTGACCGACCAGATCGTGGCGCCACGTTCGCCGGTGGCGAGGTTCGAGGCGAGCCAGGTGCGCAGCGTGCCGTCCTCGGCGGTGGTGAGCAGTTCGACGTCGCTGACCCAGCAGACCGCGGTCACCACGGTGGGATGCTGCAGTTCGCGTTCCACCACGGTCCAGGTCCGTGTGTCCCAGATGCGGACGCGGCCGTCGGATGCGGCGGCGGCCATCATGTGGCCCGACGGTGAGAACGACATGTCGTTGACCCAGCTGGCGAACTCCGCCGATCGTCCGAGTTCGATCTCGGAGAAGCCGGCGGCCTCGGCCGTTGCGGTGGAGCCGTCGGCCGTCCAGGCGCGCACGTCGCCGTTGCGGTATCCCGCCACCAGAGTCCTGCCGTCGGGGGAGATGTCCACGGCGCTGGCCGGCACGTCGGGATGGCCGTCGTCGGCCCATGCGAGGTGGAGATGCCCGTCGGATCCGGGGTGGTAGAGCTGGACCGAACCGTCGTTGTGCGACAGTGCGGTGTTGCCGCTGCAGTCGACGGCGGCTCCCATGGTGGTGCCGGGCCGTTCGACCAACTGGTCGAACGCAGCCGACGGACCGGCGCCCACGGTCCACCGGGCGACGCCCGATCCCGTGCCGGCCGCGGTGAGATGGGTGCCCTCGTGGTCGAAGGCGAGCGCGTGGACCGGCCCGTCGAACCGGTGGGCCGGGTGGCGGAGTTCGACGCGGGTGTCGCCGGCGGTGAGGTCGACGAGCGACACGACGCGGTCGGTGCCACCCACGGCGAGGAGTGCACCGTCGGGCGAGAGGGCCAGGGCGTAGGCCGTGGAGCCGGGGACGCAGCCGGTGACGACACGGTCGCGATCCCAGCGCAGGCCACGGCGCCGGTAGAGCTGGACCGAGCCGTCGGCGGCGTCGGTGACCGCCAGTAGGTCGCCGTCGCCGCTCACGGCCAGGACCGTGGGGCCGGGGGTGCCGAGATGTCTCGCGCCGGGCAGCGGCGACGTGGCCGACAGCACAGCGGATCGTGTCCACACGGTGGGCGCGGTCTCGTGGGCGATCAGGGCGATCTGTGTGCTGAGCGCCGGGTCGGCCGGTCGGAGGACGGCAGCCTCCATCGCCAGTTGGCGTGACAGCACCTCGGCGTCGCGTTGCTCGATCAGCTCCTGGGCGGCGGTACTGAGGCGCACGAAGCGCCGTTCGTCGGCGCTGAGCCGGGAGGTGGCCGAGGTGGTGAGTAGCCGTTCGGCCGTGGCCAAGAGGATGCCGCCGGCCAGGGCGTGCGGGTCCTCGCCGGTCTCGAGCCAGTTGCGCGTGGCGTTGCGGATCCGTCGCACGACGGCCAGTGCGTCGTGCTCGTTCTCGATCCACTGTGTGAGCAGCGGCCAGGCGGTGAGGAGTGCTTCGTGGCTGATCGTGACCGAGTCGACGTCGGCGGTGAGGAGGCGCCGTTCCGCGAAACGGTCGATGACGACGTCGAAGTCGAGGTGCGGGTCGCTGCGGGCGAGATCGAGACGGTTGACGGTACGTCGCGTCGGGAGGGCCTTGGGGTCGAGTTCCACGAGGTGGCGGAACAGTGCGTGGCAGGCCAGCTGCTCGGTGGCGGTGAGTGAGTCGTAGGCGTTGTCGGCGCTGCGTTCGAGGGCGTGTTCGAGCCCGCCGATCTCGCGATAGTGCGCCACGGTGAGGTGCCGGTCGTCGGTCTCGTCGGCCAGCAGGTACAGCACGTGGGACAGCAGGGGGAGCGCTTCGGTGGCGTTGCGTCCTTCCACGTGGCGGGCGAACTCGGCGATCAGTTCCACGACGAGGTCGGGGGCCACGGTGAGGCCCGCACGTTCGGCGGGGCGCACGATGCAGTCGGTCGCTTCCTCGAACGTCATCGGTCCGACCACCACCGGATCGTGCTGCAGTGCGTCGAGCATGATGCGGACCGTGGTGGCGCGGTGGAAGAAGTCGGCGCGGAGACCGACGACGACGGCGGTGTTCGGTGTGCGCCGCAGGCCGTCGATGACCTCCATCGCGGTCTCGAGTGAGGGCTGGTGCGCCTCGCCGAGCAGAACCTCCAGGCGGTCGATGATCACCACGTGCCGGGTGGCGGGTCGCTGGGTGGCGGGGCAGTCGATGTCGTCGGCGACTCGGGTGAGGTGGGCGAGCGGGTCGTCCTCGTCGGGGGTGAGGTAGGTGATGTCGGTGTCGTCGCGCCCAATGAGCCGGGGCATCACGCCGGCGCGCAGCAGTGAGGTCTTGCCCGATCCGGACGCACCGACGACGGCGATCAGGCGTGGGGCCGGACCGAGTTCGAGAAGTGGGGTTTCGAGACGGTGGTCGATGCGTTCGATGATGCGGTCGGTGAGTTCGGTGCGTCCGAAGAAGTTGTCGGCGTCGTCTTCGGTGAACGGCTCGAGACCCCGGTAGGGATTGGGCGACGAGTCCGGCGACTTGCCGTTGGAGCTGCGACGCAGTTCGGCGAGGGTCTCCATCCAGTTCCGGGTGTCGTCGACGCCGAGCAGTCCGAGCAGCTGCCGGAACACGTCGTTGTCGCGGGGGTACGGCAGGTGCTTGCCGGTGCACCAGCCGTGCACGGTCGACACGGGCCGACCGATCTCGCCGGCGAGCGCCTGGTAGCTGTAGGAGGAGGTGGCCTTGAGGCGGCCGAGTGCGGCTGTGAACTCGTGCCGGTGAGGAGCGGCCGTGACGAGTTCCGTCGACGTCTCCCTGCGCTGTGGTGCGGCCCGACTCATCACCCTGCGGCATCGTAGGCGACCGGTGTCGCGCCGCACGTAGGTCGACCCCGCCGTTCGTCCTGTTCGCCAGGGGTCAGACCCCCGACGAACGGCTCGTCACACCCTGCGGGATCGTCGGCAAGTTCGCTGGCGATGTTCGTCAGGGGTCTGACCCCGGACGAACGGCTCGCAATCGACGGGTCGGGCGATCGCTCGTCAGGCGGCGGTGAGGGTGTAGGACGTGCCGACCGAGTTGGGCACGAACGCGTCGGCGAGTTCGCTCGCGAAGCGATGTTGCGCCTTCCAACCGGTGCAGTGAGCCGGCACGATCACCGCCGGCCGCATCTCGCGGAGTGCTGCCACGGTGGGTTCGATGATCGGCTCGAACGCCGGACCGCCGAGGTGGAAGCCGCCCATCAGTGCGTGCAGCTGCTCGACGCCCGTGAGGCGCAGGGCGTGGCGGGCGATGTTGACGGCGCCGGCGTGCCCGCAGCCGGTGAGCACCACCAGGCCGCGGTCGCGGACGTTCACCACGAGCGCCTGGTCGTCGAGGATCAGCGGATCGGGTTCCCACTCGTCGCCGGCGAGCCGCTCGTGGAAGGGCATGCCCTGCTCGAAGTCGGTGGTGCGGTCGACTTCGCCGGTGATCAGCACCGACCCGTCGAGCAGCAGCGACCGTTGGCGCCGTTCGATCACCTCGAATCCCTCGTCCTCCAGCGAGCGCGGCGACAGCGTGGGGAACTCGACGGCGGGCATGTCGGGGATCGCGAGGCGCCGCCGGCTCCACACCATCGGATGCACCACCAGTGGCATCCCGGCGCGGCGGCGCAGCCGGGCGAGCCCTTCCAGGCCGCCCGCATGGTCGAAGTGTCCGTGGCTGAGCACGACGGCTTCGATGTCGCCCGGGTCGACGCCGAGCTTGCGCATGTTGTCGGCCATGCCGTCGGGTGAGACGCCGGTGTCGAACAGCAGCGTGTGGGACTGCTCGCCGCGTCGCACGGTCACCAGCGCGGAGAAGCCGTGCTCGGCGACGAGACCGGGTCGGGTGTTGCCGTCGAGCATCACCGTCGACGGGGTGAGTGGCGTGGCGACGAGCCCGCGCCGTGTGGCGGGGCCCGTCGGGCCGAGGAGACCGTCGTAGCTGTTGTCCATCAGCATCGTCACGACGATCTCGTCGACGGGCTCGAGCGTCACCGGGTCGACGGCGTCGCCCTCGACCGGCCGGGGTGCCGAGCCGGCGGCGTGCTCGTGGTGGCCGTGGTCGTCGCACATGCCCCGTGGCTACCACACCCCGCCGAGGGAGCTGGACGGGCGGGCGGAAATCTCCGCATGACGATGCGGTGCCGTGATGTACTGGTGGCGAGCGAAAGGAGCTGGTGATGCGAACGACGTCTCCAACGATGCGGGTTCTGGTGCTGTTGGGTGCGATGACCCTGGTCGCCGCGGCGTGTGGCGGCGATGACGACAGCCCGTTCAGCGGCCTCGGTGACGCCATCGACCAGTCGCAGGATGCGGCGGGCGGCGTCGACGAGCAGACGGAGGACATGGAGGACTTCGCCGAGCAGATGGGCGAGGCGATGGGTGCGGGCGGTGGCGGCACGTTGATCGTCGACGGCGAGGAGATCCCGATCGACAGCGTGGTGTGTCAGCTGGGCGACGACACGTTCGACGTGGGCACCGTGTCGGACAGCGGCTGGCGGGTGTTCTCCACGCGGAGCAATCCGCTCAACGACGCCGGCTCGCAGGTGCTCGACCCCGATTTCGTGCAGTGGTTCCCACGTGACGTCCAGGGTGACGAGGTGGTGCGTGACGGCGGCACGTTCACCAGCGGGCCGTACACCTACTTCAACAACCAGGACGACACCAGCGTGGAGATCAGCTACACGATCGAGTGCCCGTGACGATCACGATCGGGGATGCTCCTATGGAT
>JAWLEC010000098.1:0-12301 GCA_041686315.1 Ilumatobacteraceae bacterium
CCTGACGAACGCTCAGGTGCGGCCGCGGTAGGTGGCACTGTCGGCACTGGCGTCCTTGTTCAGACGCTTGCTGAGGTGGAGCCCCTCGAGCACGAACTCGACCGCCGCACCCACCGCTGCAGGCGATTCGTCGCCGCCGGCGAGTGCGGCCACGGGCGGCCGCAGTGCCGGCACCTCGTCGACCAGCCGGGCGAGCTCGTCGCTGGTGATGCCCTGGCCGGTGTGGGCCACGGCGCCCTCCTCGAAGGCGTCGACCACGGCTCGGGTCTGTTCGGGAGGCACGGTGTCCTTGAACACGGTGAGCACGGCGCCGCGGATCAGGTTCTCCATGATCGCCCCCTCGCGGCCCTCCTCCAGCGACTCGATCTCGATCTTGCCCATCGAGCTCGCCGCCAGTGCGTCGAGATCGTCGACGCGGGCCACGATCGCCCGCTCCCCGGCCCGCAGCCCACGGCGCAGGGCGTTGGCGGCGAGGGCCTCGTAGTTGGCGACGCTGAGCCGCACCGACACGCCGCTGCGCTGGTTGACGTGGTTGCTCGACCGGGCGAGATGACTGAACGTGGCCACGACGTCGGCCAGGTACTCGGGCACCGCCACCTGCACCTGCCCGTCGGCGGTGGCCACCTCGAGCGGCACGGCCTCCTGGCGCATGATGTCGACCTCGGTGTGCACCTCGAGCGGGTAGTGCGTACGGATCTGGCTGCCGAAGCGGTCCTTCAACGGGGTGATGATGCGTCCCCGGTTGGTGTAGTCCTCTGGGTTCGCCGAAGCGAGCAGCATCACGTCGAGCGGCAGACGGATCTTGTAGCCGCGAATCTGGACGTCACGCTCCTCGAGCACGTTGAGCATGCCGACCTGGATGCGTTCGGCGAGATCCGGGAGTTCGTTGATGGCGAAGATCCCGCGGTTGGTGCGCGGCACGAGCCCGTAGTGCAGGGTGAGCTCGTCCGACAGGTACCGGCCCTCGGCGACCTTGATGGGATCGACCTCACCGATGAGGTCGGCGATCGAAGTGTCGGGCGTGGCGAGCTTCTCCCCGAACCGTTCGCTGCGGTGCACCCAGTGGATGGGCGTGTCGTCGCCGAGTTCGTCGATCAGGTCACGGGCGTACCGCGAGACCGGGGCGTACGGGTCGTCGTTGATCTCGCTCCCGGCGACGATCGGCATCCACTCGTCGAGCAGACCGGTGAGCGACCGGATCATGCGGGTCTTGGCCTGGCCGCGCTCGCCGAGGAAGATCACGTCGTGACCGGCGAGCAGCGCGTTCTCCAGCTGCGGCATCACCGTGTTCTCGTACCCCGACACACCGGCGAACAGCGGCTCACCGGCGGCCACGCGCTCGATCGCGTGCTCGCGCACCTCCTGCTTCACCGGCCGGGAGACCCAACCGGAGGAACGCAGCGCCCCCAACGTGTCGGGGCGGTCGGTGGTCGACGATGCTGCCATGGACCGAAACTAGCCCGATGCGTCGCCGGCTGAACATGCGAGCCCCGGGTTTCGAAACGAGCACCTCGGTACGCTCGGCAGCGATGGAACTGAACGGGGGGTGGGTGGCAGTCGAGGCCAACGACGACATCCGTCGTCACGGCATCGAACTCGACACCGACGATGCGTCGTGGACGCCGGTCGGGGTGCCCGGGCGCTGGCAGGACGTCGCCGAGTTCGCCGCCGCCGAGGGCCCGCTGATGCATCGTCGCCGGTTCCGGCTCGATCCGCCGGCCGACGGCCGTCGACGGTGGGTCACGCTCGACGGGATCATGTACCAGGCCGACGTGTGGCTCGACGGTGCCTATCTGGGGGATCCGGAGGGCTACTTCGCTCCCCACAGCTTCGACGTCACCGCGCTCACCCGGCTCGGGGACGACCACGTGCTGGCCGTGGAGGTGACCTGTTCGCCGCAGGCGACCCCGTACGACCGGCGGAACATCACGGGCATCCTCCAGCCCCCGCAGGGGGTCCGCCAGCTGGGCAGCCCGGGCGGTCTGTGGAGACCGGTCCACGTGTACGACACCGGCCCGGTCCGCCTCGATCGGCTGCGGGTGCTGTGCCGCGACGCCGACGAACGGCGAGCGCATCTTCGGCTGGCGGCGCGGCTCGACACGGACGAGATGCGGTCGGTGACCGTCCGCACCCGGGTCGACGGCGACCTGCGTGACGAGCAGTCGCACGCGCTGGCCACCGGCGTGAACGAACTCGAGTGGAATCTCGACGTCGTCGATCCGCCGCTGTGGTGGCCGCGGGCGCTCGGCGAGCAGCGCCTCGTCGACGTCGAGGTGGAGGTCGTCGTCGACGGCGAGTGCAGCGACCGGCGGCTGCGACGCACCGGCCTGCGCCAGGTGACCTGGGACAACTGGATCTGCTCGGTCAACGGTGAGCGGCTGTTCCTGAAAGGGGCCAATCTCGACCCGACCCGGCCGTCACTGTCCGAGGTGACCGAGGCGTCGGCGCACGCCGACCTCGACGTGGCCGTCGACCTCGGGCTCGACGCAGTCCGGGTCCATGCCCACATCGCCCCGCGTGAGATCTACGACGCCGCCGACGAACTGGGTCTGCTGGTGCTGCAGGACTTCCCGCTCGCCTGGGTGCACGCCCGATCCACCCGAGCCCAGGCGGTCGAACAGGCCCGTACCGCCGTCGACGCACTCGGGCACCACCCGTCGATCGCGTGGTGGAACGCCCATGTCGACCCCGAAGCGGGCGACGCGGCGCTCGACGGCCACGGGGGTTGGCGGCGGGCCGGGCGGCTGGCACGCCGCCAGCTGCCGTCGTGGAACAAGACGGTGCTCGACCGGTGGGTGAAGCGGGCGTTCGAACGCGCCGACAGCACCCGGCACGTGACCGCCCACTCCGGTGTGCTCCCCCACCTTCCCCAGCTGGACGGCACCGACAGCCATCTGTGGTTCGGCTGGCGCCGTGGGGAAGCCGACGACCTCGCCACGTTCGCTGCACGCATCCCCCGGATGGTGCGCTTCGTCAGCGAGTTCGGCGCCGACTCGCCGTCGGACGACGTGCTCGACGATCAGCTGCGCACCCACGTGTGGCCGCATCTCGACTGGGACGCGGTCGCCGAGCGGCTCGGGTACCAGCGCAGCCTGTTCGAGCGTTGGTTCCCCCCGACCGAGTTCGCCTCGTTCGAGGAGTGGCGGGCCACGGCGCAGCACCACCAGGCCTACGTGTTGCGCACGCAGATCGAGACGTTGCGGCGGCTCAAGTACCGCCCGACCGGCGGCTTCTCGTTCTCCACGCTGGTCGACGCCGCACCCGCCATCTCGGCCAGCGTGTTCGATCACGACCGTCGGGAGAAGCCCGCCGCCGATGCGGTCCGAGCGGCCTGTGCCCCCGTGCTCGTGGTGGCCGACCGCCTCCCGCAGTTCGTCGAGTCGGGATCGCGCCTCGACATCGACGTCCACGTGGTGAACGACCTACGTGAACCGCTCGACTTCGCCGTGGTCGACGCCGTGGCCACCTGGCCGGGCGGCGAGCGTCGCTGGCGCTTCGGGGGCGAGGTGCCCGCCGACGACGTGGTGAAGGTGGGCCGCCTGCGGCTCGACCGCTGGGAGGCCGACGAGGCGGGCGAGATGGAGCTCGCCCTCCACCTCACCGCCGGCGGCCGGTCGTGCCACAGCAGCTACCGGGCCCGCGTCACCACCGGCTGAGTCCCCACCCAGCGCTTCGCCTGAACAGTGTGCGGCCACGGGCCACACACTGTTCACGCGTTGCCCGGAAGGAGCCCACCGGTGCGCGCCGACCAGCGGGTGGCGGCGACACGGACGGCAGCCCACACCGCCACACCCGACACGATGGTGAGGACGTAGGCCACCTCACGGACGAACACGTCGGTGAGCAGTGGCCAGAACGTGAAGTGGGTGATGTAGATCCACAGGCTCGCTGCGGCGAGCAGTGCGATCGGCTGCACGAGCGGTCGCGGGACGGGCACCTCGCGCATCCACAACAGCACCACCAGCGCACCGGCGATGAACCACTCGCGCGGTGCGTACTGGAAGAATCCGGGCACGACGGTGAGGCACAAGGCAGTGGTGAGCAGCCGCTGCGGGAGCGTCGTGGACTGCCGGACCAGCCAGCCGAGCACGAAGAACCACGCGATCGCGTGGGTGCGGTAGCGGATGTTGTACCAGTCGTCCATCCAGGCCCACTCCATCCGCAGCACCAACGTCACGCCGAGCAGGCCGAGCGGGAACACGTAGGGCCAGCGCCGTTCGGTGCGACGCACCACCGGGATCGCCAGCAGCAGGGTGGTGATCAGCACGAGGTGCACGAACACCTCGATGAACCAGAAGTGCCAGTGGTCGTCGGCATGCGAGGCCGGACCGACGTAGTTGTTCACGAGCGCCACGGTGCCGAGGGAGTAGGCGCCGAACAGGAGCACACCGGCACCGGCCCAGAGCATCGCCGGCACGGCCGCGCGCGCCGCGGTGCGCAGACCGGCCACGACGCGCTCACGGGTGGAGTCGATCGGAGCGACGAAGCGGGCGAGGTTGTAGCCCACCACGGCGAGCAGCAGGTGTGCTCCACCGGGGAAGAACCACACTCGCATGTGGGTGCCGACGATGAGACAGATCGCCAGTGCCCGGAGCACGAGCGTGGTGTCGACGCGCGGAAGCCACCGGCGGCGGTGCTGCACCGTGGCGAGTTCGCAGATCGGGGTGAGGTGCCAGTCGGCCGGGACGTCGCCGAGTACCTGTTCGAGACGGATCGAGCACTCGACGTAGCTGAGCGAGTCACCGCCGAGCGACACGAACGTGTCGTCGGCCGACACGTCGTGACGACCGAGCACCACGGCGTAGATGCGTCGGATCCGTGTGGAGGTGTCGACGTGCTCGTTCTTCGTGGTGTCGTCAGGTCCCGACCCGGCCTGCTCGGTCGCCGCGTCGAGCAGTGCGGCGTAGTCGACCTTTCCGGAGGCCAGCCGCGAGACGGCCGGCCGACGATCGACGACGACCCGCGTCGCCGGCAGTCCGGTGAGGTCGGTGACGGCGTCGACGACGGCGGCGTCCTCGGCGGACGGCGCAGCCACCGCGATGATCGAGTCGTCACCGGCCACGGCAACGGTGTCGCCGTCGGTTCCCGCCAGACGGTCGACGAGGCGCCGCTCGAGCTCGTCGAGGTCGATGCGCAGCCCGAACGGCTTCACGAAGCGTGCCCGGCGGCCGACGATCTCGTAGACCTCGTCGTCGGTGTGGAAGCGGGCGAGGTCGCCGGTGCGGAGTTCGGTCAGGTCGTGGCCACGGGACAGGTCGGCCGGCTCGGTGGCGTAGCCCATCATCACGTTGTCACCGGAGTACACCAGCTCGCCGAACTCTCCCGGCTCGACACCGCACCGTCCACCGTCGGCATCGCGCCCGTCGTCGTCGGACCCCACCTCGGCGACCGGCTCGAGGCGCAGCGTGCCGCCGGGGATCGCCCGGCCGATCGTGCCGGGACGGTGAGCGGCGAGGTCGGGCGGAAGGTACGCCATGCGCGCGGTCGCCTCCGTCTGTCCGTACATCACGTAGAAGTCGACGCCCCGTCCGGCCGAACGGTCCACCCATCGGGCGACATCCTCCGGGGCCATGCGCCCGCCTGCCTGCGTGAGGAGTCGCAGCGACGGCACCTCGAGGGCATCGGCGCCGGACTGGTCGAGCATGTGGTAGGTGTGCGGGACACCGGCGACGTTGGTGACGCCGTGGTCGGCGAGAGCCCGCCGGAAGCAGGGGTCGACGACGGAGGCATCGGTGAGCACGACGCTCGCGCCGGCGAGGAGGTGCGAGTGCAGCACCGAGAGCCCGTAGCAGTAGTGCAGCGGCAGCGTCGTGATGCCGCGGTCGCCGGCCGTGAGCTGCAGATAGGCGACGATGCTGGCGGCATTCGACACGAGGTTGCGCTGCGACAACCGCACCAGCTTGGGGCTGCCCGTGGACCCCGACGTGCTCAGCAACAGCGCCAGGTCGGGGTGCAGCGACGGGCCGAGGCCGGCGTCGTCGTCGGCCATCCGGTGCGTGATCTCGAGGTCGTCGCCGTCGACGTGCACCTTCGCTGCGGGCGACCACACCGCCGTGAGCTGCGACGCCGGAGCGCCCGGGGCGGTCAGCAACGGGACGTGCCCGGCGTCGAGCAGGGCGAGGTAGGTGACCACGAACTCCGCCGAGTTGGTGCCCGACAGCACCACCATCGACCGCTCGGACAGTGCCAGTTCGCCGGTGCGGCGCCCGATCCGATCGGTCAGCTCGCCGAAGGAGACCGCCCGATCCCCGGCGATCAGCGCAGGCGCGTGATCCGGATGGCTGCGGATGGCATCGACGAACCGGGCCGGCGCGACGAGGGGTGTCCCATGGTTCTCGATGATCGACACGCCGACATGTTAGGCCCCCCTATCACAGTGTGCAAAGGGTTCTGTCAGCGACGGATTCGTCGTCGCATCGGCGTCAGCGGCGAGACAGCGCCTTGCGGTTCTTGAACTTCGACTTCAGGTAGTCGGCGTTCATCACTGCGATGTTGTCGATGGAGATCTCCTTCGGACACGCCGCTTCGCACTCACCGTGGTTCGTGCACGAACCGAAGTACTCGTCCATCTTGTCGACCATCGCCGACGTGCGCTTGTACCGCTCGGCCTGCCCCTGCGGCAGCAGGTTGAGGTGGGCGATCTTCGCCGAGGTGAACAGACTCGCTGCACCGTTGGGGCACGCCGCCACGCAGGCGCCGCAGCCGATGCACGCCGCGGCGTCCATCGCAGCGTCGGCCACCGGCTTGGGGATCGGGATCAGGTTGGCATCGGGAGCACCGCCGGTCGGGGCGGTGATGTAGCCACCGGCCTCCATGATCCGGTCGAACGGGGATCGATCGACCATGAGGTCCTTGATGACCGGGAAGGCGTTCGCCCGCCACGGTTCGAGCACGATCTCGTCGCCGCTCTCGAACACCCGCATGTGCACCTGGCAGGTGGCGGTGCCGCGCTGGGGGCCGTGCGCCCGGCCGTCGATCATCAACGAACACGTGCCGCAGATGCCCTCGCGGCAGTCGTGATCGAAGACGATCGCTTCCTTGTCTTCGTCGATCAACCGCTCGTTGAGGATGTCGAGCATCTCCAGCAACGACGCTTCGTCGCTGATCTCGGGGATCTGGTGGGTCTCGAAGCGGCCCTGGCCGTCGGGGCCGTCCTGGCGCCAGATCTTGAGGGTGAGGTTGGTGAGAGTGGTCACTTGTAACTCCGTGTCTGGAACTTGACGACTTCGTACTCGAGCTGCTCCTTGTGCTCGATCGGAGCGGACATGTCGCCGCTCCACTCCCATGCGCTGACGTAGGCGAAGTCGTCGTCGTTGCGCAGCGCCTCGCCCTCCTCGGTCTGGTGCTCGGACCGGAAGTGCCCGCCGCAACTCTCCTCGCGGTTGAGTGCGTCGTGGCACATCAGCATGCCGAGCTCGAAGAAGTCGTCGACACGCCCGGCCTTCTCCAGCGTCTGGTTGATGCTGGTGTCGCTGCCGGTGACCTTCAGGTCCTTCTTGAACTCCTCGTGCAGCGCCGGGATCTCCGACAACGCCTTCTCGAGACCGGTGGCGTTGCGGTCCATGCCGCAGTAGTCCCAGATGATCTTGCCGAGCTCGCGGTGGAAGTAGTCGGGGCTGCGGGTGCCACCGACCGCCATGTACTGCTTGAAGCGGTCACGGGCCTCGGCCTCCACCTTGGCGAACTCCTCGTGGGTGGCGTCGGGGATCGGCTTGTTGAGCCAGTCGGACAGGTACTGCGAGATCGTGTACGGCAGCACGAAGTAGCCGTCGGACAGACCCTGCATGAGCGCCGACGCACCGAGGCGATTGGCGCCGTGATCGGAGAAGTTGGCCTCGCCGGCGGCGTAGAGGCCGGGCACGGTGGTCATCAACTCGTAGTCCACCCAGAGACCGCCCATCGTGTAGTGGCTGGCGGGGTAGATGCGCATCGGCACCTCGTACGGGTTCTCGCCCGTGATGCGCTCGTACATGTCGAACAGGTTCCCGTAACGCTCCCGGATCGTGTCCTCGCCGAGGCGCCCGATGGCGTCGGAGAAGTCGAGATACACCCCGTTCTTCAGCGGGCCCACGCCCTGACCGGCGTCGACCATCCGCTTGGCGGCTCGCGACGACACGTCGCGCGGTGCCAGGTTGCCGAAGCTCGGATAGATCCGCTCCAGGTAGTAGTCGCGTTCGTCCTCGGGGATCTGTGCCGCGGGCCGGGTCTCGTCGGCACTCGTGGGCACCCAGATCCGGCCGTCGTTGCGCAGCGACTCGGACATCAGTGTGAGCTTCGACTGGAACTCGTCGGCCTGGGGGATGCACGTGGGGTGGATCTGCGTGAAACACGGGTTGGCGAAAGCCGCCCCTCGGCGATGTGCCCGCCAGGCACCCGTGACGTTGCACGACATGGCGTTGGTGGACAGGAAGAAGACGTTGCCGTAGCCGCCGGTGGCGAGCACCACGGCATGGGCGGAGTGCGAGGAGAACTCGCCGGTCATCAGGTCGCGGCACACGATGCCGGCGCACCGGCCGTCGATGTTGACCACGTCGACCATCTCCATGCGGTTCCAGAGCTTCACGTTGCCGAGGCCGATCTGGCGGGACAACTGCTGGTACGCACCGAGCAGCAACTGCTGGCCGGTCTGGCCGCGGGCGTAGAACGTCCGGCTCACCTGCGCCCCACCGAAGCTGCGGTTGTCGAGCAGGCCGCCGTATTCACGGGCGAAGGGCACACCCTGGGCGACCATCTGGTCGATGATGTCGACCGAGACCTCGGCGAGACGGTGGACGTTGGCCTCCCGCGAGCGGAAGTCTCCACCCTTGACGGTGTCGTAGAACAGGCGATGGATGCTGTCGCCGTCACCCTGGTAGTTCTTCGCTGCGTTGATGCCGCCCTGGGCGGCGATCGAGTGGGCGCGGCGTGGCGAGTCGTGGAACGTGAACAGCTCCACCTCGTAGCCGAGTTCGCCGAGGGTGGCGGAGGCCGACGCCCCGGCCAGCCCCGAGCCGACCACGATGATCTTGAACTTGCGCTTGTTCGCCGGGTTGACGAGCTTCTCGTTGGCGATGAAGTTCTGCCACTTGTCGGCGAGTGGCCCCTCGGGGACCTTGGGGTCGAGGGTGATGCTCATTCTTCGAGTTCTCCTTCGATGGCAGTTCCTGGGACGTGGGTGACGGCGTCGGGATCGAACTCGATCACACCGGCGAGCACGGCGACGGGGAACGAGACGTTGCCCACGACGATGATCGTCGCCACGCCGGTGGCGAGAGAGCGACGCCAGGCGTTGAAACGGGGGTTGTTCCATCCCATCGACTGGAACAACGACCAGGTGCCGTGGAACAGGTGGATGCCGAGCGCGATGTTGGCGACGATGTACAGCGCGGCGACCGGGATTCTCGACAGTGAGGCGTCGATGTTGCGGTACGCCGCACCACGCACGAAGTCGGGGTTGAACCACCCCCACGTGAAGTCGGCGAGGTGGAACAGGATGAACAGGGCGACGATGATCCCCGTCCACCGCATCGTGCGGCTGGCGAAGTTGGCCACCTGGTAGTCGCGGGGCGTCTGGTACTTCACCGGCCGAGCCCGGCGGTTGAGCACGGTGAGGCCGTAGGCGGCGTGGACGTGCAAGAGCACGGCGCCGATCAGGACGAACCGCAGGAGCCACAGGAACACCGTGCGGGGGAAGATGGGCACGAGCAGATCCCGCAGGAATTCGCCGTACACGTCGATGTCGTAGATCAGCTCACCGTTCTCCTCGACGACGCCGAGGTACATCTTCAGGTTGCCGATCATGTGCACGACCACGAAGCCGATCCCGATGATGCCGGTGATGGCCATCACGTACTTCTTGCCGACGGCCGTGGAGTAGAAGTCGACGAGGAACGGCTTCTTCTTCTTCGACGGCGGTGTGGCGGCGGTGCCCGAGACGGGCCCACGGTTCAGGGTCTGTGCCATTGGCTCGAAGTTACTCCGATCGTCACGTGCGGCACTCAATCGTCGTCGCGGCTCGTCAATGTCGCGTCCGTCACATCGAAGCGTGCGCTTTCACCGTCTTGGGATCTAACCTGCCCGCCGACCATCATGGTCCGGTCTCCTCGGAACCACCGAGCGAGATCGTTTGCCGTATCGCCCTCAGGAGGCCAGAAGCCCGTGGACGTCGTCCCGTATCTCGCAGCAGTGTCGGCCCTTGCCGCCCTGGCGCTCGCGTTCTACTACTACAAAGCCGTCGAGAAGGAGTCACCCGGCGACGACCGGATGGTCTTCCTGATGGGAGAGATCCAGAAGGGTGCCCGAGCGTTCCTGCGCAAGGAGTACCAGTGGGTCACCGTCTTCGCCGTGGTGCTGGCCGTGCTGCTCGCCGCGATCATCACCCCCCTCGCCGCGGTGAGCTACGCACTGGGCGCCGTGCTGTCGGCTGCCGCCGGCTACGCCGGCATGACCGTGGCCACCATGGCCAACGCCCGCACCACCGAGGCGGCCAAGCACGGGCCCGCCAAGGCGCTCCCCGTGGCGTTCCGCGGCGGCGCCGTGATGGGCTTCTCGGTGGCCGGCCTGGCACTGGGTGGCCTGATGCTCACCTACCTGGTGTTCGTGGTGTGGTTCGAGGTCGACGACGCATTCGAGATCGTCACCGCCTACGGCCTGGGTGCGTCGACGATCGCACTGTTCTCCCGTGTGGGCGGCGGCATCTACACCAAGGCGGCCGACGTCGGCGCCGACCTCGTCGGCAAGGTCGAGGCCGGCATCCCCGAGGACGATCCCCGCAACCCCGCCACGATCGCCGACAACGTCGGCGACAACGTGGGCGACGTGGCCGGGATGGGTGCCGACCTGTTCGAGTCGTACGCCGGCTCGATCATCGCCCCGATCTCCCTCACCGCCTTCGCCCTCGGCCTCACCGCCGAGCAGGCCGGCATCGAGGGCGCCGTCGAGCTGCTGATGTTCCCGATCGCCATCGCCTTCGTCGGCATGCTGGCGTCGATCCTCGGATCGTTCCTGGTCCGCGCCGGTGACTCCACCGACTCGAAGGCACTCAGCAATGCGCTGCACAGGGGCACGAACGTGGCCATGGCGATCACCGTGGTGGGCACCGTGGGCGTCGCGTTCCTGATGTTCTCCGACGACGCCCTGTTCGACCAGCCGATCGGCCTGGCGATCTCCGTGATCGGCGGCCTGCTCGTGGGCTGGGGACTCGGCAAGACGGCCGAGTACTTCACCTCCGACCACTACGGCCCCGTGAAGAAGATCGCCGGCCAGAGCGAGACCGGTCCCGCCACCACCATCCTCGGCGGCATCAGCACGGGCATGATCTCGGTGTTCGCCTCGGTGGCACTCATCCTGCTGGGTGTCGGCATCGCCTACTGGGGTGGTCAGGTCACCTTCATCGACACCGCCGACGACTTCGGCGGCATCTACGGCATCGCCGTCGCCGCGATCGGCATGCTCGCCACGCTCGGCGTGGTGGTGTCGGTCGACGCGTACGGCCCCATCGCCGACAACGCCGGCGGCATCGCCGAGATGGCCGAGCTCGATCCGTCCGTGCGTGAGGTGACCGACGCCCTCGACTCCCTCGGCAACACCACCGCCGCTGTCGCCAAGGGCTTCGCCGTGGGCTCTGCCGCCCTCACCGCCCTGGCTTTGTTCAAGAGCTTCGAGTTCGCGCTCGCCGACGCCGGCGAGGTTCTCAACTTGAACGTCGGCGACGTGGAGGTCTTCATCGGCCTGTTCATCGGTGCCGGCCTGCCGTTCCTCTTCGCCGCACTCACGATCGACGCCGTCGGTCGAGCGGCGCAGAAGATGATCGAGGAGGTGCGCCGTCAGTTCCGCGAGATCCCGGGGCTGCGCGAAGGAGAACCGGGCGTCGTGCCCGACTCGGCACGATGCGTCGAGATCTCCACCGAGGCGTCGCTGCGGGAGATGATCATCCCCGGTTCGCTCGCCGTGGTGGCGCCGCTGGTCGTGGGGTTCGTGAGCGTCGATGCGCTCGGCGGCCTGCTCGCCGGTGCCCTCGTGACGGGTTTCGCCCTCGCCATCTTCATGGCCAACTCGGGCGGAGCCTGGGACAACGCCAAGAAGTACATCGAGGCCGGCCACCACGGCGGCAAGGGCGGCGACCCGCACAAGGCGGCCGTCGTCGGCGACACCGTGGGCGACCCGTTCAAGGACACCTCCGGGCCCGCGATGAACATCCTGATCAAGGTGATGACGATCGTCAGCCTGGTGTTCGCCAGCGCTTTCGTGTAGTCGTCTCTTCCGCTCACGGGTCCTGTCACCGCCGCTCGTCCGAGGCTGCGGCCTGCGGCCGGTCCTCGGC
>JAWLEC010000099.1:0-12268 GCA_041686315.1 Ilumatobacteraceae bacterium
CTGCCACCGTCGGGCCAGAGGTGATGGTGCGGGTCGATGATCGGGGCGTCGGGGTCGACGACGTCTTCCGTCACCGAGTCGAGCCATGCCTGACTGCCCGGGTCGGGTGATCCCGTGATGTCGCTCATGTCTCGAAACCTACGGCGTCGGTGGCCAACGCGTGAACAGTTGGCGGCGTGGCGCCGCCAACTGTTCACGCGGTCGGGGACGCGAAGAAACCCCCGCGTGAGCAGGGGTTTCCGGAGCGGACGACCGGGATCGAACCGGCGACCTCAACCTTGGCAAGGTTGCGCTCTACCAACTGAGCCACGTCCGCGTGGGGAGCCACAATGTAGCAGCCCGATCACCGGAGCGGACAACGCCGCCGCTCCGTGTGAGATGTTGCATCCGGTGTCGGACACCGGATGCAACGGTCACCGTTGGTCGGGCGGGCGGAGGTCGATCCGCAGCGTGAGAACGCCGTCGTCGATCGAGGCCTCGGCGTCGCCGATCATCGCGAAGTCCTGGAAATCGAGCTTCGACTGCTCGATGAAGTGCTTGCGGCCCTCACCCTCCACGGGCGGCATCGGTCGTTTCTTGACCGCCGATGCCCGGTCGCGGAACCGTTGGACCATCTCGTTCGGATCGAAAGTCGCCACGCCGTCGACCTTAGCGGCGCTCGCCGTCCGTCGTTCGCGTGCCACCGACCTGATCCGCCACCTCCTCGTCGACGACCGCACCGTCGTCCGCGTCGTCCTCTCCGTCGTCCTCTCCGTCGTCGTCGCCGTCGGCTCCAGCGACGTCGGAACGGTCGAGGTCCACAGCAGCGGCGGGATCGACGGGATCGGCCGGGCCGGCGCCGTCGGTGGGGTCGGGAAGCGGAGCGCCTCCCGCCGGCGTCGTGTGGGCACCCTCGGGAGGCAACGGTTCCAGGTCGTCGAGCGATCGCATCGAGCGGTCGGCGTTGTCGAACTCGTCGTCGACGCCGGGTGGGGCGGGTTCGGTGTGCAACGGCTCGGCACCGTCGGGGCGCACCTCGTCGAGCAGGCGTCGCTGCGTGGCGGGATCCTTGCGCCGCCAGTCGCCGTCGCCCATCCGCTCGAGTGGCGCCAGAACATCAGGATCGACACGGGTCTGGCGGATCAGCCACACGGCCAGCGCCACCGACGCCACACCGACGAGGGCGAGCCCGACCACCGTCGCGTAGACCAGTCGGCTCGAGCCGGGATCCGACGCCGCCTGCGCGACGAACGCGGGTGCGTCGTGGGACACGGCGGCGTGGAAGGTGGAAGCGGCGAACGACACGACGGACGAGATTGTGGCAGGTCGGCGCCGCCACCGGGCGGTCCCCCGGGGCGCACGGATGGCTCAGTCCTGGTGCGCCGGACACCACACGGCGGTGCGGCCGCCGATCGTGGTCCGCCGCAACGGCGTGCCGTCGCGCTCGCACGGCGGACATGCCGCGCGGACCTCCGGCGACAGGACTCCCGTCGTGCTCCCCCCAGCGGCGAGCATCACCGGCAACCGAACCGAGATGGCGTCGTGCAGGGCGGCGACCTCGATGGAGAGCAGCGAGTCGGCCGGTCGGGTCGGAGCAATGCCGGCCCACCACAGCACCTCGTCGGCACAGAGGTTCCCGAGCCCCGCCACCGCACCCTGGTCGAGCAGCACCGTCTTCACCGCCGCCCGCCGACGCGCCAGCAGGTCACCGAGCTCCGCTCCGCTGATCGCGAGCGCGTCGGGCCCGAGGCCGCTGAGATCCTCGTCGAGCGACACCCGACCGAGCCGCCGGGGATCGTTGAGCCGGAGCGCCGGCACCCGTGCGTCACCGGGGCCAACGGGGTCACCGTCGCCACCCGGACCACCGGGACCGGAGTCGGTCCACATCCGCAGACGGTCCCAGGCCGCATCGTCGCGACCCGACGCATACGCGAGCTGTTCGATGGCAGCACGACCGTCGACGACGAGCCGTCCCGTCATGCCGAAGTGCAGTCCGAGGCGCCGCCCGGCCGTCGGTGGCGCCGACGACCGCGTCTGCGCCGACCGTGGCACCGTGAGGAGCAGCACCACGATCTTGCCGATCCGGTCCACGGCATCGACCGAGGCGCCGGCCAGGTCGCCCAGCAGGCCGGGCGGCGCCACCCGCTCGTCGACCCACCATCGTTCGACGGTGCGACCGACCAGCGCGGTGGCGGCACGCCGCCAGATCTCTGCTTCGAGCCCCTCGGGCACGGGTCAGACGTCGGACTTGGCGACTCGGCCGAGGAATCGCTCGAGCGGCTCCTCCAACTGGTCACCGTTGATCAGGAACGCGTCGTGGCCGTGCGGCGAGTCGATCGGCACGTACTCGCTCGGCACGCCGTTGGCGGCGACGATCTCGTGGATCTGCTGCTGCTGGTACTCGGGATACAGCATGTCGCTCCAGATGCCCACCGACATGGTCGGCGCCACCACGCGGGCCATGGCACGTTCGAGGCTGCCCCGGCCGCGGGCCACGTCGTGCAGGTCCATTGCCTTGCCGATCGTGAGATAGCTGTTGGCGTCGAACCGCAGGGCGAGCTTGTGGCCGTGGTACTCGAGGTAGCGCTCCACTTCGAAGCGTTGCCACATCCCCAGGGTGTCTCCCACGGTGGCCCGGTCGGCCAGCTCGCGCCCGAACCGGTCGGTGAAGACGTTGTCGCTGCGGAAGGTGACCTGCGCGACCATCCTGGCGATCTCCAGGCCGTCGGTGGGGCCGTCACCGGGTTCGGCGCCGTAGTAGTCGCCGCCGCGCCACTTGGGATCGAGTCGGATCGCCCGGCGGCCGATCGCCCCCCACGCGATCTGCTGGGCGGTGGCCTGCATGCACGTGGCGATCGCCACCATCGAGCCCACGCGGCGTGGATACATCACCGCCCACTCCAGGGCCTGCATCCCGCCCATCGATCCGCCGATCACGGCCAGCCAGCGGCGGATCCCGAGGAACTCGCCGAGCCGGGCCTGCGAGCGCACCATGTCGCGGATGGTGATCACCGGGAACCGGGACCCGTAGGGCAGTCCGTCGTCGGGGTGCGGCGATGCCGGGCCGGTGGATCCCTGGCAGCCTCCGAGCACGTTGGCGCACACCACGTAGTAGCGATCGGTGTCGATGGCCTTGCCCGGACCGACCATGTCGTCCCACCAGCCGGGGGCGTGGTGGCCGCGGCCGGCGGGACCGGCAGCGTGGCTGTCGCCCGTCCAGGCGTGGCACAGCAGGACGGCGTTGGAGGCGTCGGCGTCGAGCCGGCCCCAGGTCTGGTACGCCAGCACCACGTCGGACAGGGCGACGCCGCTGTCGAGGGCGAACCGGCGGTCGGTGGCGAAGGTGAAGAACTCGCGGTGACCCGGCTCGTCGCCGGGGAGCCAGGCGCCGGTCGCGGGGAGGGGCGGGAGCGTCGTCATGTCGTCGTGTCGGCGGACGGCCGTCGGCCCCACCAGCGTGATGCAGCGTATCAGTGGGCCTGCGACCGCTCCCGTGAGGTTGTCGTCCCGCCGGCCACACGCGCGGCGTCGACCGGTCAGGCCCCTTCGCCGACGACGGTGCCGATCACCGGCTGCGCCAGGGTCATCCGTTGCTCGTACCCGGCTTCGTACGGCATGAAGCCGTTGCGGTCGGGATACAGCAGCTGCACCATCTCGAACGGCTCACCCCGGTACCACGCGTGGGCGGTGGCGAACAGCGGACCCCAACGCTGGAGGTCGACCGGAGCGAACATGCAGCGCAGTTCGTTGTCGAGCAGGCCCACCACCTCCACGCCGAGGGGGATGTCCGTTCCGCCGCGGCAGGCGTCGGCGACGAGGGTGACGAGCCCGTTGGCAGCCACCGGCGTGAGACCGAACACGGCGACTTCCGGGAACTGCACCGCCGCCGGCAGACCGATCGAGTAGGCGTAGCCGGGCGAGGGCGGATCGTTCTCGGCATCGGCGGCCACGGGCTCGAGTGCCCAACCGGTGGTCTCGATCATCCACTCGATCTTCTCGGCATGGGGAATGTGGAAGTCGGGAAGCTCCATCACCCCCAGTGTTGCATCCGGTGTCCGCCGAACCAGACCGAAAAATGCCTCGAACGCAGCGGTGAGCGCTATGAACGAGGCATTTTTCGGGCTCAGAGCAGGTCGAGGGTGTCGAGGTCGAGGGCGTGCTGCAGGTGGCGTGACGCCATCGCCCCGAACATCGCCTCGCTGCGTTCGTTGAGAGCGACGATCTGCGACGCCACCACGGCGACCATCAGACCGGAGAAGGTCTCGCGCCGGTACTGCTCCCACAGCCAGTCGTCGTCGACGGTCACCCCGTAGGTGGCGAGCCCTTCGGCGTACAGCGCCACGAGTGACCGCTCGTGTTCACGTCGGGCCTCGGGCACCAGCCCGGCGCCGACGAAGTACGACAGGTCCACGATCGGCGGGCCGTGGCCCGGTGTCTGCCAGTCGACGACGGTGATCCGCGGGAGTGGCGAGCCGTCCTCCCGAGATGCGCCGAACAGCATGTTGTCGAGCCGGTAGTCGCCGTGCGTGACGGCCATCGGCCCCGACCGCTCCCCCGACCACGAGCCGATGTGGTGCCCGAACGTCTCCGCGAGGGCGAACATCTCGTCGGTGAGCAGGCTGCGGTACGTGTCGGAGAATCCGGGAAAGAACATCTGCCACATCATCTCCAGCTGGTCGACGGAGTTCTGACCCTCGTGGCGTGACAGCCAGTCGACGTCGACCAGTGTGGGATCGTCCCATCTCGGGCCGTGCAGCGCTGCGAGTTGCAGCACCGCGGCGCATGCGTCGTCGAGCGTGCACCCGGCCACCTGGTCTCCCGCCGCCGCGGGCGACATGTCCTCGAGGACGAGAACGAAGTCGTTGGTCTCCGGGGTCCACTCACCGTGATGGCAGTGGGGCACGCCGATGTCGACCGTGTCGGCCACCTCCAGGTAGAACTTCACCTCCCGCTCGTAGTGTCGCAGCATCGCCGCAGTCGCCTGACTGGTCGGATCCGGCGAGGGCATCTTCAGCACCAGCGATTCGGGGACCGACGGGTCGCCGCTCGTGACGCCGACGCGGAGATTCATGCCGATGTGCCCGTCGCCGATCCGCTGGGTCGTCACTGCATCCACCGGACCATCGAGCACGGAGGAGAGCCACTCGGCCGTGACGTCGTCGGGAGTCATGGCGCCGCACGGTAGCCGTCGCAGGCCGGTACCTTCGTGACCGAGATGTCCGAGCAGATGTCCGAGCAGGTGTCCGACCAGGTGTCCGACCAGAACGTGGTGACCGAGCCCGCGTCCGACCGACGGGCGCCGCGCACCGAGTCACCGGGCCCCGCCCCGCGGCGCGCGCCGCGCGACGCCCGCCCGGGATACGGCTTCCTGCTGCGACCGAAGTGGATCGCCTTCCACCTGCTGGTGTTCGGCGCCGTCGCACTGATGATCTGGCTCGGGCTCTGGCAGCTCGATCGGCTCGACGCCCGACGCGAGTTCAACGACACGGTCACCGAGCGCATCGAGGAGCCACCCGTTCCCGCGGCCGACCTGCCCGCCGACGTGGGCGCCGCTCCCGGCGGCGACGGCGCGGCGGGCACCGTCGACCCCGAGGAGGTCGAGTGGCGGCAGGTGACGGCGACCGGCACCTACCTCGCCGATCAGGTGCTGTGGTTCAACCGCTCGCAGAACGGGGTGGCCGGCGACAACGTGCTCACCGCCCTCGTCACCGACGACGGCACCACGCTCGTGGTCAACCGCGGGTTCGTCGCATTGAGTGCCGACGTCCCCGCACCGCCCGACGGGCGTGTCGACGTGCTGGCGCGCGTGCGTCTCCCCCAGGAACGACGAACCGGCGAGTTGACCGACGACAGCGACGGTCCGGTCGCCGAGGTTCGCCGCATCGACCTGGATCAGCTCGCCGCACAGCTCCCCGGCACCGTGCCACCGATCTACCTCGACCTGATCGACAGCCGACCCGAGATCACCGCCGCCGACCCGTTGCCCGTCCCCGCCCCGACGCTCGACGACGGCCCGCATCTGTCCTACGCCGTCCAGTGGTTCATCTTCGCCGGGTGTGTGCTGGTCGGTTGGGGCCTCGCCCTGCGTCGGTCGATCGCCACGAACCGTCAGCGGCTCGCCGGCTCCACCGGCACGCCGACGAGCTGACCGGTCAGGGACGCAGCAGCTTGGCGAACACCAGCGGATTCGCCGACACGAGCCGACGACGCATCGGCCAGGAGACCACCCTGAACAACTCCGCCATCACCCGGCTCACGTCCGCCGGCGACGAGTCGAGGCGAAGGTACGCGGGCCACACGTCGTCGTCGAGCGAGAAGAACGCACCGAAGAACTCGCGCACCTCGACGGGTTCCAGCTTCAGCATCATCTCCAGCCCGTAGTCGTGCAGCAGACGGGTCCGCCGCATCCGAACCGGCCAGACCGCCTCGGCGATCGGTGCCGTCTCGACGGCGACCTGCGGTCCCGCACCGGCCACCGCCTCGGCGATCGCCGCGGCCACACGCGGTGCAGCACGCAACGACGCCGCAACCGAGAAGCCCGTCGCCGGGTGGACGTAGCCGGCGGCGGCGCCGAACGCCACGATCGGCTGGTCGAGCCGTGGCCGCCGTCCGCCCATCGGGATGCGGACGTACTCGGTACGCACGGCGTCGGCGAGCACGCCGTCGGGGTGGCGGCCGAGCCTGGCCGCCAGCCTCGGGAGCAGTGCGATCGGCTCCACCGGCGGGCGGGATGCGAGCACCGTCTCCTCCACGAGCCACCCGTCGGCGACGGGGAGGCAGTAGCAGAAGGTGGCCACACCGGCGGGTCCGATCGACGACTCGCCGCCCTGGCGCACACTCCCGACCGGCCGGAAGTCCATGAACGTGGGGCGGCCGAGGTCTCCCTCGGGAGGTTCGGCGAGTACGACGCCCATCGCCGTCTGCCACGCCGGTGGCGGGCCGGCGTCGAGCTGCTTTGCGAACGTGGCGGGCCACCCCGTGGTGTCCACGACCACCGCCGATTCCAGCCGGGTGCCGTCGCTGCACGTCACCAGGTGCCGCGACGATCCGGCGGCGGCCCACGGCGTCACGTCGGTGACGCTGCGTGCGAGATGGTCGACACCGTCACGCAACCGCCGGCGCAGGCCGCCGTTGTCGAGGAGCGCATAGCTCCGCTCGAGGGTGGCCGACCGATCGGCGTGGACGTCCATCGAGGGCATCACGCGGGCCGCCAGGAGATGCTGGTCCTCCATCCCGGCGAGGTCGTCGACCCAGCTGGCGTAGGTGTTGGTCCAGGCGTCGTCGGGCCCGACGAGCACGGTGTCGAGATGCAGCGCCGTGCATGCGGCGGCGAGTGCGCTGCCAGCGGGGCCGTCGCCGATCACGGCCACGTCGACCGGACGGGACGACGAACCGTCGCGCGGTGCGTCGGCGACGTTCACGAGCGCTCGAGTGCGGCCATGCGGCGGAACTGCTCGACGATGTCGGGCGACCGGTGGGCCGGATCGAGCGTGCGGTACACGGTCTCCACGTTGACCGCGATCCGGCCGAACTCGCCGAGCTCGTCGAACCGTTCGTCGGCGCCCATCTCACCGGCGATCTCCCGCGCTGCGTCGAAGGCGTCGAGACCGGCCTCGAAACGGCCCGTGGCCTCCTGCTCGACATGGGCGAGATAGTCGCGCACCTCGGTGACGCCGGACTCGTCGGTGACCGGGCCGTGACCGGGAACCACCGTGTCGACGTCGAGACCCAGCATCAGGTCGCACGCCGCGATCCAGTTCGACAGTGGCCCCGCCCACACGATGGGGGCACCTCCGATGAACAGGATGTCGCCGGTGAAAACCGTTCGGGCATCGGGGACGTGGACGATCACGTCGCCCGCCGTGTGGGCCGGCCCCACCTCCATCAGCTCGACGGTGCGGCCGCCCACGTCGAGGTCGAGGCGGCCGTCGAACGTGCGCGTCGGTGGCTCGAGCTCGATCCCGTCGAAGTGGAACTCACCGAAGAACGACCGGAACAGGTCGCCCACGTCGCCCGGCGCCGCCACCAGGCCGGCCAGCACGGCGGGGGGCACCTCGCTCATCTCCACGGCGGCCGCGCTGGAGGCGACGATCTCGACACCGGAGTCGCGACGTGTGAGCTCGGCGTTGCCGTAGCAGTGGTCACCGTTGGCGTGCGTGTTGACCGCCGTGGCGATCGGCGCCGTCGCCGTGTACGGCCGGAGAGCGTCGAGCATCCCGGCGGTCAGGCGGAGGTCGAACAACGTGTCGATCAACAGCGACGACCCGTCACCGACGACGAGGCCGGCGTTGCTCCAGCCCCACCCGCCGTCGGGTTGCAGGTAGGCGACGCAACCACCACCGATGTCGTGGACGCCGTGGGTGTATCCGGGCCGGTCGAACAGGGTCACGCCGTCAGTCTGTCACGGCCGTCAGCCGGAGTCGGCTGCGCTCCAGCGGGCGGCCAGCCGCTCGGCCAGCATCGTCGTGGGCAGATGGGGGTTCACGTGGGGGATGCTGGGGAACACCGACGCGTCGCACACGTACAGCTGCTCGTGGCCGTGCACCCGACCCGACTCGTCCACGACGGTGCCCATGGCGCACGTCCCGGAGGCGTGCACGTAGCCGCCGGCCGCGTCGAGCAGCCACCGGTCGACGTCGCCGTCGCTCGCCCAGACACCTGCCGGGGTTCCGGTGTCGTCGATCAGGGCCTCGTCCACGACGGCGGCGAACGGTGGGGTCTCCGCGAGCCGCAGTGCGAGGCGGACACCCTCGCGGAGTCGCCGGAGATCCGCAGGTTCCGCGAGCAGGTCGAGATCCACCTCCGGCTCGTCCGCCGGGTCCTCGCTGCGGAGCCGGACCGTCCCCGAGCGCCCGACCGGTTGCATCAGTGCCACCAGCAGCAACCCGTGCGACGTGTCACCGCCGGGCAGATGGTCCACGGGCAGGATCTGGATGCCGTCCCGCTCGAGCACGGTGGCCGTCACCAGGCCCCCTGCGGCGTGACATGGGCCGTGATACCGCAGTGTGAGCGACGCCGACGGATGGTCCTGCAGGCCCTCCCCCAGCCCGGCGACGGTCACACCCGAGCGCAACAGGATCGCCGGTGAGTGGATCGCGCCGGCGCAGGAGACCACCCGGTCGGCGGCGATCTCCTCGCCGTCGACGAGCCGGACGCCCACCGCGCGCCCGCCGTCGAACACGACCCGGTCGACGGCGGCGTCACCGCGCACCGTGAGGTTGGGCCGATCGATCACCGGCCACAGGTAGGCCTCGGCCGACCCGACGCGCCGTCCCTTCCGTCGGGTGAGCGGCACGGGGTGGGCGTCGGGCACCGCGCCGAGGAGCGCCAGGTCGAGCGGGCCGAACTCGTCGGGATCCGCCACCTGTTCGGGGATCTGCATCCGCTGCCAGGCGTCCTCGACATCGGTCCATCCCCAGTGCCGGTACTGCGCCGGGTCACCGCGCAGCGCCAGCATGGCGTTGACCATGCTCGACCCGCCGAGGCCGCGGCCACGCAGGTACGGCCGTCGTGGCCCTCCGGGCCGCCGCCGGGCGGTCAGAGCGGGCCAGGTGCGGCCGGGCACCGCCGCCGCGGCAAAGGCGTCGTCTCCGTCGAGCTGCTCGGCGACGCCACCGGGCCGCAGGTCGGGCCCCGCCTCCAGCAGCGTGACGTGGCAGTCGGCACGTTCCGACAGCCGGGCCGCCACCACGCAGCCGGCGGAGCCGGCTCCGATGACGATCCACGAGCCGGTCACGACACGGGCGTCGATCGGGTGGTCTCGGCCGGGAGACCGGTGAGGTGGGCAGCATCGTTGTAGCGCACGAGCCGCCAGGTCTCGTCGGAGGCGGAGGTGAACTCGGAGATCGACGTGTTCACGGTGTGCAGCTCGAATGCGCCTCGCGTGACGAGCCGCAGGAGGTGCCGGAACGTGGCGTCGACGACTCCGCCGTGACACGCCACCAGCACCGTTCGACCGGGGTGGCGGTCGATGGTCTGGTCGAGCGTGCGGGCGACACGGTCGTGGAACTGGGCAACGGTCTCCCCACCGCCGGGGAACACGTCCTGATGCGGGTCACCGGTCCAGTCCGGCGTTCCGAACCGGTCGACGTACTCGACGAACGACATCCCGTCGACCTCCGGCCCGGGGTCGTGCTCGCCGAAACCGGGATCCACCTCGACATCCGGATCGTCCAGAGCCGGAGCGATCAGCTCGGCGGTCTCGATCGCCCGGGCGAAGTCGCTCGACACGAGGACGGCGTCGGCGAACTCACCTGTGGCCGAGAGGCGGTCGCGCAGCCGCAGCGCCTGCTGCCGGCCGAGTTCGGACAGGCCGCTGCATGTTCGTCGCCCACCGATGGTGCGGTTCACGGTGACGTTCGACTCGCCGTGACGCACCAGGACCAGCGATGTCGGCTGCTCTTCCATGGCCTCCGATCGTATGGCCGAGGCCGCCGACTGCGTCCCTCCCGCCTCGATCCGGGTTCCGTGCCGTCCCCCGTCGCGTCCTCGCACAGTCAAGAATCGGTTGCCGCCTGCCGATGAACGGGTCGTCATGGAACAGCGCTTCGATCCACCGCCTCCGGACGGCATCCGGTGGCCACACGACGCCCCCGACGACGTCAGGGCCTTGCTCGATCTGCCGGAACCGGCGATCGAGGCTGCTCCCGCACTCCGGGCGGCGCCTCCCTCCTTTCCGCCACCGCCTCCCGTCGGCCCCCCGGGCGGCGGCACGGCGACGATGACGATGCAGCCGCCGGCGTTGCCCCGCGTCGCACCACCCGTGCCGCCCCCGGTCACGGCGCCCGCGGCGAGCGCGTTCGCCTCGGCGATGAACGACCACACGCCCTCCGGCTCGGCACGCCCGGCGCAGAAGCGCTCGTCGGGAGGCGGCAAGAGGTTCGTGGGCGCACTGCTGGTCCTCGCACTGCTCGGCGGTGCCGGTGCTGCGGCCGTCTTCTACGGATCCGACCTCCTGACCCTCGCCAAGGGCGAGGAGCTCGTCGACGAACCAGAGCTCACCAAGGCCTTCCCGAGGGTGCCGGCGTTCGCACCGGCGATCCGGACCGCCTCGTTCACGGTGGAGCAACCAGCCGGCACGGACGGCCCCGAGTCGTATCAGGTGACCACCGACTTCGAGACCTCGATCGCCGAGGTCGTCGTCGACGGCGGCGACCGAGCCGATCTCGAGATCCTGACCCTGTTCAACGACGCCGTGGCCCGCCGTTCCGACGGCGTGACCTGGTACCAGCTGCCACGCGGCGCCTTCCCGATCGACGCCGACCTCGGCCGCTCCCGCTGGGTGCGGACGATCGACGAGCTCTTCCCCCCGGCGATCCGCCAGTGGACGACGATCGAGCGCGCGACCGAATCGGTGCTCGAGAACGAACCGATGACGCGGCTGCTGGTGTCGATCGAACCGGCCCGCCTGGCGAGCATTCCCCCGAACCAGGTCGACGACACCGAGGCGCCGGTACCCGCGGTCGAACCCTCGCCTCTGCCGACCCTCCCGCCCGGCATCACGCTCACCACCACCCCCGAGGGCGCGGTGTCGGGCGCCGTCCCGATCGAGATGTGGGTCGACGACGCCGGCGTGGTCCGCAAGCTGGTTCTCCCACCCGAGTTGGGCGGCCAGACGGTGACCGTCCAGTCGTACTCCTCCGAGCCGTGGCAACCGGCGTTCCCCACCGCCGAGCAGGTCCAGCCGATCACCGCCGAAGCCTTCTTCGAGCTGTCGAACTGACCTGGCTCTCCCGAGAACCCGAAAAATGCCTCGTTCGTAGCGCCTGGCGCTACGAATCGGGCATTTTTCGGATGGGGTGAGACATTTTGTTCAAGGGGTGCCGGGGGGTACGCCGCGATCCGTATGGTCGCGGCAGTGGGACAACGGCATCGACTGACCATCCGCTCGATCGATCCGGATCCTCGGGCGGCCGCCATCGCCGACAGCGCCGCCCACCTCGGCATCGCGCTCACCGGACCCGTCGACGTGGCCGACATCGTGTTCATCGACGGCCCACTCGACGCCGACGCTCGCTTGCGCCTCCAAGCCGTCCTCGTCGACCCGCTGCTCGAACGCGGATCGTGGGAACTCCCGGCGGGCCAGGGTGTGGAGATCACCCGTCTCCCCGGCGTCACCGACAGCGACGCCGATGCCGTCCGTCACGCCACCGGCCAGCTCGGCATCGAGATCAGCGACGCCTCCACCGGGCGGCGCATCGAGTTCGCCGGCACCGAATCGCCCGAGGTGATGCAGGCCGTGGTCGAGCGGATCGTCGCCAACGCCATCATCGAGCGGTGGGCGGACGGC
>JAWLEC010000264.1:0-2807 GCA_041686315.1 Ilumatobacteraceae bacterium
CCGACTGGGTGGACGGCTACGTCGCCCGGCGATTCGGTCAGGTCAGCGAGTTCGGCAAGGTCTTCGACCCGACGGTCGACCGGTTGCTGTTCTTCGTGGGGGTCACCGCCATCCTGCTCGACGGATCGATGCCCCTGTGGTTCGGCGTGGCCGTACTGGCCCGAGAGCTGCTCGTCGGGGCGATGATGGCAGTGGCCACGGTCGTCTACAAGATGCCGCGCATCGACGTGACCTACCTCGGCAAACTGGCCACGTTCCTGTTGATGTTCGCCGTACCGGGTTTCCTGATGGGAAACAGCGACATGTCGGGTGCGACGGGCTTCGAGGTGGCCGCCTGGATCCTCGGAATTCCCGGACTGGCATTGAGCATCTGGACCGGTGTCGCCTATGTTCCCGAGGTGCGCCGTGCGGTGGCCGGCGGCGCCGTGCCCGACGAGCCACCGCCCGACTCCTCGACCTGAACAGGTACGGTTTGACCATGAACATTCCTGACGAACTCCGCTACTCGACCGACCACGAATGGATCCGTCGAGACGGCGACACCGTCACGATCGGGATCACCGAGTACGCCCAGGATGCACTCGGCGACGTGGTGTTCGTGGAGCTACCCGACGCAGGCACCCAGGTGGCGGCCGGTGAATCGTTCAGCGAGGTCGAGAGCACCAAGTCGGTCAGCGACATCTACGCGCCGGTGTCGGGTTCGGTGAGCGAGGTGAACAGCGAACTCGAGGGCGAACCCGAGCTGCTGAACAACGATCCCTACGGCCGAGGCTGGATCTGCCGGATCACGATGAGCGACGCCGCCGAACTGGACGGGCTCATGGACGCAGGCGCCTACCGGTCGCTCACCGAGGGCGACGGAGGTACTGCATGACGTCCTACGTGTTCTGCAACCAGTGCGGCCACCGCAACCCACCGCAGAGCAGCTTCTGCTCGAGCTGTGGCTCGCCCCTCGACTCGCTCGACGACCGCACCATCACGCTGACCGCCGTCGATCCGCTCCAGGACGCCCCCGGCCCCGACGACGACGTGGTGGTGCCCGTCGGCGAGCTGCCGAGTGAGATCGGAGTGCTCATCGTGCGCGCCGGCGCCCAGGCGGGCGCCCGGTTCCCCCTCGTCGATCCCGTCACCCGGCTCGGGCGGCACCCCGATTCCGAGATCAGCCTCGACGACATCACCGTCTCGCGACGCCACGCCGAGATCGAGCGCACGCCCGAGGGTCACGTGGTCACCGACGCGGGGTCGCTCAACGGCACCTACGTGAACCAGGAACGCATCGACAAGATGCTGTTGCGTCACGGTGACGAACTGCAGATCGGCAAGTTCCGCCTCGTCTTCTTCGAACGCCACGATGGCTGAGCCGTCGCCACCGACCACGTCGACGGGAGCCGACACGCAGGCGCCGACGGGCAGCGGGCACCTCTCGATCGGCGAGGTCCTGGCGCTCCTGCTCGAGGAGTTCCCCGACGTCACGATCTCCAAGATCCGGTTCCTCGAGAGCCAAGGTCTGATCGACCCGGAACGCACCGCGTCCGGGTATCGCAAGTTCTACGACGACGACGTCGAGCTGCTGCGCTGCATCCTGCGGGAGCAGCGCGAAAACTACCTTCCGCTGCGCGTCATCAAGGACCGGATCGACTCGGGCGAGATCGATCCCACCAACGAGACCCCCCGCCCGCATCACCAGCCGCGGGGCATCAAGAACGTCGGCGACACCATCAACCCCCGGCACCATCCGAGTGCGGGCGGCGGCGCCACGGGTTCGGACGCTCTGTTCGAGCGGACCCCGTCGGAAGCACCCGACCAGCCGGCCGACGAACCGACGGGCGACACGGATCGAGAGCCGGCGGACACCGCGGCCGCCGCACCGCCCGCCGCCGCACCGCCGGCCGCCGCCACGCCGGATGCCGCTCCGACAGCGGCCGACGAGCCACCGGTGGTGGCGGCGGCGATGCTGCCCGGGCTGCTGCTCCAGGCCGACGAGTTCTGTGCGATGGCCGGGATCACGCGTGACCAGTTGGCCGACCTGGAGTCCTACGGAGTGCTCAGCGCCGACACCAGCTCGGGTGGCCCCTCCTACGACGAGGACGCACTCGAGATCGCCACGCACGCCAAGCGTTTCCTCGACGCCGGCATCGAAGCCCGTCACCTCCGTGGCTGGCGGGTCGCCGCCGACCGGGAGGCGGGCCTGCTCGAACAGCTCATCCAGCCGCTCCTGCGCCAGCGCAACCCGACGGCCCGGGCGCAGGCCGTCGCCCAGCTCACCGAGCTGGGCGAACTGGGAGGCAAGCTGCGTGCAGCGATGATGCGTGACGCCCTCCGGCACCACCTCGGAAGCTGACCGTCCGGATTCGGACATCCGACGTGTGGCGCCCACGGCACGGGGGGTACAGTGACCTCGTGGTCCCACTCGAGCTCATCGGTGTCCGGGTCGAAGTCCCTGCGAACACGCCGATGGTGATGCTCCGCGAGCAGGAGGGACGGCACCGGCTGCTGCCGATCTACATCGGCTCACCCGAGGCGTCGGCCATCCATTACGCCCTCGAAGGCGTCGTGCCGCCACGGCCGCTCACGCACGACCTGTTCCTGCTCACCCTCGCCGAGCTCGACGCCACGGTGAGCCAGGTGGTGGTCACCGAGATGCGCGACCGCACCTACTACGCCGAGCTGCACCTCGAGACCCCGGCGGGCACCAAGGTGATCTCGGCCCGCCCGTCCGACGCCATTGCGCTTGCCGTGCGGTGCGCGGCGCCGCTGTTCGCCAGCGAGGAACTGATCGACGAAGTCGGCCAGGAGCCGCCGAGCGA
>JAWLEC010000265.1:0-2806 GCA_041686315.1 Ilumatobacteraceae bacterium
CTTGTGGACGTCACCGACGATGCCGAGGTCGGCGACACCGAAGATCGGCGCCTCCTTGTCCTTGTTGATCGCGATGATGTTCTTCGAGCCCTTCATGCCCACCATGTGCTGCGTGGCACCCGAGATGCCGGCGGCGATGTAGACCGTGGGCTTCACGACCTTGCCGGTCTGGCCGACCTGGTAGCTGTAGGGCACCCAACCGGCGTCGACGATCGCCCGCGAGGCGCCCGGTGCGCCCTTGAGCTGCTTGGCGAGCGACTCGATCATGTCGAACTTCTCCGACTCGCCGAGCCCACGGCCGCCGGCGACCACGACGGCCGCCTCGTCGAGCTTGGGCCCCGACGTCTCCTCGACGTGGACGGCGGTGACCGTGGCTCCACCCGTGGCGCCGAGATCCGGCACCGGTGCCGACACGACCTCACCCGCTGCTCCGGCGCCCCCCTCGGCGGCGAAGCTCTTCGGCCGGAACGCGGCCAAGTAGGGCTTCTCACCGGTGAAGGTGGAGTTGACGAGCTTGGTACCACCGAAGACGGGCGTCTGCACGGTGACCGAGTCGCCGTCGACGGTGACCGAGGTGGAGTTGGTGAGCACCGTCCGGTCGAGCTTCACCGAGAGGCGGCTCATGACGTCACGGCCCTCGTAGCTCTGGGGGAACATGACGAGGTCGGGCGAGTCGCCGCCGTCGATCACGGCCTGCATGGCGCTGGCGACGGCCACGCCGGGCAGCGCCCCGCCGAGGTCGCCGGTGGCGTAGACCTTCGCTGCGCCGTGATCGCCGAACGCCGCAGCCGCCGATGCGGCATCGCCGCCGACGAACGCCGACACCGTGCCGCCGAGTTCGCGGGCCCTGGTGAGCAGTTCGAGTGTGCCGGTGGTGGCCTCGCCGGCGGCGGTGAGCTGACCGAACACCCAGATGTTGTCGATTCCCATGGCTGGCTCCTCAGATGACTTTCAGGTTGTCGAGATACTCGACGATCTTGTTGAACGACTCGCCGTCGTCCTCGATGACCTCACCGGCTTCACGCTCGGGGGCGTCCTCGACGGAGACGATCTGCTGCGCCCACGACACCGACTCGATGCCGAGGTCGCCGGCGGCGACGGTCTCGACGGGCTTGGACTTGGCCGCCATGATGCCCTTGAAGCTCGGGTAGCGGGGCTCCACCACACCGGCGGTGACCGACACGACGGCCGGCGTCGGGCAGGTGACCTCGTCGTAGCCGGCTTCGGTCTGGCGCTCGACCTTCAAGGTGCCGTCGGCGACCTCGATCGACTTGGCGAACGTGATCGACGGCAGGCCGAGCACTTCGGCGAGCTGCTCGGGCACGGTGCCGGTGTAGCCGTCGGACGACTCGGTGCCGGCGATGATCAGGTCGGCGTCGCCGAGCTGCTTGCTCGCCGCACCCAGCACCTTGGCGGTGGTGAGCGCATCGGCACCGGCCAGCGACGGGTCGGACACGAGCACGGCCTTGGCCGCCCCCATGGCCAGCGCCGTGCGCAGCCCCGAGGTCTCCTCGTTGGGCGCCATGGAGACGAGGCTGACCTCGCCGCCACCGGCGGCCGTGACGAGCTGCAGCGCCATCTCGACGCCGTAGCTGTCGGACTCGTCCAGGATCAGCTTGCCGTCACGCTTGAGGGTGTTGGTGGAGGGATCCAACTCACCCGGCAGCGCGGGGTCGGGGATCTGTTTCACACAGACGATCACGTTCATAAGATCTCCCAAGTTACCGGTGGGTCAACTTCGCCCCCAAACCGGGCCGCGACCTGGTACGAGAGTCACGGCACCCGGCGCAGGTTGGTACCGTCGGCGCCTTGAGGATCCTGCTCGTGGTGAACTCGTTCGCGTCGTCGGTGACGGCGCGCAACACGGTGATGGTGCACCGGCGACTCAGCCGCGGTCACGCCGTGGAGCTGGTGGAGACCAACCGTCGGGGCCACGCCACCCGGTTCGCCCACGACGCTGCCCGGCGCGGGGTCGACGTGGTGATCGGGTACGGCGGTGACGGCACCTTGAACGAGGTGGCCACGGGCATCGCCGGCTCCGACACGGCGCTGGGAGTGCTCCCCGGCGGCTCCACCAACGTGTTCGCCCGCACCCTCGGCCTGCCGAACGACCCCGTCGACGCCGTCGAGCACCTCGCCGACGGCATCGACACGGCTGACCTGCGTCCGATCGGGCTGGGCCAGGTGAACGGACGCTACTTCTGCTTCCACACCGGGATCGGCTTCGACGCCGCGGTGGTGGAGCGGGTGGAGCGTCGTGGCTCGATGAAGCGGTGGTTGGGGCATCCCTTGTTCATCTGGTCGGGTCTGAGCACGTGGATGCGCGGCTACGACCGCAGGTCGCCCCACTTCCGCCTGCACGGCGACGGTGGCCCCGATGTGGACGACGGCTACTTCACGATCGTGCTCAACACCAACCCGTACACCTACCTGGGCAACCGTCCGCTCGACCTGTCGCCCGACGCCGCCCTCGACCGCCGACTCGTGGCGATCACCTTCACCACCATGAACGCCGGTGCGATCCTGCGGTCGCTGGCCGGCGCGCTCCGCGGCGGCGGCGTCCGGCCGGCGCCGCATCTCGACATCCGCACCGATGTCTCCCACCTCGTCGTCGAGCACGACACGCCGTTCCCGTACCAGATCGACGGCGATGCGCTGGGCTCCACGAAGCGGCTCGAGTTCGCCCACGTCCCCGATGCCGTCCGGCTGGTGTTCCCGTCCCGGACAGCGCCCGACACCGACCCGCCCGACACCGACCCGCCCGACACCGACCCGCGGGCCACCGACGCAGCGATCAGCGACGCAG
>JAWLEC010000266.1:0-2787 GCA_041686315.1 Ilumatobacteraceae bacterium
CCGGACTCGCCCTGGCCCCCTTCGGCAAGAAGATCGTCGACCTGCCCTGATCATCGTCGCGTGGACGGCAGAGGTCCCGGATCAACGTCACCCCTGTGCCCGACGTCAGCGGGGGCGGTGTTCGATGCCCATGCCGGCGGTGACGAACACGGCGGTGGCCTTCCCGTCGACATCGGCGGTGTGCCAAGTACGCGGCGGGTCGACGGCGTACTCGCCCGCCCGCAACGTGACCGTGGCGGTCGAGCCGTCGGCGTGCTCCTGGTGCAGCGTCATCGCCCCCGCCCTGCACAGCACGACCTCCGAGCCCATCGGATGCATCTCCCACACGTCCCACGGACCGGTGAAGGTGCCAGGACCGCGCCGGACCGACACGAAGGGCCGTTGGTCCATGGTTCGGCCACCGCCGGCGGGTGAACACTGGTGCGACGGAGAGGAGATCTCGTGCCCAGAACGGATCAGATCAGGAACGTGGTGCTGCTCGGGCACAACGGCAGCGGCAAGACGAGCCTCGCGGAAGCCCTCCTGTTCCGGGCCGAAGTGACCACACGCCCCGGGACGATAGAGCGCGGCGACACCATGATGGATCACGATCCCGAGGAGCGCTCGCTCGGTCAGTCGGTCTCGTTGGCGGTGGCGTCGTTCTACTGGAACGACCATCGCATCAACCTGATCGACACGCCCGGCTACGCCGACTTCCGGGGTGAGGCGATGCTGGGGCTCGCCGCCGCCGACCTCGCCGTGTTCGTGATCGACGGCGTGGCCGGCGTGCAACCCCAGGACGTCGTGCTGTGGCGGCTCGCCGCCTCGATGGGCATCCCCCGGTTCGTGTTCGTCAACAAGCTCGACCGTGAGCGGTCGTCGTTCGACCGCACCCTCGCGCAGGTGCGCGAGGTGTTCAGCGACCACGCCGACCCCGCCGAGCTGCCGATCGGCGAGGAGTCGAGCTTCCACGGCGTCGCCGACGTACTCACCCACCACGCCTTCGTCTACGACACCGGCGACGCCGTGGACACACCGATCCCCGACGAACTCGCGGACGCGGAGCGAGTCGAGCACGAGCAACTCGTGGAAGACGTCATCGAGCTCGACGACGCCGCCCTCGAGGAATACCTGGCCGGCAACGAACCACCGGCCCACCAACTCGAACGACTGCTCCACGAGGCCGTGGACCGTGCGCTCGTGTTCCCGGTGCTCTGCGGCTCGGCAACCGGACCGATCGGCACCGACCAGCTCGCCGACTTCATCTGCCGGGTGGGTCCGGCGCCCGGCGACAGCGGCCCGACCGTCGCCGAGTCGCCCGCGGGCGCCGTGAACGTCGAGCCCGCCCCCGACGGACCCCCGATGGTGCTGGTGTTCAAGACCACCCTCAACGAGTTCCTCGGGCAGATCTCCATCTTCAAGGTGATCTCCGGCACCGTGCACACCGACGACGTCCTGGTCAATTCCCGGACCGGCTCGAAGGAGCGGCTCCACAACATCATCTCGCTCACCGGCGGCAACCAGCACCATCTCGACCGCGTCAGCGCCGGCGACATCGCCGCCACCACCAAGCTCGACGACACCCGCACCGGCGACACCCTCGCACCCGACGGCACCCCCGTGACCGTTCGTGTCCCCGAGCTGCCGAGCGCGGTCTACCGGGTCGGCATCGCGGCGGCCAAGCAGTCCGACGAGGACCGGCTGGCCACCACGCTGCGCCGCCTCGTGATCGAGGACCCGACCATCAGCGTGGAGCACGAGGCGTCGACCGGCCAGACGTTGCTCGGCGGCGCCGGTGAGACCCACGTGCGCGTCGCGCTGTCGCGCATCGAGCGTGCCGGTGTGACCCTCGAAGTGGAGGACATGCGCGTGCCGTACCGCGAGACGCTCGCCGGCAGCGTCGAAGTGGAGGGCCGCCACAAGAAGCAGAGCGGCGGCCACGGCCAGTTCGGCGTGGCGACCGTGCGCTTCGAGCCGCTGCCCGAGGGCGCCGGCTTCGAGTTCGACAGCGAGGTGACCGGTGGCGTCATCCCGAAGAACCTCGTGCCCGCCGTCGGCGCGGGCATCCGCGAGTCGATGGAGCGTGGCGGGCTCCACGGTTTCCCGATCGTGGACGTGCGCGCCGTCTGCACCGGCGGCAAGCACCACGCCGTCGACTCCTCGGAGATGGCCTTCAAGATGGCGGGATCGCTGGCGCTCAAGGCGGCGATCGCGGAGGTGGGCGTCGACGTGCTCGAACCCGTCAGCCGGATCCGCGTCCACGTGCCGTCGGAGTATCACGGCGACGTGCTCGGCGACCTCAACTCGCGCCGCGGCCAGATCCTCGGCAACACCACCGACGACGGCGACGTGACCACCATCGAGGCACTCGTCCCGACGGCCGAGATCGTGCGGTACGCGATCGACCTCCGCTCGATCGGTGGCGGCCGAGGATGGTTCGAGGTCGAGCACCACGGCTACCAGCAGCTCCCGCCGAACCTGATCGGCAAGGTCACCAAGCCCACCGACTGACACGGAGCGCGAACGTCGGAATCGAGGGCGTCAGGAGTTCCGGCTCAGCGGAGCTGCCGGGTGATGGCGTCGGCGGCCATGCGGGCGTCGCGGTCGATCGCCCAGAGGGTTCCCGTCAGCGGGATCCGGAAGCCCACGAACGCGAGACCCGGCCGGGGTACGAGTCCGGTCGGGCGACCATCAGCGTCGAGCACGCCGAGTTGCCCGACGATCGGCTCCAACGCCGTCCGGTAGCCCGTCGCCGCGATCACGTGGTCGGCCTCGATGTGGCTCCCGTCGACCAGCCGAGCGCCGGTC
>JAWLEC010000100.1:0-12127 GCA_041686315.1 Ilumatobacteraceae bacterium
GTGAGATCGTCGGGGTCGCCGGCGACGAGGTCGGCCCCGAGTGCCGAGCGCAGCTGTTCGAGCGACGGCTGGCTCAGCCGCGGCTCCTCTGCGATGGGCCACACCGGGTCGTCGAGGTCGAGGTGGGCGAGCGCGTCGTCGAGCGGCTCGAGCACCGCCGGGTCGACGCGGTTCACGATGATCGCGGTGATCGCATCGTCGCCGAGCGAGTCACGCCCGACGGCGATGCGCTCGGCGATCTCCGGCGCGCTGCAGCGGTGCCCGTCGACGACGGCCACGACCGGCGCCCCGAGGTGCTGGGAGATCCGCGCGTTGACCTCCAGTTCGATCGGTGAGGAGGCTCCCGTGAAATCGGTGCCCTCGACGACGACGAAGTCGCTGACCGCCTCGATCTGCTTGTACCGCTCGACGATCCGCTCCATGCCCGCCCGCGCCGCTCGACCGGTGCGCTCGGCGGCGGTGAAGGCGTGGCCGATCCGCTCGTCGGGCAGCTGGTACAGCGACCGGATCAACTCGAGGTCGTTGTCCGGGAGGCGTTGCACGATCGGGCGATAGAAGCCGACCCTCGACACCCGCCGCGACAGCAGCTCGACGAGGCCGAGCGCCACGATCGACTTGCCACTCGCAGGCCCCATGGCCGTCAGATAGACCGCGCCTGCCACGAGCCCGAGCGTAGTGGCCGCGGCCGGGCCCGTCGCAGGGTCCTTCGGCGGATTCGAGCGCGTGAGGCGCGCGATGGCCGGCCTGTCCGACAAGACTCGGCTCATGACCGACGACGCGCTCCTCGACTCGGAACGATTCGCAGAGCGCCACGAGGCGTCGGGCCGGTCCGGCCCGCTGGCGGTCGAACGGGAAGCACTGGGGAGCGACTACCGCGCCACGGGGTACACCACACGGGCGCAGGCCGACGAGCTCGGCCGGCTCCTCGATCTCCGCCCGGGCAGGCTGCTCGTCGACGTCGGCGCCGGTTGCGGGTGGCCGGGGCTCTACCTGGCGGACACCTTCGGCTGCTCGGTCGTCAGCACCGACCCCGTGCCGGAGGGTGCCGTCGCGGCACGCGACCGCATCGTCGCGGACGGGCTCCAGGACCGGGCCATCTCGGCGATCGCGACCGGCGACGACCTTGCGGTCCGCAACGGATCGGTGGACGCGATCGTGCACAGCGACGTGCTGTGTTGACTGCGTCGGAAGCTCTCCGTGCTGAGAGCATCCCGCCGGGCACTCCGCCCGGGTGGACGGACGGCGTTCCACGTGATCGAGCTGCCCTCCGGCCTGGACGACCGGCAGCGTCGCCGGGCGGTCTCGATCGGGCCGCCGGCCGTCGCGGCCCGAACGTCACACGAGAGCCTGCTCCGATCGGCAGGCTTCGTCGACGTCGAGGGGATCGATGCGACGGCGGAGTATCTCGACACGCAACACCGCTGGCTCGCCGCCACACTCCGACACGAGGACGAGATGCGCGCCACCCTTGGTGACGACACGGTCGACGACGGGTTGGAGCGTCGGCGACGCACCATCGACGCCATCACGGAGGGCCTGCTGGTGCGGACCCTCTACACGGCGCGTCGCTGACGGGCCGGCTGCTCGCTCAGGACGAGTCGGCGCCGCCGATCCACGCCCAGGCGACGTCGCGTTCGTCGAAGCGCTTCACCTCGACGCCCAGCAACTCGCCGAGGGGGGTGCCGACGTAGTCGGACACCTTGCTGAGCAACTGGTCGTCGGTGACGACGGCCATCTTGTCGATGGAGTCCTTGAAGTCTTTCGTGAACATCAGGTCGTCCCTGATCGCCGCGGGCTCGAGCCCGGAGACGTCGGACAGCTCGACCAGCAGGTTGAAGTCGCCGTCACGCTCGGCTCGCAGCTGCAGCTCGGGCTGCAGCTTGTCGTAGTCCTCGCTGGTGAGTTCACCGGAGACGACGACGGCCAGTGCGTCGGGGTTCGACTGGGACAGGATCTCGATCATGGTGTTACCTCCTGGGCCGAGGGTGCCCAGTGCGGCCACCGGCCAATCATGGCCATCGGCCCTATCAGGCGAGCCTCGGGCGCGGTTGGGTGGGAGCATGGGTCGGACCCCTGCGCCCTCGGCGCCACAGGCGGCGGCGGACACCACCGCAATCGCGTGGCACAGCCTCGCCGGGCCCGAGGTGGAGCACCGGCTGGAGACCGGCGGTCACGGTCTCGCCGACGACGAAGCGGCGGCACGCGGCGTGCGGTTCGGCCGCAACCAACTGGAGGAGGAGCCCCCGACTCCGGCCTGGTTGGTGTTCGTCCGGCAGTTCGTGAGCCCGCTGATCTTCATCCTGCTCGTGGCGCTCGCCGTCACGGTCGGTCTCGGCGAGTATCTCGATGCGTCGGTGATCGCCGCCGTGCTGATCCTGAACGCCGTGATCGGGTTCACGCAGGAGCGCAAGGCCGAAGGAGCAGTGCGCGCCTTGATGCAACTGGTGGTTCCGCACGCCCGGGTGATCCGTGACGGACGCGACGTGGAGATCGACAGCCGCGACCTCGTCCCCGGCGACGTCGTGTTGCTCGAGTCCGGCGCGCGGATCCCCGCCGATCTCCGCCTCGTCAGCGCAACTGCACTGCAGGTCGACGAGTCGTTGCTCACGGGGGAATCGGTGCCGATCACCAAGCGCACCGAGCCGGTGGAGCCCACCGCCGTGCTGTCGGACCGGACGTGCATGGCCTACACCGGGGCGACGGTCACCGCCGGCCGCGGGCGCGGCGTGGTCGTCGCCACCGGACCGAGCACCGAGCTCGGCGCCATCGCCGGGCTCATGCGCTCCGAGACGGTCGCCGCCACACCGCTCCAGCGGCGGATGGACCACTTCGCCAAGATCGTCGGTGTCGCCGTCGGGGTGGCGGCGCTGTTGGCGTTCGGCAGCGGCATCGCACTCGGAGAGCCGGTCGAGGACATGTTCCTCGTCGCCGTCGCACTGGCGGTGTCGGCGGTGCCCGAGGGCCTCCCGGTGGCGGTCACGATCACCCTCGCGGTCGGGGTGCGTCGCATGGCGCGACGCAACGCCATCGTCCGGCGCCTACCGGCGGTGGAGACCCTCGGAAGCACGACCGTCATCGGATCGGACAAGACCGGCACGCTCACCGAGAACCGGATGACCGTGGAGGAGATCTGGACGCCCGGGCACCGCTATCACCTGGCAGGCGGGGTGCCCGACGGCGAGTTCCTCGAGGACGAGGAACCCACCGCCATCGCAGACCATCCCGCCCTGCACGCGACGCTGCTGACCGGTGTGCTCACCAACGAGGCCGACCTCCACTGGACCGGCGACGACCTCACCACCACGGGCGATCCCACCGAGATCGCGCTTTTGCTGTCGGCGCTCACCGGAGCGCTGGAGCCGGGCGACACCCGCACCGCCTACCCGATGTTCGCCGAGATCCCGTTCGAGGCCGCCCAGCAGTACTCGGCCGGCATCCGCATCCGCCACGACCAGCACGAGATCTTCGTGAAGGGCGCCCCCGAGCGGGTGCTGGGGATGTGCGACACGATGCTCGGCGACGACGGCCCTGTTCCCCTCGACGCCGACGCCGTCACCCGAGCGGCCCACGAACTGGCCTCGCGCGGCCAACGCGTCATGGCCTTCGCCCACCGCACGCTCCCCGAACCGCTCGACGACGGCCACGACCTCGGCGAACCGGAACGGCTGGTGTTCGTCGGGCTGCAGGCCATGATCGACCCGCCCCGTTCGGGCGTGCATGACGCGATCGCCGCGTGCCAGACCGCCGGCATCCGGGTGGTGATGATCACCGGCGACCACGTCGAGACCGCCCGCGCCATCGCCGCCCAACTCGGAATCACCGGCATCGATGCCGCACTCACGGGTACCGAACTCGCCGACCTCGACGACGACGCCCTGGCAGACCGCGTCGAGCGCGTGTCGGTGTACGCCCGCGTCTCCCCCGAGGACAAGCTGCGCATCGTGCGCGCCCTCCAGGCCCGCGGCGAGGTGGTGGCGGTCACCGGCGACGGCGTCAACGACGCCCCTGCACTGAAGGCGGCCGAGATCGGCATCGCCATGGGAGACAAGGGCACCGACGTCGCCCGGGAGGCCTCCGAGATGGTGCTCGCCGACGACAACTTCGTCTCGATCACCGCTGCCGTCGAGGAAGGGCGGGTGACGTTCGACAACATCCGCAAGGTCACGTTCTTCCTCGTCTCCACCGGGGCGGCCGAGATCACGGCCATCCTCGTCGCCGTCTGGCTGCAGTGGCCGCTGATCCTGCTCCCCGCCCAGCTGCTCTGGCTCAACCTCGTCACCAACGGCCTCCAGGACGTCGCCCTCGCCTTCGAACCCGCCGAGCGCGGCGTGCTGCGCCGGCCACCGCGCCGGCCCGGTGGCGGCGTGCTCGACCGGCTGATGTGGGAACGCGTGGTGCTCGCCGGACTCGTGATGGGCGCCGGCATGCTGGTGATGTTCCGGTGGGAGCTCGACAGCACCGACTCGCTCATCCGGGCGCAGACGGTCGCGTTGACGACGATGGTCGTGTTCCAGGTGTTCCAGGCCGGCAACGCGCGCTCGGAGACCGATTCGGTGTTCCGCCGCAACCCGTTCTCCAACAAGTTCCTCTTCGTCGCCACCGTCGCCGCGCTCGGCATCCACATCGCCGCGCTCTACCTGCCTCCCACCCAGTACGTGCTGCGGGTCGAGCCGATCGGGATCGATGCCTGGTTCCGCATCGTGGCGATCGCCACCAGCATCATCGTGACGATGGAGGTCCACAAGGCGCTGCGGCGACGCTGGAGTTGACGACCCCTCGTCGTGCCTCGTGGATGGCCGTCACAGCCGGTCGAGCAGCCAGCCCGGCCCGACGACGTCGGCGCCGCCAGCGCGGACCCGCCGGGCCAGCTCGCGGTCGGCCGTCACCACGACCACGTCGGCCTCGACGTTCGCCTCCACCACCGCGGCGATCGTGTCGTCGCCCTCGCCGGACGCATGGACGACCTCGACGCCGCCGTCGATCTGCTCACCGGCACCCTCGCGCGCCCGGCCCTCGAGCACGACCGTCACGGGTGGATCCAGGCTCCCGGCGGTGACCGCCGATCTCACCTGTGCCGTGAAGCGGCGGGCGGCACCCGGACGGTCACGCCACCAGCCGTCGGGCCGTGACCCGATCACGTTGGCGGCATCGATCACCAGCATCCGACCAGCATCGCAGCCGCGTGCGAGACTCGACGCGGTGGATCCGTCGACGAACGCAACGCCCGCCACCATGAAGGCAGTGGTCACCACCGGCCACGGTGGTTACGACCGGCTCGAGTACCGCGATGTCGCCGTGCCGGTGCCCGAGGCCGGCGAGGTGCTGGTGCACGTGCTCGCCGCGGGCGTGAACAACACCGAGATCAACACCCGGCTGGGGTGGTACTCGTCGGATGTCCGCGGCGGCACCACCGACATCGCCGAGCAGGCCGAAGAGGGCGGCGCGGACGAACGACCCGACGGCGGGTGGAACGCGGCGACGCCGTTCCCGTTGATCCAGGGCACCGACTGCTGCGGCGTGGTGGCGCAGGTCGGCGACGGCGAGGACCCGTCGATCATGGGGAGACGCGTGCTCGTGCGGCCCTGCATCCGCACCGCCGGGTTCGAGTCGTTGGACCATGTGTGGATGGCGTCGGACTTCGACGGTGCGTTCGCCCAGTACGTGAAGGTGCCGGCCACCGAGGTCTTCGCCGTCGACTGCGACCTGAGCGACGCCGAACTCGGGGCGATCCCGTGCGCCTTCGGCACGGCCGAGAACCTGCTCACCCGCGCCGGTGTCGCGGCGGGCGACCACGTGTTGATCACCGGGGCGTCGGGCGGCGTGGGATCGGCCGCCGTCGAGCTCGCCACCCGTCGCGGAGCGAGGGTCACGGGGGTCTGCTCTGCGGCGAAGGCCGACGCCGTGCGGTCACTGGGTGCGGCGCGCACCGTGGACCGTGACGCCGACCTCGTGGACGAGCTCGGTGCCGAGACGGTCGACGTGGCGATCGACATCGTCGCCGGGCCCGGGTTCGCCGGCGTGCTGGAGGTGCTGCGGCGCGGCGGGCGATACGCCACATCGGGCGCCATCGGCGGCCCCCTGGTGGAACTCGACATGCGCACGATGTACCTGAAGGATCTCACCCTGCTGGGCTGCACGGCCTGGGAGGAGCCGGTGTTCCCGGCGTTGATCCGCTACATCGAGGCCGGGGAGATCCGGCCGGTGATCGCCGGCGAGTTCGCGCTCGCCGACATCGTCGACGCCCAACAGGAGTTCCTCCGCAAGCGTCACGTCGGCAAGTTCGTCCTGATCCCGCCGCCACCCGGGCAGAGGTGACAGATCGCGGCTGCGGTGCGAAGATCGTCGTGTGACGACGTTGGATCATTGTGAAGTGCGCATCACCTGTGGCTCCCGCGACGAGGCGACCGAGATCGCCGACGCGCTGGTGGAGGCGAACCTCGTGGCGTGTGCCCACCTCGTGCCGATCTCGAGCGTGTACGAGTGGAAGGACGTGGTGGAGCACGACGACGAGGTGCTCCTCACGGCGGCCACGCGCGTCGAGTGGTTCGACGCCATCGTCGAGAAGGTGCAGTCCCTGCATTCCTACGAGCTGCCGGCGATCACCGCAGTGGCGCTGGCCGGTTCCCCCGACTACCTGGCCTGGATCGACACCCGGACCGGTCACTGACGCCGCCCGGCAGCTCAGTTGCGCAGATACGAGGCTCCGTTGACGTCGACGATCGCACCGGTCGTGTACTCGGCACCAGGCGTGGCGAGGAACACGATCACCCGGGCGATCTCCTCCGGCGACGCCGCCCGCCCCAGGGGGCTCTGCGCCTTGATCGCCGCACCCTTCGGGCCGTCGAGGTAGGCCGACGCCATGTCGGTCTCGACGAATCCGGGCGCCACGACGGTGACGTAGATGCCGTGCGGTGCCAGCTCCTGCGCCATCGACTGGCTGAGGCTGTTGAGGCCGGCCTTGCTCGCCCCGTAGGCCGAGTGCTCCGGCTCGCCACGGAATGCACCGCGCGACGTGACGTTGACGATCCGACCGCCGCCGAGCTCCACCATCTGCGGCACCACGGCATGCATCAGGTCGGCCGGGCCGATCAGGTTGGTGGAGATCGTGCGCTGCCAGCTGGCGGCCCAGTCGTCGGCGTCGGTGTCGAGTACCGGATGGGCCTCGTAGATGCCGGCGTTGTTGACCAGCACGTCGATTCGTCCGAGACCGTCGAGTGCGTCGGCCGCCAACCGGCGCGCCTCGCCGGCACCGAGGTCGGCCGCCACGCAGACGTGCCCGTCGCCGGGCAACAGGTCGAGGACCTCTCGCGCCGCGCGCTCGTTGCGCGCATAGTGCACCGCCACACGGGCGCCTCGCTCGGCGAACCGGATGCAGGCGGCACGGCCGATCCCCCGTGATCCACCCGTGACCAGCACCCCTCGACCCTCGAACTCCTGCATGGTCCGGAATCTAGATGCTGCACACCGATCCGAGGAGAGCCCGTGCCACCGACCCCCGGCGGCGATGCGGCGCTGGGGCATGATGAGCAGATGGAGCCCTCGGACGACCCGAGCAATCACGACGACGACCGCTCAGGCGGCCCGTGGCCACGATGGACCCGCCGGGGTTTCCTCGCCGGCACGGTCGCCGCAGCGCTCGCCGCCTGCAGCGACTCGGACTCCGACAGCTCTCCGGCCACGACGGGCGGCACGGCCCCCGACACCACCTCCGGGGCGACCACCACCACGGACGCGGCGACCACGACGACGCAGCCGGCGACCACCACCACCGAGGCGGCTGCCGTGCAGTCCGATCCGTTCACGCTGGGGGTCGCCTCGGGTGACCCGCTGCCCGACTCGGTGATCCTCTGGACCCGGCTGCTACCGGCCGAACCGCTGCCCGACGACGACATCGAGGTGACGTGGGAAATGGCGCGTGACGCCGACTTCACCGACGTCGTCGGTGGCGGCACCGCACTCGCCCGAGCGGCGCTGGGGCACTCGGTGCACGTGGATGCGAACGGCCTCGAACCCGACCAGGAGTACCACTACCGCTTCACCGTCGGGGAGTACACGACCCCGGCGGCGCGGACGCGCACGTTCGCCGCACCGGGCACGATGCCCGAGCAGTTCCGGTTCGCCTTCTCGTCGTGCCAGAACTGGGAGCAGGGCCGCTACGCCGCCTACCGCGACGTGGTGGAACAGGGTGAGCTCGACGCCTTCGTGTTCCTCGGTGACTACATCTACGAGTACGCGAGCGGCGGATACGCCGACGAGCGCGGCCGCACGACGGACCAGGACTTCGAGTGCGAGACGGTCGAGCAGTACCGCCGGCGGTACGCGCTGTACCACGGCGATCCGCTCCTGCAGGCCGCCCACGCGCGCGTGCCGTGGATCGTCACGTGGGACGACCACGAGGTCGACAACGACTATGCGAGCGCCGTCTCCGAGAACGGCGACGACCCGCAGGCGTTCCTCGCTCGCCGGGCCAACGCCTACCAGGTCTGGTACGAGCACATGCCGGTGCGCCTCGATCCGCCCGAGGGGCCCGACTTCGACATCTACCGGTCGTTCGCCCACGGCGACCTCCTGCGCTTCCACGTGCTCGACACGCGCCAGTACCGCTCCGACCAGCAGCGCGGCGAGCCGTTCCTCGCCCAGCTCGGTGAGGCGGTCCAGGTGCGCGACGAGGCGCTCGCCGCCGACCCCGACCACACCATGTTGGGAACCGCTCAACGCTCCTGGTTGATCGACGGCGTGGCGGCGTCCACCGCGGTGTGGGACGTGCTCGCACAGCAGGTGTTCATGTTCGGCGGCAACGCCGTGGTCGGCGCCGAACCTCCGGTGGTGGTGGTCGACACGTGGGACGGCTACGCCGGTGAGCGCCGGACGGTGCTGGAGGCGTTGGGTGAGACCGCCGACAACCTCGTGGTGCTGACCGGCGACTTCCACTCCGCCGCCGTCGGCGACCTGCGTGCCGATCCGTTCGACCAGACGCTGCCCGTGGTGGGCACCGAGTTCATGGCCACGAGCATCTCGTCGTCGTTCTTCGACGACGACGAAGCGGTCGAGGGGCTGGTCGCCGCAGCACTGGTCGCCAACCCGCAGCTCCGCTGGTTCGACGCCCAGCGCGGCTACACGCTGTGCGAGGTGACGCCCGACCGCTGGCGGGCGACGTACCGGGCCGTCGAGGATCAGTTCGACGAGTCGTCGCCCGTGGCTCCGGTGAGCGTGTGGGAGGTCGACGCCGGCACACCCGGCGCACGCCAGGTGAGCTGAGCACGGTCCGCTCCCGACCCCGCCCCGACCCGTCTGCTGTGGAGTCGCCGCCGCGTAGGCTCGGCCGTCGAGCTCAGGAGGCACACCGGTGACAGCGGGATCGAAGACGCGACACGACGACGGATGGCAGGCCGACCTTGCCCGTGACGTCACCGGCGACGTCACGGGCGGCTTCGTCACGCTCGACGGGGTCGAGCACTACCGCATCGACGGCGTCGAGGAGATGGCCCCGTTCCTGATGACGGTGGTGTCCGACACCGATCTGTGGATGTTCGTGTCGAGCACCGGCGCACTGACCGCCGGCCGGGTCGACGCCGACCACGCCCTGTTCCCCTACGAGACCGACGACCGCATCCACCGCAACGCCGGGATCACGGGACCGGTGACGCTGATCGCCCGGACGTTCGACGGCACGCGAGAACTGTGGCAGCCGTTCGCTCCCGTGGCGGCCCACGGCTGTCGCCGCTCGATCGCGAAAGGCGTGCTGGGCAACCGGCTCGTGTTCGAGGAACACCGGCCTGCCTGGGGCCTGACGTTCCGGACGGTCTGGGAGCCGTCGGACGCCCACGGCTGGGTCCGCACCGCCGAACTGCGCCGTGACGGCAGCGCCGCCGACAACGCGCCGGCGTTCCCCGTCGAGTACGAGGTGCTCGACGGGTTGCTCGACGTGGTGCCCGCCGGTGTGGATGCGTTCACCGGGCAGATCCGCTCCAATCTGGTGAACGCGTACAAGCGCTCGGAGACCGGGCCGTGGGGGACGCTGGCCGTCTACTCGCTCGAGTCACTGCTCTCCGATCGGGCCGAGCCGATGGAGGCGCTCACGGCGACCGCCGTGTGGTCGTCGGGGCTCGGCGGCGCCGACCTCCTGCTCGACGCCGCCGCGGTCGGCGACATGCTCGACGGACGGCCGTCGCGCCGCGCGCCCCTCGTCACCGGCCGCCCCGGCGCCTACCTGCGGCGCGGCACGGTACGGGTCTCGCCGACGGGGCCGGCGTCGTGGACCATCGTGGCCGACACCGGGCTCGACCATGCCGCCGTCGCCGCCGCCGTGCGCACCGCTGCGGCGGGCGACGCCGTGGAGCGCGTGGCCGAGGACGTGGTGCGTGGTTCCGAGCGTCTGGAGGCGCTGTTGCGCGACGCCGACGGGTTCCAGCACACCGCAGACGCGGTCGCCGACGCCCACCACCTGTCGAACGTGCTGTTCAACTGCATGCGCGGCGGCGTGTTCCCGTTCGGCCACGAGGTTCCCGTCGGCGACCTCGCCGAGTTCGTCGGCGACCGCAACCGTGAGGTGGCGGATCGCCACCGCGATTGGTTCGACCGGCTCGGCGAGTGGAGCGACACGTCGGCCGTACGTTCGGAGGCGACCGCCACCGGCGATCCCGATCTCGTGCGGCTGGTGCTCGAGTACCTGCCGCTCACCTTCTCCCGCCGCCACGGCGACCCGAGCCGCCCGTGGAACCGGTTCTCGATCGACGTACGCAACGACCGCGGCGACGCGCTGCTGAGCTACGAGGGCAACTGGCGCGACATCTTCCAGAACTGGGAGGCGCTGCTGCAGTCGTACCCCGCCTGGTTCGTCGACGTCGTGGCGAAGTTCCTGAATGCCACCACCATCGAGGGCTACAACCCGTACCGGATCTCGCGTGACGGCATCGACTGGGAGGTGCCCGACCCGGACGACCCGTGGAGCCACATCGGCTACTGGGGCGACCACCAGATCGTGTACCTGATGCGTCTGTTGGAGATGTGGGATCGCTACGAGCCGGGGGCCATCGCGGCGTGGCTCGACCGGGCCGACTTCGTGTTCGCCGACGTGCCGTACCGGTTGGCGGATCACGACGCGATGGTGGCCGACCCGCGCGACACCATCACCTACGACGAGGAGCACGCATCGGCGATCGCCGCGCGCGTGGACCGCATCGGCGCCGACGGACGGCTGCTGGTGGGCGCCGACGGGACCCTCCTGCACGCCGGGATGCTGGAGAAGCTGGTGGTGCCGGCGCTGGCGAAGCTCACCAACTTCGTGCCCGACGGCGGGATCTGGCTGAACACCCAGCGGCCCGAGTGGAACGACGCCAACAATGCGCTCGCAGGACCGGGGCTGTCGATGGTGACGCTCTACCACCTGCGCCGATACCTCGACCTCCTCGGGTCGATCGTGGCCGCGACGCCGGGCGAGCGGGTGACGATGACGGGGTCGGTGGCCGAGTGGCTCGCCGACATCCGCCGGATCCTGGCCGACCATGCGACCGGTCCGGTCGACGACGTCGAGCGGCGTGCTGTGGTCGAACTCCTCGGTCGGGCCGGGGAGGCACATCGCCGGCGCGTGCGCTCGTGGCGGGTGCCCGATACGGGCTCGAACGTCGTGGCGGGCGCCGAGCGGGTCGAGGTGGCGCTCGCCGATCTGCGGGATCTCTCTGCGGTGGCGTGCACGCATCTCGACGCTGCGATCGACGCGGGCCGGCGGAGCGACGGGCTGTTCCACTCCTACAACCGCATCTCGTTCCCCACCGGCGACACTGCGAGTGTCGACCATCTCGGCCCGATGCTGGAGGGGCAGGTGGCGGTGCTGTCGTCCGGTGCACTCGACGCCGAGCAGCAGCTGGCCGTGGTGGACGCGCTGTTCGCCTCCGGGATGCACCGGGCCGATCTCGACACGTTCCTGCTCTATCCGCCCGCCGAGCGTCGGCCGTTCCTCGAGCGCAACGTGATGCCCGCCGAGGCCGCCGGCCGGCTCCATGCGCTCGGAGGCGACGTCCTCGACGCCGTGGTGACCGCCGATGCAGAGGGCGGTCTGCACTTCCGGCCCGAGATGGTCAACGGCCGGGCGGTGGATGCGGCGCTCGACCGGGCGGGCGCCACCGAC
>JAWLEC010000267.1:0-2775 GCA_041686315.1 Ilumatobacteraceae bacterium
GACAGCGGGGTCTGACCCCGCTGTCGCTTCTCGGGTCGCGCTCGTGGTAGCACTACGGTCGGGCGATGGCTGATCCGCAGAACGTGGTCGTCGTGCTGCTCGACTCGTTGAACCGGCACATGGTGGGGGCATACGGCGGCGACGAGTTCGACACGCCGAACCTCGACCGGTTCGCCGCCCGCTCGTCTCGCTTCACGAACCACGTCACCGGCTCGTTGCCGTGCATGCCCGCTCGCCACGACATCCTCGTCGGGGCGCTCGACTTCCTCTGGAAGCCGTGGGGATCGATCGAGCTCTGGGAGGAGTCGATCACCGCCACGCTGCGCCGGGCCGACGTCACCACGATGCTCGTGTCGGACCACCCGCACCTGTTCGAGACCGGCGGCGAGAACTACCACACCGACTTCAGCGGCTGGGACTACCTGCGCGGCCACGAGGGCGACCCGTGGAAGACGCACCCCGACCCGTCCGCCCACGGTGCGCCCACGCTGACACCCGACGGGCGGCCGCTGATCACCAACGCCGCCGACGGCGGCTGGTTCCTGCGTGACCAGCTCGGGATCGCCGACCGGTCGTTCGGGCACCGCCACTACGACGACGCCCGCACGTGGTTCCGCGCCGAGGAGGACTTCCCGGGCCCGCGGACGATGGCGTCGGCCGCATCGTGGCTGCGACACGCCGCAGAGGCACATGATCGGTGGATGCTGTTCGTCGACGAGTTCGACCCGCACGAGCCGTTCGACACTCCCGAACCGTGGGCGTCGATGTACGACGACGAGCCGCTCACACCCGACGAACTCGAGACGGGCCGTCTCGTGTGGCCGCCGTACATCGTCGGCGGCGCGGCCAAGGGTGCGATCACCGAACGGCAGGCCCGTCAGATCCGCGCCAACTACGGCGCCAAGCTCTCGATGATCGACCACTGGTTCGGCAGGCTGCTCGACGAGATCGACCGTCAGGACCTGTGGGACTCCACGGCCGTCGTCGTGTGCACCGACCACGGTCACTACCTCGGCGAGGAGCGAGCGACCACGACCGACCGAGACCAACGGGCCGACATCTGGGGCAAGCCGGGCATCCCCCAGTTCGAGCCGCTCGGCCACACGCCGCTGATGATCCACTGGCCGGGCGCTGCGCCGCGCGACGTCGGTGCGCTCACCACCAACGTCGACATCAACGCCACCATCGCTGCAGCGTTCGGGGTGGAGCAGTCGCACGCCACGCACGGGCGCTCGGTGGTGCCGCTGCTCACGGGCGAGGCCGAGTCGGTGCGCGACTGGGCGATCGGCGGCGTGTACGGCAACTGGGTGCAGGTCACCGACGGCCGGCGCAAGTACGCACGGGCGCCGGTCGACGGCAACATGCCGCTGTCGATGTGGTCGAACCGCTGGTCGACCATGCCGGTCCACCAGGGCCTCGAGGACTACATGCGCTTCCCGATGCCCGATCACCGGGCCGTGCTCGACGTCATGCCGGGCTCGGAGATCCCCGTGATCCGTCAACCCTTCGCGGCGGGCGACGTGCTGCCGTACTGGGCCGGCGGCGGCCGCAACGTGGGCAACCATCACCTCTACGACCTCGGCGTCGACCCGGAGGAGACCGAGAACCGCCACGGCGAAGCGGTCGAACTCGAGATGCTCGATCTCCTGCGCACCGCGCTCGCCGACGTCGACGCCCCCGACGACCAGTTCGTCCGCCTCGGCCTCACGTGATGCCCATCACGATCGGGGTCAGACCCGGATCGTGATCGCAGCGGCGCCGGCCGATGTTGCATCCGGTGTCAGACACCGGATGCAACGGTCAGCGGCGGCGGGCGAGGGCGAGGCCGAAGTCCGGGTGGTCCGGGTCGTCGGTGAGGAACTCGACGTTGCCGAATCCGGCGTCCTCGAACTCGGCCGTCAGGGCCTCGGGCACGAACTTGGTGGAGATCTCGACGCGCAACTCCTCCCCGGGTTCGACGTCGATGTCGATGCCGAGACGACCGATGTGCGCGCGTGCAGGTTCACCTGCCCGCAACCGCATGTCGACGCGATGTTCACGGCCGTCCCACAGCGGCACGTACTCGAAGTTGCCGAGGTCGAAGTCGGCGTCGAGCTCACGGTTGATGTGGGCGAGGGCGTTGCGGATGAAGGCATCGGTCACGCCCCGGGAATCGTCGTACGCCGCGAGCACGCGGTCGACGGGCTTCACCAGGTCGACGCCCAGCGCCAGCCAGTCTCCGGGTTCCAGCACGTCGGCGAGGGCCCCGAGGAAGGCGCGCCGCTCCTCGAGGTAGAAGTTGCCGATCGTGCCGCCGAGAAACGCCACGAGCCGCGTCCCGCCGCGGGGCAGGCGGGCGAGATGGCGGGTGAAGTCACCGACCACCGGTTCCACCAGCAGGTCGGGATAGCGCTGGTTCAGCACGTCGGCGGCGTACAGCAGCGTGGCCTCGCTCACGTCGAGCGGCGAGAAGCGTTCGATCTCGCCGTGCGCCACGAACGCGTCGAGCAGCGTGCGCGTCTTGTCGCTGGTGCCCGAACCGAGCTCGATGACGGTGTTGGCGCCGGTCACCTCGGCGAGCATCGCCGCATGCGTGGCGAGGATCCGGCGTTCGGCCTCGGTCTGGTAGTACTCGGGCAACCGGGTGATCTCGTCGAAGAGCTCGCTTCCCCGGTCGTCGTAGAGCCAACGTGGCGGAATGGTGCGCGGCCGCGAGCGCAGTGCCCGGTCGAGCTCGGCGAGCGGGTCGTCGCGTTGGTCGTGCGACGACACCATGGCGATGTCGGGATCCATGGG
>JAWLEC010000101.1:0-12065 GCA_041686315.1 Ilumatobacteraceae bacterium
GCGCAGTGGTGTGCGCCGGCTCGGGTGGGGTCCGATCCGCGACACGCTGCTGCAGACCCGGTACGTGTCGGCGGCCGGTGATCTCGTGAAGGCCGGAGGCCCGACCGTGAAGAACGTCAGCGGATTCGACCTGTGCCGCCTGCTCGTCGGATCGCACGGCACGCTCGGCTTCCTCGGCGACGTCATCTTGCGGACGCGTCCTCGTCCCGTGAACGAGCAGTGGTTCCGGACCGATCGTGATCCATGCGGTGTCCTCGGCGACCTCTACCGGCCGACGTCGGTGCTGTGGGACGGTGTCACGACCTGGGCGCTGCTCGACGGACATCCGGCCGACGTGGTCGAACGTGCTGCGTCGGCCGGGATGGAACCCACCGATGGCCCGCCGGCCCTGCCCGAAGCGGCACGATGGTCGCTCCCGGCCGCCGAGTTGACCGTGCTGCGCGACCACGAGCCGGGCACCTTCGTCGCCGAGATCGGCGTCGGCATCGTCCACCACACGTGGCCCGCACCCACCCGGGCGCCGGACGCCGCCGTCGTCGACCTGCACCAGCGGATCAAGGCGGAGTTCGACCCGACCGGCCGGTTGAACCCGGGTGTCGCCGTGCTGCCGGACGCGTGACCGGCGACGTAGCGGGCGGGTCGACGGGCGCGAGGGATCGGCGACCGTACGTCGACCGTCCCGTCACCGATCTCGAGGGTGCCCGGCGAGCCGCCCGTGAGGCGGCCGAACACTGGGATCTGCCCGAGCCCACCCTGCTCCGACGGGGGATGAACGCCATCTTCGCCACGGACGACCACGTGCTCCGGGTCGGGATGCCCACGGTGCCGGCGACCGCCTCGATCGAGCTCGCCCGGGTCCTGGCCGAGTGGTCGATCCGGATCCCTCGTCCGGCCCGCGACGACGTGGCCGTGCACGGGCCGTTCTCGGTCACCTGCTGGGAGCGCGTCGTGTCGACCGGCGAACCGGTCGACTGGGTGGCCGTCGGCGCCATGGTCGGTGCCGTCCACCGCCTCGATCCGGCCGAGCTCCCCGACATCTATCCCGCGCCATCGCCCGTCACCTTCCCGTGGTGGGACTTCGAGGCGATGCTCGACGACGTCGGCGACGACATCGACGACCGCGCCCGCGCCGGGCTCGACGCCACGATCGAGCGCCACCGTGGCTGGCACCGGTTCGAGGAGCGCGTCCCCTGTCACGGTGACGTGCACCCCGGCAACGTCCTGATGGCCGCCGACGGCCCGGTCCTGCTCGACTGGGACCTGCTCTGCATCGCCGCGCCCGGATGGGACCACGCGCCGCTGATGACGATCAGCGAACGTTGGGGTGGCATCGAGGGTCTGTACGAGGCGTTCGCCACCGGATACGGCCACTCGTTCCGCGGTGATCCGGAGGTGGAGGGCTACGCCGAGCTGCGGCTGGTGGCGGCCACGCTGCTGCGGTTGCGGGCCGCCCGCCACGACCCTGGCGCCCGCGACGAGGCCGAACGGCGTCTCGCCTACTGGCGAGGCGACCCGGACGCGCCGACGTGGTCGGCGCAGTGACGCCTGCGTCTGCGGCCCGGTCGACGGAGACCGCTAGAGGAACTTCTTCAGCAGCTTCTTCTTGATGTTCGTGTAGGGCGGGTACATCAGGGCCGGATCCGGCCGCAGCGGCTTCTCGAGCACCGGCTTGTGGTGCGTGAAGGCGTCGAAGCCGGCCTTGCCGTGGTAGGCGCCCATGCCGCTCTCGCCGACCCCGCCGAACGGCAGATCCGGCACGGCCAGGTGCAACACGGCGTGGTTCACCGTGACGCCGCCGGCCGAGGTGTTGGCCAGGATGTGCTCGATGACGGCGTCGCTCGATCCGAAGGCGTAGAGGGCCAGGGGCTTGTCGCGGTCGTTCACCATCCGGATCGCCTCGTCGATGTCGCCGACGGGGAGCACCGGCAGGATCGGGCCGAAGATCTCGTCGGCCATCACGGCGGCGTCGGGCTTCACACCGGCGAGCACGGTGGGAGCCAGATACCGGCTCTCGCGGTCGCCGGTGCCACCGGTGACCGTCGCCTCGAACCCTCCGGCGTCGAGCAGACCCGTGAGGCGGTCGTGGTGCCGTTCGTTCACGATGCGGGCGTAGTCGCTCGACTGGCGTGGGTCGTCGCCGTAGAACCTGGTGACGGCGGCGGCCAGCGCAGTGAGCAGGTCGTCCTCGACGCTCTCCTCCACGAGGACGTAGTCGGGGGCGACGCAGGTCTGTCCGGCATTGAGGAACTTGGCCCAGGCGATGCGGCGGGCGGCCACCTCGATGTCGGCGTCGGCGGCGACGATGGCCGGGCTCTTGCCACCCAGCTCGAGCGTGACGGGCGTGAGGTGTTCGGCGGCGGCACGCATCACGATGCGGCCGACCTTGCCGTTGCCCGTGTAGAAGATGTGGTCGAACCGTTCCTCGAGCAGCGCCGTGGTCTCGTCGACGGCACCGGTCACCACCGACACGATGCGATCGTCGAAGTACTGCGGGACCAGCTCCTCGATCAGTGCCGCCACGGTGGGCGTGACCTCGGACGGCTTGAGCACTGCGGTGTTGCCGGCCGCGAGCGCCGGCACGAGTGGGGCGAACAGCAGCTGGACGGGGTAGTTCCACGGGGCGATGATGCACACCGTGCCGAGCGGCTCGGGCCGGATGCGGGCACGACCGGGCCGGGACGTCAGCGGCATCTTCACCTTCTGCGGCTTGGTCCAGGCGTCGAGGTGCTTGAGGGTGTGGTCGATCTCGTTGACGGTGAACGCGATCTCGGTGGTGTAGGCCTCGATGCGCGGCTTGCCGACATCGGCCACCAGGGCGTCGATGAGGCGCTCCTGCTGTTCGACGAGCAGGGCGCGCAGCTGCTGGAGCTGGCCCACCCGTTTTTCGTTCTCACGGAGGAGCCCGGCACGGAAACCTTCGCGTGCCTGCTGGACGATGCCGGGGATGCGGTCGACGGCGGTCATGGGGCCAGGGTACGCGCCATGCCGTCGCATGACCACGTGACCCGGGTGGTACGGACCGGTCGGTGCGGTTCAGTGTGGCTGGTCGGTGGGACAGTAGTAGCAGGTGCGGTTGGCGATTTCGATGCGGCGGATCTCGTCGCCGCATCGCAGGCACCGGTCGCGCTTGTAGGCGTAGGTCGCCTCGGCTCGCGGGATCCGCTGCCGGGGTGGGTACCCGAGTTCCTCCCGGCTCACGGTGACGATGCGGTTGTCCTTCACGCCCTGGCGGAGCATGGCCTGGCACGTCGACCACAGCGCCCGCAGTTCGACCTCGGCGAACTCACGTCCCGGGCGCAGGGGATGGACCCCGTTCACGAACAGCGCTTCGGCGCGGTACACGTTGCCGACGCCGGCGATCACCGACTGGTCCATCAGCAGGTCACCGACGCCGCGCGTGCTCGCCGTCATCTTCTCGATCATCCGGTCGGGCTTCGACCGGGGGCGGATCGGGTCAGGACCGAGCCGCGCCAGGATGTCGCGGCGGACCGAGGGTGGGTCGATCGTGCAGGCCGTGGGACCGGACAGATCGATCGTGGCGACGCAACCGTCTCCCCGGTCGGCGACGAGCCGCATCCGCACCGCCCCCTCGGCGGGCGGCACGTCGTCGTGAACGTGCACCCGGAACTTGCCGAACAGACCGAGGTGGACGTGACCGACCTCACCGGTGCTCCAGAAGTGGAACAGGTGCTTGCCATACGGCTCGATCCGTTCGAGCGTCGCACCGTCGACGCGTTCGGCGTCCGCCGTGAATCGCCCCTGGGGGCTCGAGACGCGGATCTCGCGGCCGACGAGCAGCTTGGAGTGATCGCGTGCGATGCGGTGGATGGTGTGGCCCTCGGGCATGCCGGCGACAAGGTAGGGGACAGGCGCCCGCGATGCACTGTCGACACCTCGTCCGCCAGTGCCGACCGGTTGGCGTCAGCCTCCGGGGCCGACCGACTGCGAGCCGGGCCCGGCGCCCGGACCATGGTGATCTTCAAGTCTCCCTGCCGGCGTGCCGATGAACACCCGCATGGCATCTGTCGATTTCCCGTCCCGCGGACGCAAGTTCTGCCCGAGGTGCGACGCCGTCGTCCTGACCGTCCGTCAGCTCGAGGCCCACATCGCCGAGTGCTCGGGGAAGGCAACGGTGACGCCCACGCGCCGATCGACGAACCCTGCGGTCCCGCCGCCGAGCTGATACACACGTGACGGCGAGCGATGCCGTGCGACCCCGTGGTTCGGTGGCGCGCACCGTGGAGGCGTAACCTCGCGTCATGGAGCAGCCGGCACCTGCGATCTCGGAGTTGTTGGCCGTTGCCGAGTTCGGGGCGTTCGTGCTGTCGAGTCCGTGGCTGGCGACGGCGCCGCGCGGCATCGGACGGCGCGTGCTCGTGCTCCCCGGATTCACCGCCGGCGACGTGTCGACCGCCCCGCTGCGGTTCACGCTGCGGGCGCTCGGCCATCGCCCGGCCCCGTGGGGCCTCGGGCTCAACGTCGGGCCCGACGACGAGACCGTCCGCCGGTTGCTCCGCCGCCTCGACCGGCTCGTTCAGCAGAACGGGGGACCGATCGACATCGTCGGATGGAGCCTGGGTGGCATCATGGCGCGCCTGCTCGCCCTGCACCATCCCGACCGCGTGCGTCAGGCGATCTCGCTCGGCAGCCCCATCCGCGTCGAGGACCCCGAGGCGAACCTCAGCGAGAGCGTCCGCCGTCTCTCGCAGCTCGCCGGCCTCCAGCGCGGCCGTCGTGGCCACGACCTGACCGAGATCCCGGTGCCGTCGACCGTCATCTACTCCCGCCAGGACGGCGTCGTGGCCCCGGCATCGTGCCTCCAACCGGTGGGACCGACCGCAGAGAACATCGAGGTCCGCGGCGCCCACATCGGCCTCGGACACAACCCCGCTGCCGTCTGGGCGGTCGCCGACCGGCTCGCGCAGCGAGACGGTGAATGGGCGCCGTTCGAGCCGCCGTCCGCCATGGCCTGGTGCTATCCCGATCCGGATCGTGCTCCCGAGCCCGTCCCGAGCCCCGCGGGACCCTGATCGACGGTGCCGACCTCGCAGATCTCCCGGGGGCATTCCCGTCTCCTGGCGGTGGAGACGCCCACTGCCCTCGGCCACACCTCGACCCTCACGATCGTCGACGCGGCCAACGCTCCCTCTCGCCTCGACGCGTCGTTGCTGCGTCGGGAGGTCAGCGCGCGCCTCGACGATCACCCGATGCTCCGCCAGTCGCTGGTCGAGGTGCCCTTCAGCCTCGATCGGCCGTGGTGGCGTGATCACCCCGACTTCGATCTCGACTACCACCTCCGCCACATCGCGGTTCCCGACCCGGACGATCCGACGTCGTTGTCCGAACTCGTCGCTCGCATCCACAGCCGACCGCTCGACCGGGGACGGCCACTCTGGGAGCTCTACCTGATCTCCGGGCTCGCCGACGGGGGAGCAGCGCTGCTGTTCAAGATGCACCTCGCCGCTCTGGCCGCCTCGACGGGCAACTCGCTGTGCGCCGGGCTGATCGGCGACTCGCCGGATCTGATCGGCGATCCCGAGGACGAGTTGCGGAACTGGATGCCCCAGCCGGGCCCGTCGCTCCATGACGTCGGCACCCGGGTCTGGGTGAACGCCATGGTCGATCCGATGCGGACGCTCACCACGGTGCCCCGCACGCTGAACTCGATCCCCGGCGTGCGCAGCGTCCTGAATCCGGCGTTGGCGCTGATGAACCAGCGCTCCCAGCGCTCGATCGTGATCGCCGAGCAGTCCGGGATCACGCCGCGGACGTCGTTCAACGGACGGATCGGGCCTCATCGTCGCTGGGCGGGGGCCGAGCTCGACCTCACCCGGATCGCACGGGTCCGCTCGCGCTGTGCGGTCAGTACGGTCGACGTGCTCACCGCCGTCTGCGGCGGGGCCCTGCGCTGGTGGCTGTTGGAACACGACGAGTTGCCGCGCGAATCCATCAAGGCGCTCGTGCCGTTGTCGGTCACCGACCCCGAGGCGATCGAGGGGATCGCCGGGGCGGTGGTCAGCCTGAGCACGAACCTCCATCGCATCCCCGAACGCCTGGCCGTGGTGCACGAACAGATCGGCGAGGCGGTCATGCGGCACGGGGCGATGACGGCCGCAGAGATCCGGGGCATGGGCGGCGGGACGCCGTTGCTGGGGATCGTCGCATCACGGCTGCTCGAGCGCAGCCCGCTGGCCGACCGGTTGATGCCGCCCTTCAACGCCACCATCACCTCGGTACCCGGATCGAAGGAACCGCAGTTCGCGCTCGGTGCCGAGGTCACGGGTGTGTATCCGGTCCTGGGTGTGGTCGACGGCATGGGCCTGCACATCGGTGCGACCTCCGTCGGCGATCGTCTCTGCGTCAGCCTCGTCTCCGACCGCGAGCAGATCCCCGATCTGTCGGATCTCGCCGAGCGGATCGTCGTGGAGTTCGAACTGCTCGAAGCGGCAACCGCGTAGCCGCCCGTCGACGCGGGTCGCTGTTGCATCCGGTGTCTGACACCGGATGCAACGGGTGCCGGTTCCGTGGGGTCGCCATCGAACGGTCGCAGCGCAAACGGACCTCGGCCTCTGGTGTCCTGCTCGCTGCGGCGCGAAGTTGAATGCAGAGATCGACGGAGGTTGTCTGCTGCGGGCTGGCGGGGTTCGCCGTTGACGGAGGGTTCGACTCCCTCCCCGGCCCGCAGGAGCCAACCGCCGCCGGGTCGGCACTGCCCCGTACGATGGCGTCCGGATGAGCATCCCGCCACGCACCCCGCTGCGCCTCGACGCCCACGACCTCGCATCGTGCGTCGCCTGCGGGCTGTGCCTGCCCCACTGCCCGACGTTCCGGGTGACGGGCGAGGAATCGCTGTCGCCACGGGGCCGCATCGACGCGATGCGCGCCGTCGAGCAGGGCGTGGCACCGGTCGACGGGCAGTTCGTCGAGTTCATGGAGACCTGTGTGCAGTGCCGGGGCTGCGAGACCGCCTGTCCGAGCAACGTGCCCTTCGGGTCGTTGATGGAGGGCACCCGCACGGCGCTGGCCGAACGAGGTGAGGTCACCCCGTGGTGGCAGCGGCCGGGATTCCGCGCCCTCGGCCACCACCGGCTGGTACTGGCGGGCTCGACGGCCCTGGCGATGGCCCAGCGGCTCCGCCTGGTGCCCGCGCGGCTGGGACTCCCACGCCTGCCACTGCGACGGCCTGCAGCACTCCGGGCCACCGGCCACGACGTCTGGCTCGTCACCGGCTGCGTGATGGACGCCTGGCAACGGCAGACCCACCGCAACACCGCCGCGCTGATCGAGGCTGCCGGCGCCTCGTTCGCCCTTCCCGGCCCGGGAGGAGCCTGCTGCGGCGCGCTGCACACGCACGCCGGGCTGCACGCCGACGCCGTGTCGCTGGCCGAGCGCGTGATGGCCGCGATGCCGGGCAGCGCCCCGATCCTCGTGAACTCCGCGGGATGCGGTGCGGCGATGAAGGACTACGGATCGCTGCTGGGGACACCCGAGGCCGAGAGGTTCGCCGACCGGGTGCTCGACGTCCACGAATGGCTCGCGGACCGGCTCGATCGTCTCCCCGTTCCTGCCGGGCCGCGGCCGGAGGTGATCGTGCAGGACCCGTGCCACCTCCGCCACGTGCAGAGGGCCCACGAGCCGGTGCGTGCCGTGCTGAGACACGTGGCCGACGTCGTCGAACTCGACGACGCCGGGCTCTGTTGTGGTGCCGGTGGCGCGTACTCGGCACTGCAACCCGACCTGGCGGGTGACATCCGTGAGCGGAAGGTCGCGTCGATCGAGCGGGCACGGCAGGGTTCGTCGGCCACCGTGGTCGTCAGCGCCAACCCCGGATGCTCGATGCACCTGGCCGGTGTGCTCGACTCCGAGGGCCTCATGGTCCGGCACCCTCTCGACGTGGTCGCCGCGGTGCTCGGACTGGCCGACGAGACGCCGAGCCGGGTCGCCGGGAGCGGACGTTGACGGGGGAGTACGAGACGCTCGTCGCCCGGCTCGAATCGGTGGCGGCCGACCTCGACGAGATGGCCTTCGACCGGCTCCGCGAGGCCGTCGCCGACGGCCTGACCGTCCGTCCCACCGACGACCGAGAGTTGATGAAGGCGCGTCGTGCCATCGAGAAGGCGACGGCGATCCTCCGTCAGCTCGACGGTGCGGGGCCGACCGACTGAACGGGCGCGGGACGGTCGCCGACGAAGCCGTTGATCATCCGGATCATCGCGACCAGGTCGCTGTAGCCGCGTTTCGCGAAGGTGAAGGAGATCCGGTCGAGATCCACCCGGTCGTCGTCGCGGCGTTCGACCTTGAACGGCTCGGTGCGCTCGATACGACCGGACTTGGCCAGGTGGGCGAACCGGTCGTTGAGCTCGGCGAGCTGCTCGTCGGTGGGGCCCTGGCGGAGGCGCATCACGAGGACGTCGCCGACGTAGCGGATCGAGTGGTAGTTGGCGTAGAACCCGTCGATGATCGCCGTGGCCTCGTCACACGAACTGGTGATCGTGTACAGGTCGACGTCGTTCGCCGACACGAGCCCGCGGGCGATCAACTGCTCACGGACGAACGTGTCGACGCCCTCCCAGTACGGATCCCCGGGTTCGTCGAGCAGCACGATGGGCACGGGGACGCCCTTGCCGGTCTGGGTGAGCGTGAGCAGCTCGAACATCTCGTCGAGCGTCCCGAAGCCGCCGGGGAGGCACACGAATCCGGCCGATTCCTTGATCAGCATCAACTTGCGGGTGAAGAAGTACTTCATGCTGACGTGCTTGTCGTCGCCGGCGATGATGGAGTTGGCGCCGGTCTCGAAGGGCAGCCGGATCGACACGCCGATGGACTTCTCCCGACCGGCCCCCTCCATGCCCGCCTGCATGATGCCGGGCCCGGCGCCGGTGACCGTCATCCAGCCCCGCTCTGCGAGGGTGGCGGCGATGTCGCGGGCCAGACCGTAGAGAGGGTCGTCCTCACGGGTCCGCGCCGAGCCGAAGATCGACACCTTCCGCTGCCTCTTGTAGGGCGCGAACATCGCGTAGGCGTCGCGCATCTCGGCCAGCGCTGCGGTGGCGATCTTCAGGTCGAGCGTGTCAGGGTGATCGGTGATGAGACCCAGTGCTTCGGAAACAAGCTCTTCCGCGAGTCGAACATTCTCGGAAACTCCGAGTTCCTCGACGATGGAGCGCGCACGGGACGGGGCGTCATCGGGTACATCTGCATCCATGGACACAGGACCCTACGGCGACACGGCGCTGGCGCCCTCACCCTCTTCGCACGACGGTGACGCTGGCCCGAGCGACGGGCGCACTGCGCCGGCGAGATGGCAGGGTCCGGTGCTCGGGCTGGTCGCCACCGGTGCCGGGTTGGCCGTGGCGGAACTGGTGGTGGGTCTCGTCGACGGATCGTCGTCGCCGGTCGTGCCCGTGGGCCAGGTGTTCATCGATGCGGTGCCCGAGCCGGTGAAGGACTGGGCGATCGAGACCTTCGGCACCAACGACAAGGTGGTGCTGGTGGTCGGTGCCCTGGCGGTGCTGCTCGGCATCGGGGTGGGCGTGGGCGTGCTGGCGATGCGGGGTGCTCGTGCCGCGGCGTATGCACTCACGGGCGTGATCGGGCTCGTCGGGTCGTGGGCGGTGCTCACCCGGCCCGAGCCGACGCTGGGCAAGTTGTTGCCCACGCTCGTCGGTACCGCGGTGTCGATCGGAGTTCTCTGGTACCTGGCCCCGCGCCACCGACCCCGGCGTGAATCGTCGGGTCCGATCGTGCAGCCGATGGGAGTCGATCGGCGGCGGTTCATGGTGGGTGCCGTCGGCATCGGCTCGGTCGCCGTGATCGCCGGGGGTCTGGGCCGCATGCTGCAGGCGCGCTTCGAAGTGGACGACGAACGCCAGGCGCTGTCGATCCCGAAACCGGATGCCGACGCTGCCGAACTCCCCGCCGATGCCGATCTCGGTGTACCCGGCATCGAACCCTTCGTGACCCCGAACGACGACTTCTACCGGATCGACACGGCGCTGGTCGTGCCCCAGGTGTCGAAGGACTCGTGGAGTCTGCGGATCCACGGGATGGTCGACGACGAGATCGAACTGCGCTTCGACGACCTGCTGGCCCGACCGCAGATCGAGCGCTACATCACGCTGTCGTGCGTGTCGAACGAGGTGGGCGGCGGCCTGGTGGGCAACGCCCTCTGGCAGGGGGTGCTGCTGCGTGACGTGCTGGACGAGGCCGGTGTCCGACCGGGTGCCACACAGGTGGTGAGCCGGTCGGTCGACGGGTGGACGGCGGGCACACCGACCGAGGTGATCATGGACGGCCGTGACGCGATGCTCGCCCTGGCGATGAACGGCGAGCCCCTGCCGGCCCGGCACGGGTATCCGGTGCGGATGGTGGTGCCCGGGCTGTACGGGTACGTGTCGGCCACCAAGTGGGTGAACGAGATCGAACTCACCCGCTGGGAGGACTACGACGCGTACTGGATCCCGCGCGGCTGGTCGAAGGAGGGCCCCGTGAAGACGATGGCCCGCATCGACACGCCCCGCAGCGGCAGCGAGCAGCAGCCCGGCGTGATCGTGGGCGGCGTGGCCTGGGCCGTGCACCGGGGCGTGTCGAAGGTGGAGGTGCGCGTCGACGACGGACCGTGGCGTGACACCGACCTCGGCGGGGCACCGACGGACGACACGTGGGTGCAGTGGCAGTACCGCCTCGACGCCGCTCCGGGCGAGCACCGCGTGGAGGTGCGGGCCTTCGACGGTGACGGCGTGCCCCAGCCCGAGGGCCCGCGTCCCGTGGCCCCCGACGGCGCCGAGGGCTACCACCGCATCCGGGTCCGCCTCGCCGACGCCTGACCCCGCACATCCCGAAAAATGCCCCGATCCGAGCGCGTGGCGCTACGTTCCGGGCATTTTTCGGGTGTGGCTCAGGTCAGTTCGTCGGCCTTGGCCTGCAGGGCCGTGATCAACTCGTCGAAGGACTTCTGGAAGCTCGACACGCCTTCGCGCTCGAGCTGAGCGGCCACGTCGTCCATGTCGACGCCCACCTCGGGCAGCGCCGCCCACACCGCACGGGCCTCGTCGACGTCGGCATCCACGCGGCGCGCCAGCGTGCCGTGGTCGGCGAAGGCCTCGAGCGTGGCGTCGGGCAGGGTGTTGACCGTGTGCGGCCCGATCAGCTCGTCGACGTACATCGTGTCGGGGTACGCCTCGTTCTTGGTGGACGTCGACGCCCACAGCGGTCGCTGCACCTGGGCGCCACGCGCCGCCAGTGCCTCCCAGCGCGGGCCCGAGAACGCCTCGAGGAACAGCTGGTAGGCCAACTTGCCCTGTGCCACGGCCGCCTGTCCCCGCAACTCCAGCGCCTCGTCGGACCCCTGGGCGTCGAGGCGCCGGTCGACCTCCGAGTCGACCCGGCTGATGAAGAAGCTCGCCACGCTCGCCACTCGCGAGAGGTCGGCGGCGGCGTTCTCGGCCAACCGCTCCAACCCGCGCAGGTACGCCTCGATCACCTCGGCGTAGCGGTCGAGGCCGAAGATCAACGTGACGTTGATGTTGCGCCCCTCGGCGATCATCTGCTCGATCGGCCCCAGCCCCTCCTCGGTGCCCGGGATCTTCACCATCAGATTGCGGCGACCGATCCGCTCGTGCAGGTCACGAGCAGCGGCCTCGGTGCCGGCACTGTCGTGGGCGAGCCCCGGGTCGACCTCCACGCTGACGTAGCCGTCGACGCCGTCCGACTGGTCGTAGACCTTCGAGAAGGTGTCACAGGCGCTGTGGATGTCACGGATCACGAGCGACCAGTAGTCGTCGACGATCGAGCCCGGGCCGTCGACACCGCGCAGCGACGAGAACTGCTCGTCGTAGTCGCTCGACCCGGAGATCGCCTTCTGGAAGATCGACGGGTTCGAGGTGAGGCCACGCACGCCGGTGTCACGGATCGCGACCAGTTCGCCCGACGTGACGTAGCCTCGCCTCAGGTTGTCGAGCCAGGCGCTCTGGCCGTGTTCGGCGTAGAGGTCGGCGATGCGGCGGTTCAGGGCCATGGGATGGTCTCCTCGTGGTGACGATTCGTGGTGACGATTCGTGGTGACG
>JAWLEC010000268.1:0-2766 GCA_041686315.1 Ilumatobacteraceae bacterium
GCCGTGTCGACGTGCTGCTGGTCCACGACGACGGCAGCGACGACCCCGCCACCGACGACGACATCGCCGGCGTACCCGCCGGCGCGCGTGTCGTCGATGCGGCCGTGGTGGCTGCCCTGCGGTCCGACGCCCGGATCGTGGTGGTACCGAACCTGGCGTTCATGGAGGGGCCGCTGGCCTCACTCGACCGCTGGTAGCGCGGCCGGGCCCGGGCGGGAGCCTCAGGCGGCAGGAGAGGGGATGCCGGGGAAGGCGGGCTGGCTCGACTCGACCACTCCCGGGTAGTCGAACGCGGTGAGCGGTCGGTCGGTGAGTTCGCCGTTGCCCCGTGGCCACACGCTGTCCTCGCCCTCGACGCGCAACTCCACGGCCTGCACGCTGGGCAGGACCGTGGCCGTGGTGACGATCTGGGCCACGGCGAGACGCAGCCCGTCGGTGGTCAGCTCGTCGAACACGTCGTTGACGTCCACCGTGAGGAGCTGGCCGACGGGGCGTGCCGACAGCAGCTCGATGTCGTTGGGGATGACGGTGTCGAGGCGGGCCTCGCGCTCGTCGGCGTTGGGGCCGGCGAACAGCGACTGCAGCAGTGCCGACGGGAAACTGGGGACGTCACGCGACACCGCCCGCAACCGCTCGGGCTCGTTGGGTTCGTTGGGGGCGAGCAGGAAGATCCGGTTCGTTCCCGCGGCCTCGTCACCGGTGACCGGTCCGCCGAACACCCCCTGTTCCTCCGCCGAGATGTCGCGCGGCGACGCCTCGGGTTGGATCGAGCACCCGGCCAGCGCAGCGGCGGCCAGCGAGAGCGCGACGACGAGATGCGTCCTGCGTCGAGTGGTGCGTAGCGGCGTGTGCTGTGTCATTCGTCGAGTTCCGTTGCCATCAATTCGATCACGAACCGTGCCCCCGGCCGGCCGTCGTGGCGGTCCTCCACCCACACCCGTCCCCCGTGCATCCGCACGTGTTCGTCCACCAGGGAGAGGCCCAGGCCGGCGCCCTCGCTGCCGGTACGGCGACCGGCGCCGCCACCGCGGGCGAACCGTTCGAAGACGAGGTCCCGTTCCCCCTCGGGGACGCCGGGTCCGTGGTCCTCCACCACGATACGCAGGTGGGAGATCGGTTCCTCGTCGGCGTTCACCACCGAGATCGACACCTCCGGTTCGCCGCCGCCGTAGGCCCGGGCGTTGTCGATGAGGTTGGCGATCACGCGCGCCAACCGCCGGCGATCACCGCGGATGAGGGCGAGCTCGGCGCGCTCGTCCGCCTCGACGGGGGTGTCGGGCAGCGAACTCACCGCCACGGCCTGGCGGACGAACTCGGCGGCGAGCAACTCCTCCATGTGCAACCGGATGGCCCCGGCGTCGAAACGGGAGATCTCGAGCAGGTCCTCCACCAGGCCCTGGAACCGCGTGACGTCACTCGACAGCAGGTCGAGCGCCGCCTGCGCCCGCTCGGGCAGCTCGTCGCGCCGGGCCTCCATCACCTCCACCGAGGCCGACAGGGTCATCAACGGCGACCGGAGTTCGTGGCTCACGTCGGAGGCGAAGCGGGCGTCACGTTCGACGCGTTGCTGCAGTGCCGCCGCCATGTCGTTGAACGACTCGGTGAGGATCCGCAGGTCGGGGTCCTCGGTGGGTTCGAGCCGTGTGTCGAGGCGCCCGCCGGCGATGGCGGAGGCCGCCTGTGCGGCCGAGCCCACCGGCCGCACGGCGCGCCGGGCGGCGAAGACGCCGAGCAGGATGCCGAGGCCGGTGGTGATCGCCGCGGCGAGCACCAGGGACAACCGCACGTTGGCCAGCGTGGAGTCCGCCTCCTCCAGCGGGAACGCTTCGAAGTAGGCGCCGATCCCGGGGACGTCCCAGCCGACCACCACGTTCAGTTCGTCGCCGATGCGGACGATCTGGCTCGCCGACTCACCCTCCTCGATCACCCGTGTCACCAGAGCGGCGGGCACGTCGGGATTCTGGAACGTGGCGGCCCCGCCGGTCCAGGTGTTGCGGTACCAGATGAGGTAGTCCTCCACGCCGATCCGATCGAGCGACGCCTGGGCGACGGCGGCATCGGCGGGCAGCGACCGCAGGTCGCGTTCCACGCCCTGGGCGTTGCGCTGCGACGTGGTGACGGCGGTGTCGACGCGTTCGGTGATCAGGTTCGACCGTGCCAGACCGAACGTGGTGATGGCCAGGAACAGCGACAGCAGCAGCGAGCCCAGCGTGAAGATCAGGAGGATCCGTCGCCGCAATCCGAGTGCCGCCGGGCGGGAACGGTTGACCAGGCGACGGAACCAGCCGCCTTCGTTCACGTCTGGAGCCGGTATCCGAGCCCGCGTACCGTCACCACGTGGCGCGGGTTGGCGGGGTCGGCCTCGACCTTGGTGCGCAGACGCCGCACGTGGACGTCGACGAGCCGGCCGTCACCGAAGTAGTCGTAACCCCACACCTTGTCGAGCAGCGCCTCACGGCTGAGCACCTTGCCGGGGCTCTCGGCGAGCTCGCACAGCAGCCGGAACTCGGTCTTGGTGAGGTGCACCTCCTCGCCGTCGCGCATCACCTTGCCCTCGTCGGGGATCAACTCGAGGTCTCCGAAGCTGAGCCGGGCGTGGCCGGGGGCTCCCGGGCGGATGCGGCGCAGCAGCGCCCGGATCCGGGCCGAGAGCTCTTTCGGGGCGAACGGCTTGGTGAGGTAGTCGTCGGCGCCGGCCTCGAGGCCGGCGACCACGTCGTGGGTGTCGGTGCGGGCCGTGACCATCACGACGGGCACGTCACTGGT
>JAWLEC010000269.1:0-2761 GCA_041686315.1 Ilumatobacteraceae bacterium
GAGCATCGCCATCGCCCTGTCGGCGCCGGACGACGTCCTGCCCGGCAAGCGCCACGACATCGCCACCCACCGCTACCTGCTCAGCGACGACGGCGGGCGCAGCTGGACCGACGGCGGAGAGCTGTTCCCCGACGACGGACTGCTCGGTTCGCGCCAGTGGGCCGGTTCCGCCATGTTCGACGACGAGACCGACACGCTCTACGCCTTCTACACCGCCGCCGGTGAAGGAGACGACACCGACAGCACCGAGGCGGCCACGAATTCGGCGGCTCCGGCCACGACCGCGTCGAGCGCAGACGAAACGGACGAGCGCACCGCCCCGTCGGGCGGCACCGTCGGTGAGGGCATCTCCTACCGCCAGCGGCTCGCCGTGGCGACCGCCACCGTCTCGTTCTCCGGCGGTGAGGTCGAGTTCGACGACTGGAGCGATCACGAGGTCCTGGTGACCGGCGACGACACCGACCTGTACGCATCGACCAAGGCAACCGAGGGTGGTGCCGGCGAGATCGACGCATTCCGTGATCCGTGGTTCTTCCTCGACGAGGAGACCGGCGAGGAGTACATCCTCTTCACGGCGACGATGCCGCAGGCCGAGTGCGAAGGTGACGGCGTGGTCGGGATCGCTCGCGCCACGGACGACACCCTGCGCGAGTGGGAAGTGATGCCCCCGATGCTCGACGGTCACTGCGTGAACAGCGAACTCGAGCGCCCGCAGATGATGGTGGAGGATGGTCTGAACTATCTGCTGTTCACCACGCACGCCCACACGTTCCAGGACGGCGCGAGCGGTCCGGAGGGAATGTACGGATTCGTGGCCGACTCGTTCCTCGGGACCTACGAGCCGTTGAACGGGACCGGGCTCGTGCTCGCCAACCCGGAGGAGGCCCCGTACCAGTCCTACTCGTGGATGACGCTGTCCAACGGTGTCGTCACCAGCTTCTTCCAGTTCTTCGGCATCGACGGCGACGTCGAGGTCAGCTACATCGGTGAACAGTCCCCCGAGTTCCAGATGGAGCACTTCGGCGGCACGTTCGCACCGAGCATCCTCGTCGACTTCGACGGGGACCGGACCGAGATCGTCGAGGAGTTGGAACCCGGCCAGCTCGTTCCGTGACGGTGACGAGCGACGTTCGTCGTCGCCGGCCCGTGCATCTGGGCGCCCTGGCCGCGGCATTGGCTGCGGCCGCGTTCACCGTCGGCCTCGTCGTCGGGCGGGCGAGCGAGCGCGCCGACCAGCCGAACGACGCCAGCGTCGCGACGACACAACGGTTCCGGCCGGCGGTGCACTTCACGCCGGCGGAGCACTGGATGAACGACCCGAACGGTCCGGTGTACGTCGATGGGCAGTACCACCTCTACTACCAGTACAACCCGTTCGGGAACCTGGGGGGCAACATCGGTTGGGGCCATGCGATCAGCGACGACCTCATCGAGTGGGAAGAGCAGGCGATGGCGCTCGCTGCGGCCCCGCCCGACATGGCGTTCTCGGGGAGCGCCGTCGTCGACCGGGACAACCGCAGCGGGTTGTGCGACGAGCCCGGGTGCCTCGTCGCCGCCTACACGGGCCTCGTGGTCGATCCCGGCACGGCGACCACCCGCCAGGACCAACGCATCGCCGTCAGCAACGACGGCGGTCGGAGCTTCGAGCCGTACGCCGGGAACCCGGTGCTCGATCTCGGTCTCGCCGACTTCCGTGACCCGAACGTGTTCTGGCACGAGCCGAGCGAACGGTGGATCCTCGTCGTGGCCCAGCCCGTCGAGCGCAAGGTGCTCTTCTACGCATCGGAGAATCTGAACGACTGGGAGCAGGTGTCCGAATTCGGTCCCGCCGGCGTGCAGGACGGGTTGTGGGAGTGCCCGGTGCTGATCGAGCTGCCGATCGCCGGTCGGGACGAGACCCGATGGGTGCTCAAGGTCGACCACAATCCCGGTCACATCACCAGTGGATCCGGCGGGCAGTACTTCGTCGGTGAGTTCGACGGCACGACGTTCACCGCCCCCGAGGCGATGGACGCCGCGCCCCGCTGGGTGGACTACGGCGCCGACTTCTACTGCGCCATGACGTTCTCGAACGAGCCCGATCCGCAGGCCGGCAGGACCTGGATCGGCTGGATGAGCAACTGGGACTACGCGAGTGCCGTCCCCACGCACCCGTGGCGAGGGGCGATGACGCTGCCGCGGACCGTCGGCCTGACCGAGCGAGACGGTGAGACCCACCTCACCCAGCGGCCGACGGCGGCGTTGGACGATCGACGGTCCGACCACCGTCGCTACGAGGGGCCCTCGGTCGACGCGATCGCCGATGCCGTCGCCGACGATCGAGGCGGCGACGTCCTGGACATCGTGGCGGACATCGTCGTGGGTGAGGCCCAGCGGGTGGGAGTGGACGTCGCCGTCGGTGACCGCTCGGCGGTCCGAATCCGTTACGACGTCGGCAGTGGTCAGCTCTCCGTGGACCGGACGCAGTCGGGAGACGTCACCTTCGCGCCGGGCTTCGCAGCGGTGCACGACGCTCCACTCGACCCGATCGACGGTCGGATCTCCCTGCGGATCGTCCTCGACCGTTCCTCGGTCGAGGTGTTCGCCGACGAGGGCCGGGTCGTGCTGACCGATCTCGTCTTTCCCGCCGCTGATGCGACCGGCGTGGCGCTGACCAGCGAGGGAGGTCCGACGGGTCGTGCCACCCTCGACCTCTGGGATCTCTGAACCCCGCGGTCGGACTACGTCGCCAGCATCCAGATCGCGGCGAATTGGGTCACCG
>JAWLEC010000005.1:0-46141 GCA_041686315.1 Ilumatobacteraceae bacterium
ACCCGGCAGCCCTGCTCGGCTGAGCCCATCGGTGACACCGGGTCGACTCGACCGGTGTCACCCACGTTCCCCCTCGGCAGCGGGGCCGGTCCCACGGGGCCGGCCCCGCTGTCGCGTACGGTCACGGTATGGATTCCGGACGCACCGAGTCGGCGGAGTGTGAGCTGTGTGAAGCGGCTGCGTTCACCGAACGGTTCCACGACGACGACCTGTGCTGGATCGCCGAGTGCGAGTCCTGCTCGGTCCCCATGGTGGTGTGGAAGGTCCACGACCCCGATCCCCCCGACACGATCCGCCGCACGCTGCACAACCGCTTGGGCGACGTGGTGGCGTCACGGTTCGTCGACGAGATCTGGATCGACGAACAGATGCGCACCATTCCCGGCCACTACCACGCCCACGCCCGTCGACGTCACGGTTTCCCCAACCAGCGACTGCAGCGTCGCAGTGAACAGGCGGGAACCCCTGACGACAGCATCCAGGAGACACCATGACTCTTCCTCGTCCCGACGAACTGATCCCGCACCGTCCGCCGTTCCTGTTCGTCGACGAGATGATGTCGATCGTGCCGGGGGAGTCGGCGACCGGCGTGTGGCGCCTCACGGGAGACGAGTGGTTCTTCCCCGGTCACTTCCCGGGCCGACCCACCCTGCCCGGCGTGCTGATGTGTGAGGCGATCGCCCAGGTCGGTGCGGTGGCCGTGTTGTCGGATGACCGGTTCACGGGCAAGCTGCCGCTGTTCGGTGGCCTCGACGGCGCGCGGTTCCGTCGCCAGGTGGTGCCGGGGGACGAGCTGATCCTCGAGGTCGAGCTCGGCCGGATGTCGGCCCGCGCCGGCAAGGGATCGGGCCGTGCCCGGGTGGGCGACGAGATCGCCTGCACCTGCGACCTGCTGTTCGTGATCGCCGACGCCTGACCGCCGTCTCACCGAAAAATGCCCGATTCGTAGCGCTGAACGCTACGAACGAGGCATTTTTCGGGTTCTGGAGGTCGAGTGGGCGTGGAGGTCGACCGGGTTCGGGAGGTCAGGTGGGCGGGGCGATCACGACGGAGCCGTTGTGGCCCCCGAAGCCGAAGTTGTTGGAGATCACCGGGCCCGGCGTCCACTCGCGCGGGGCACCCACGACGAGGTCGATCGTCATCGCCGGATCGGGCGCCACCGTGTTGGCGGTGGGCGGGATCAGGGCGTGGCGGATCGACAGCAGCGCCGCTGCGGCCTCGAGGGCTCCCGCGGCACCGAGCGCATGCCCGGTGACCCCCTTGGTCGACACCACGGGCACGGCACCCGCCCCGAAGACATCGCTGATCGCGTCGGCTTCGGCGGCATCGTTGAGGGGTGTCGAGGTGCCGTGCGCGTTGATCTGTCCGATGTCGCCCGGCGAGACCCCCGCCTGATCGAGCGCCTGGCGCATGCAGGAAATGGCACCCGTGCCGCCGGGCGCTGGGGCGGTGATGTGGTGGGCGTCGGCGTTGCTGGCGCTGCCGAGGATCTCGCCGAGGATGTCCGCGCCACGGGCCTCGGCCTGTGACCACTCCTCCAGGATCAGCACCGCCGCACCCTCGCCCATCACGAAGCCGTCACGGCCCTCGGCGAAGGGCATGCTCACACCCGAACTCGACAGTGCCGTCATGTTGCCGAACCCGGCCAGCGCCGTCTCGGTGCCGGCACACTCGCTCCCGCCGGTGGCGACGGCATCGACGAGGCCCCACTGGATGAGGCGAGCGGCGTAACCAATGGCGTGGGTGCCGGCGGCACAGGCGGTGCAGATCGTCTCGTTCGGGCCCTGCAGCCCGTAGCGCATGGAGATCGCCGCACCGGAGGCGTTGACCATCATCATCGGCACCAGGAACGGCGAGACGCGGCGCGCGCCCTTCTCGGCGCGGATGATGACCTGCTCCTCGAGAGTGTGCAGCCCGCCGACCCCGCTGGCGAAGATCGTGCCGAACCGACCCGGTTCGACACCGATCGCGTCGACACCGCCGGCCGCGTCGAAGGCCTGCGACGCGGCAGCGAGGGCGAACTGCTCGACGCGGTCGGCGCGCCGAGCGTGTTTCGCGCTCTCGAAGTAGGGGGTGGGGTCCCAGTCGGGGATCTCCGTCGACTGTCCTGCGGTGAGGCCGGGGCCGAGCAGGCCGTTCCAGTAGTCGTCGACCCCGATGCCGGCCGGGGCGACGACGCCCAGACCGGTGACGGCGACCCGGCGGCCGCCCGAGCTCACAGCTTGCCGGCGACGATGTCGTACGCCTGCTTCACGGTTTCGACACCTTCCAGTTCCTCCTCGGGAACGGCGATGTCGAACTCTTCCTCGAGCGCCATCACCAGCTCGACGAGGTCGAGGCTGTCGGCGTCGAGATCGTCACCGAAGTTCGCCTCCGGGACGACGGCACTCTCTTCCACGGACAGCACCTCGACGGCGCACTTGCGGAAACGGGCGAACAGTTCTTGATCCACGGTCTTCTCCATCTCGGGGTTTCGGGTTGGCAGTGTAGGCACACCAGGTGCGGCGGGCCGATGATCGAGGCGACGCCTCGTGTGATGCCGGTGTTCAGTGGCCCATGCCGAGACCGCCGTCGACGGGGATCACGGCGCCCGTCACGTAGGCGGCGTCCGGCGATGCCAGGAACGCCACGACGCCGGCGATCTCCTCGGGTTCGGCCACCCGTTGCAGTGGCACTGCTGCGGTGAGTTCGGCGAGCCGGTCGTCGCCCAGTGCCGCGGTCATGTCGGTGGCGACGGGGCCGGGCGCCACCACGTTGACGGTGATCGAGCGAGACCCGAGCTCGCGGGCCACCGACCGGGCGAACCCGACGAGCCCCGCCTTGGAGGCGGCGTAGTTGGCCTGTCCCGCCGACCCGAGCAGACCGACCACCGACGAGACCAGCACGATCCGCCCGGAACGGGCCTTCAACATCGCGCGCGCGGCTCGCTTCACGACGCGGTACGACGCGGTGAGGTTGGCGTCGATCACGGCGGTGAAGTCCTCTTCTCCCATGCGCAACAGCAGGCCGTCACGGGTGATCCCGGCATTGGAGACGAGCACCTCCACCGTGCCGCCGAAGTGGTCCTCGACGGCGCGGAAGGCGGCGTCGACGTCGTCGTTCGACGTGACGTCGCACCGCACGCCGAACACCCCCTCGGGCGGAGGCGACGAGTGGTAGGTCACCGCCACACGGTCGCCGTCGGCAGCGAAGCGGCGGGCGCAGGCGAGGCCGATGCCCCGTGCGCCTCCCGTGACCAGCACGATCCGGCCCGCTGCGCGGCCGGGCGTGTCGGCCGGTGTGTCGATCGAGGTGTCAGTCATCGGTGGAGTCTCCTGGGTCCGACGGGCTCCTGTCGGCGGTGAGGTGGTGAGTGGTGCTCCAGCGGTAGACGGCACTGGCGGCGGTCATGCCGGCACCGAAGCCGACGAACAGCACCAGGTCGCCGTCGGCCACCCGGTCGTGGTCGAGGGCATCGGCCAGCGCCAGTGGAATCGACGCCGACGACGTGTTGCCGGTGCGGTCGAGCACGAGGGCCGCCCGGTCGAGTCCGATGCCGAGCCGGTCGCAGGCGGCGGAGATGATGCGGATGTTCGCCTGGTGCGGGACCACCAGGGCGATGTCGTCGGCCGTGACACCTGCAGCACGCATCGACGTGGTCGCCGAGTCGACCATGATGCGCACCGCACGGCGGAACACTTCACGGCCCTCCATCTGCAGGTTGCCGCCGAGGTCGCAGTACAGGAACTCCTCGGCCGCCCCGTCGGCGTCGAGGTGCCAGGACAGCAGCGATCCCGGTTCTCCGGCGGCCTCGATCACGGTGGCCCCCGAGCCGTCGGCGAACAGCACGGCCGTGTTGCGGTCGTGCCAGTCGGTGATGCGTGCCAGCGTGTCGGTGCCGATCAGGAGCACACGCTCGGCACCCAGCGCGATCAGGCCGTGTGCGGTGACGAGCCCGTAGACCCAACCCGAGCAGGCGGCATTGACGTCGAAGGCGCCGCACTGCAGACCGAGGCGGTGCTGCACTGTGGCGGAGGTGGCCGGCACGGTGCGGTCGGGTGTGGTCGTGGCGAGCACCAGTGCGTCGACGTCCTCGGGCGCCAGCCGTGCCATCTCCAGGGCCCGACGCCCCGACTCGACCGAGAGGTCGGCCGTGGTGCCCCCGACCCGACGTTCGCTGATTCCGGTGCGTTCGACGATCCACGCGTCGCTGGTGTCGATGCTGGACTCGAGTTCGCGGTTGGTGACGACCCGGTCGGGCAGCGCGGTGCCCCAGCCCGTGATGGTGGCGCCACCGGCGGTGGTGGGGACGGCCGGCACGACTCAGCCGATCCGACCCGGCCGCGCCGGTGCAGCGACCGCGATGTCGTCGGTCGCCGAACGGGGACCGGCCGTCACGGATCGCTCCGCAGCCAGGCAATGGGTTGGCGTGGAGCGACGCGTTCGGTGTCGAGGGCGATGTAGCTCTGGAGTACTCCCGCGAACGGCGACCGGACCTCGACGTCGCCGACGTGTCCGATGACCGTGCCGACGTCGATCCGTGACCCCTCGACGAGCCCGCCACACGGCGTGAAGATCCCGGCACCGGGGCTCACCACCAGCCGCTCGACGGCGAAGAGGTGCTCGCCCTCCACGGCGCCCGGGGCGCCGGTCGCCGACCCGGCGCCGACCCACTCGAGCAGCTTGTCGAGATCCTCCGGCGTGGCGACGGAGATGGTGCGGCAGCTCTGCACCGTGCGCTTGGCCATCCCCGTGAGCACGGCGCCGGGGCCGAGCTCGGCGAAGTCGGTGACCCCGGCGTTCGACAGGGTGAGCAGAGCGTGCTTCCAGCGCACCGGGCTCGACAGCTGCGCCGAGAGCAGGCTGGCCCAGTCGGCCCCACGATCGTGGGCGAGCGCGTCGACGTTGGACACCACCGGCACGTCGGAGTCGCGCGGGTCGGCATCGGCGAGTGCTGCGCGCAGCCGGTCGCGCGCCGACGTCATGAACGGTGTGTGGAACGCGCCGGCGACCTGCAGCGGCATCACGCGTTTGGCCCCGAGTTGCCGCGCGTGCCCGGCGGCGGCGTCGACACCCTCGGGCGACCCGGCGATGACGACCTGGCCGGGCGCATTGAAGTTCGCCACCCACACGTCGGCGTCGGCGCGCCGGCAGGCCACCTCCACCTGGTCGTCGTCGAGGCCGAGCACGGCGGCCATGGTGCCGGGCTGCGCGGTTCCCGCGTCGTGCATGGCGGCGGCGCGCTCGGCGACCAGACGCACGCCGTCGTCGAAGCCGAGCGCGCCCGTGGCGGTGAGCGCGGTGTACTCGCCGAGGCTGTGGCCGGCGCAGTAGCTCGGCTCGATGCCGAGGCGCTCCACGGCGTCGAGGACCATCAAGCTCGACACGAAGGTGGTGAGTTGTGCGTTGCGGGTGTCGCGCAGCTCGTCGGCGTCGGCGTCGCAGAGGAGCGCCCCGACGTCGCGTGACGCGATCTCGCTGGCCTCGTCGACGAGCTCCCAGCTCTCGTGGTCACGCCAGGGGAGGCCCATGCCGGGGCGTTGCGAGCCCTGGCCGGGGAAGGTGAATGCGAGCATCGGGGGCAGGCTAGACCTCTCGCGGTCGCCGTTCGAGCTACCGCCCGGTAAGGCCAGCACAACGCTAACCTCACCCGTCCGCGGGCGCTGCCGGCCCGCTTGGATCCGCCCCGGTAGCCCAATCGGCAGAGGCAACGGCCTCAAAATCCGTCAAGTGTCGGTTCGAGTCCGACCCGGGGCACAGCTGGTCTGTCAAGCTCGCTCGATGGACCCTGTCATCGCCCGCAAGACCTGGCGCACGCTCGAGCCGGTGCACGGAGCGATCTACTTCGCCCCCGAGGCCGCCGAGGAGTACGCCGCGTCGGGTATCGACGACCGCATGCGCGGCTACTTCGCATCGCGCTCGGCGGCGATGGGAGCGGTGAACGCCGACGTCGTGATCGCCACGTTCTTCAACTTCGACCCGGGCCTCGTTCGACGGTGCATGAACGGGGTGTGGGACGTCGTCACACCCGCGTCGATCCTGGCCGCACGGCTGCGCGCCGCCGATCGGATGATCGCGCGTCTCGGCGGCGGTGCCGTGGGCCACGACGAACTGTCCGAGGCGGCGGAGCTGGCACGCACGGCCGCCCTGGCCGCGTGTGAGCGTCCCGAGGGGCGGCCCCTGTTCGCCGGACACGCCACGCTGCCGTGGCCCGACGAACCGCAGCTCGTGCTGTGGCACGCCCAGACGTTGCTGCGCGAGTTCCGCGGAGACGGACACATCGCGGCACTCACCGTCGAAGGCCTGACGGGATGCGAGGCGCTCGTCTCCCACGCGGCGTCGGGCGAGGTGCCCGCCGACGTGTTGCGTGCCACGCGTGATCGCACGGGCGACGACTGGTCGGCAGCCGAGGAGCGGCTGCGCTCGATCGGATGGCTCGATCCCGATCTCGCGCTCACCGACCTCGGCCGGCGACGCCGAGGCTGGCTCGAGCAACGCACCGACGAGCTCGCGGCGGCGCCGTACGACGCGCTCGGCATCGAGGGGTGCGCCCGGTTGCGCGAGCTGGTGCGCCCGCTCAGCCGTGCGATGGCGGTGGTGTTCGGATGAGCGGGCGCATCGAGATGAGTCCGATCGGCACGGTGTCGTCGCCGCGACGAGTCCGCGACATCGTCGAGCACGGCACAGGACGCCGTTCGACGGATGGCACCGTTCGACGGATGGCGGGATCTACGATGCGATGTCCATGAGTACCTGGCTCGTCGAACGCCGCCTCTCGCAGGTGGCGACCCGACTCAAGTCGTTGCGGGCCGAACTCGCGGTGATCGACGAACAGCTGTCGCACCTCGCCGACGACGCCGACGACCAGGCGATCCGTGCCCTGGTGTCGGAGACGGCCGGCGCCTCGTTCGAGGCGCGTGACGCCCAACGGCACGTCGATGCGCTCACCAAGCACCGTACGCACGTCGTCACCGAGATCGCATCGCTCGAACAGCGCCAGGACGAACTGCTCGACAAGATGTAGCACCGCGTGCCGCCCGCGACGTGCCGCAGCACGTGTGTGGCCCCCGCAGCAGGTGCACACGGGTCCGATCCGGTCGGTGACCTGGTAGACAAGCGAGCATGCCGTTGCGAGTCGTGATCGCCGAGGACGAGGCCATCATCCGCATGGACCTGCGTGAAACCCTCGAGGAGGAGGGGTACGAGGTGATCGGTGAGACCGGACGTGGCGACCAGGCCGTCGAACTGGTCCGCGGGTTGCAGCCCGACCTCGCGATCCTCGACATCAAGATGCCCGGCATGGACGGTCTCGATGCCGCCCGCATCATCAACGGCGAGAAGATCTGCGGCGTCTTGATGCTCACGGCGTTCAGCCAGCGTGAAGTGGTCGAGCAGGCCCGCGACGCCGGCGCTCTGGCGTTCCTCGTCAAGCCGTTCCAGAAGAGCGACCTGATTCCGGCGATCGAGGTGGCCATGGGCCGCTTCCGGGAACTCCGGTCGCTCACCGGCGAGATCGACGCGCTCGGCGAACAACTCGAGTCCCGCAAGGTGATCGACCGTGCCAAGGGGATGCTGATGGACGAACTCTCGATGAGCGAGCACGATGCGTTCGCGTTCATCCAACGCAGCGCGATGAGCGAACGCACCCGGATGCGCGACGTCGCCGACCGGATCCTCGACGGCTCGCTGCGGCCGGGCGCCGACTGAGTCGCCGGCATGGGGACCTACCTCGTCGTCGACGGGAACTCGCTCACCTACCGGGCGTTCTTCGCGTTGCCCACCGACATGGCCACCGCCAGCGGCCAGGTCACCAACGCCGTCTTCGGGTTCACGTCGATGCTCATCAACGTCTTGAAGGACCACCGTCCGGACGGCGTGCTCGTGGCCTTCGACCGGCCGGAGCCCACGTTCCGGCACGAAGCCGAGCCGCTCTACAAGGCCCAGCGTGAAGCCGCTCCCGACATCCTGCGGCAACAGATGGGGCTGGTGCGCGAAGTGCTCGATGCCGTGGGCATCACGGCGATCGACCGGGCCGGCTGGGAGGCCGACGACCTCATCGCCACCGTCAGCGACCGTCTCGTCGACGCCGGCCACGAGGTGATCATCGTCACGGGCGACCGCGACAGCTACCAACTCGTACGCGATCCCGACGTGAAGGTGCTCTACAACAAGCGCGGCGTGAGCGACTACGCGTTCTACGACGAGGCCGGCATCGAGGACCGCACGGGCGTGCGGCCCGACATGTACGCGGAGTACGCCGCGCTGCGGGGCGACACCAGCGACAACCTGCCCGGCGTCCCGGGTGTGGGGGAGAAGACGGCAGCGAAGCTGATCAACAAGTACGGCGGCCTCGACGGGATCTTCGACCACGTCGACGAACAGACGCCCAAGCTGCGCGAGTCGCTCGCCGAGCACGAACAGCGTGCCCGCACCAATCTCGAACTGATGCGGCTCCGCCACGACGCGCCGGTCGACGACGTCGATCTGGAGGGGCTCGCCGTCACCCCGGACCCCGCCGAGTTGAGTCGGCTGTTCGACTTCCTCGAGTTCCGCACCCTGGCTGCGCGGCTCAACGACGCACTCGCCGAGATGGGCAGCTCCGTCGACCTGGGGCCCGCCGAGACGCGCGAGGAGCTGGTCGCCGAGGTCACCGTCGCCGACGCTCCGGCCGTCGCCGCGGCGGCCATCGCAGCGGCGGATGCGGTCGACGTGGCGGCCCGGTGGGTCGGCGAGGCGGGCCGGTCACCACTCGCCGGGATCGCCATCGTGGCCGACGCGGCGGCGGCCGACGTGCTGTGGATCCCCACCGCCGTGCTCGACGACCCCGCGGTCGGTGCGGCGCTGGCTGCCCACCGCGACGTGCGTGGCCACGACGTCAAACCGTTGATGCGGTCGCTGCTCGCTCACGGCGTGGAACTGCGCGGGCTCACGCTCGACACCGCGATCGCGGCCTACCTGATCGACCCCGCCGAGGCTCGGTATGCGCTGCCCGACCTCATCGAGAAGTACACCCGGTTCGCCCGTCCGTCGGACGATGCGGCGGGAAGCGGGCAGCTCGACCTGGACGGCACGTCGATGTCCGATGCCGACCTCGCCGGCCGCGACGCGCTCGCCGTGCACGCACTGGCCGAGCCGATCGTGGCCAGCATGGAGTCGCAGGGCATGGCCGAGCTGTACCGCACGATCGAGAACCCGCTCGTGCTGGTGCTCGCCAAGATGGAACACGTCGGCGTCGGTGTCGATGCCGACGAGCTGCGGGCGCTCAACGATCGCCTGGCCGGTGAGGTGGCGGCACTGGCCGCCGAGCTGCGAGAGGTCGCCGGGCGTGCCGACCTGAACCTCAACTCGCCGAAGCAACTGCGCGAGGTGCTCTACGACGAGCGCGGTCTCACCCCCGGCAAGAAGACCAAGACCGGGTACTCCACCGACGCCGCGACGTTGGAGAAGATCAAGGACCAGTGGCCCGAGTTCCTCGAACCGTTGCTCCGCTACCGCGAGGTCGAGAAGCTGCGCAGCACCTACGGCGAGGGTCTGCTCGCCGAGGTGGCCGACGACGGCCGCATCCATGCCACGTTCAACCAGACCGTGGCGCGTACGGGCCGGCTGTCGTCCGATCGTCCGAACCTGCACAACATCCCGGTGCGTACCGACGAGGGCCGCCAGTTCCGCCGGGCCTTCGTGCCGGCGCCGGGCACCACGTTGCTGGTGGCCGACTACAACCAGATCGAGCTGCGCTGCATCGCCCAACTCGCCCAGGACCCCGGGCTGATCACCGCGTTCACCAGCCACGAGGACATCCACAACGCCACGGCTGCCCGCGTCTTCGGAGTGGACCCCGCCGACGTGACGCTCGAGCAGCGCTCCAAGGCGAAGATGGTGTCGTACGGCCTGGCCTACGGGATGGAGGCCTACGGGCTCGGGCAACGGCTGAACATCCCCACCGAGGAGGCCGCGCAGATCCTCGACGCCTACTTCGTGGCATTCCCCAACGTGAAGGCGTACATGGACCGCACGGTGGTGGAGGCACGTGAGCGCGGCTACACCGAGACGTTGTTCGGTCGGCGCCGTCCCATCCCCGAGCTGATGAACTCCAACTTCCGGGTACGCCAGGCCGGCGAACGTCAGGCCATGAACGCCGGGATCCAGGGCCTCGCGGCCGATCTGTTCAAGGTGGCGATCGTGCGCATCGACGAGGCGTTGGCGACCGGCGGCTACGACAGCAGGCTCGTGCTGCAGGTGCACGACGAGGTGATCCTCGAGGTGCCCGACGACGAGCGCGAACCGATCGGGGAACTCGTGGTGCGGCTGATGCAGGACGCGGCATCGTTCGACGTTCCGCTCGAGGTGAACGTGTCGTGGGGTGACACGTGGGCGGACGCGAAGGGATGAGTCCCCCCTCGTCGGAGCCCCCCGTCGGGTCGATCGTGGCCACCGAGGCCGACCTGGCCGCTCCGTACCGGGCACCGAGCCGTCTGGTTGCCGCCGAGAAGGCGCCCCGGATCGACGACGTCAACGGCGCGGGGCCGCAGCATCCCGGCCCGGATCGTGATCACTGGTTCGAGGACCTCGCCGACCACATGGGGGCGGCCTACGACCGGTACTCCCATACCAAGGGCACGGTGCAGGAGGTCGACCACGTCGTCGCCGCGCTGACGTTGCGGCGGGGTGACCGCGTGCTCGACGTCGGGTGCGGCACCGGCCGTCACGCCGTGGAACTGGCGCGGCGCGGCATCGCCGTGCACGGCGTGGACATCAGTCGCCGGTTCGTCGACATCGCCGAGCGCCGGGCGGCCGATTCCCTGATCGCCGAGCCCGGCGCGGCCACGTTCGAACGCGGAGATGCACGGTCCCTCGCCTTCTCGGGCGAGTTCGACGCCGTGATCTGTCTCTGCCAGGGGGCGTTCGGGATGATGACCGCCGACGGTGACGATGCTGCCGTGGTCGCCGGAATGGCCCGTGCGCTGCGGCCCGAGGGGCGGCTGGCGTTGAGTGCGTTCAACGCCTACTTCGCCGTGCGTCACCACGACGACGCCGACTTCGACGCCGATGCCGGCGTGTCGCACGAGGTGACGGAGATCCGGTCCGAGACCGGCGAACCACGTGAGGCCGACCTGTGGACCGGCTGCTACACGCCACGAGAGCTCCGGCTGCTGCTGGCGGCGCACGGCTTGGAGGCGACGGCGATCAGCAGCGTCGAGCCGGGTGCCTACGGATGGGCCGAGCCCACCACCGACTCACCCGAGTTCCTCGTCATCGCCCGACGCCGCTGATCCGCCGGTGTCGTCACCCCGACCCCGTGGCGGCAACATCACCCCTCGTGGTTCCGCCTGGTCAGTGGTACCATGGTCGGCTGCGTCACGACCCGTGACGTGAGTTCCGTCCCATTCTCTCCACGTTTTCGAAAGCAGTCCGTCCCTTGTCCGACACCACCACCACCTCCGACACCGCAACATCCCCCTTCGGGACGTTCGACGACGAGGGCAACTACACCCCCCGCGAGGTCACCTCCGACGACCTCGGCATGTCGTTCGCCGATGCGATCGACGGCACCATGGTCACCGTCGAGGACGGCCAGATGGTCAACGGCACCGTCGTCAAGATCGACAAGGACGAGGTCCTGCTCGACATCGGCTACAAGAGCGAGGGCGTCATCCCCGCTCGTGAGCTGAGCATCCGCAACGACGTCGACCCGTCCGAGGTCGTCGCTCTCGGTGAGCAGGTCGAGGCGTTGGTGCTCACCAAGGAGGACAAGGAGGGACGCCTCGTCCTGTCGAAGAAGCGTGCCCAGTACGAGCGGGCATGGGGCGACATCGAGGCGAAGAAGGAAGCCGACGAGGTCGTGTCCGGCCCGGTCATCGAAGTGGTCAAGGGTGGTCTCATCGTCGACATCGGTCTGCGTGGCTTCCTGCCCGCGTCGCTCGTCGAGCTGCGCCGTGTGCGCGATCTCGCCCCCTACATCGGTGAGACGGTCCACGCCAAGATCATCGAGCTCGACAAGAACCGCAACAACGTCGTGCTGTCGCGGCGGGCCTACCTGGAGGAGAACCAGAAGGAGACCCGCGACCAGTTCCTCAACAACCTCAAGGTCGGTGAGGTCCGCGAAGGCACCGTGTCCAGCGTCGTGTCGTTCGGTGCGTTCGTCGATCTCGGTGGCATGGACGGTCTCATCCACGTCAGCGAGCTGTCGTGGAAGCACGTCGACCATCCCAGCTCGGTGGTCTCCGTCGGCGATCCCGTCAAGGTGCAGGTGCTCGACGTCGACTTCAGCCGCGAGCGCATCAGCCTGTCGCTCAAGGCCACCCAGGCCGACCCGTGGCAGCAGTTCGCCGAGAGCCACCAGGTCGACCAGCTCGTCTACGGCCGGGTCACCAAGCTCGTACAGTTCGGCGCGTTCGTCCAGGTGGGCGAGGGCATCGAGGGCCTCGTGCACATCTCGGAGATGTCGGCGCACCACGTCGACAGCCCCGAGCAGGTCGTCACCCCGGGCGAGGAGCTGTGGGTGAAGATCATCGACCTCGACCTCGCTCGCCGTCGGATCAGCCTCTCGATCAAGCAGGCCGCCGAGGGTGGCGAGCTCGCCGCCGAGTACCGCGAGCACTTCGACATCGACGAGTCGGGCAACTACATCCAGGGTGAAGCATCGGCCGAGGCCGAAGCCGCCTGGTCGGAGTACTACGGCGAGTCCGCCGCGGAAACCGGCACCCAGGCCGCCGAAGCTCCCGCAGAGGCACCGAGCGAGGCTGCCGCCGAGGCGGCCGCGGATGCAACCGCCGACGCAGTCACCGAAGCCGCCGCGGCCGAGACGGAAACGGCCGAGCGCCCCGCCGAGTGATCGTCGTCGGGCTCACCGGCGGCATCGGCGCCGGCAAGTCCACCGTGTCGGCGATGCTCGCCGACCGTGGAGCCGTCGTCGTCGACGCCGATCGCATCGCCCGCGACCTGCAGGCACCGGGCAGCCCGGTGCTCGACCGGATGGCCGAGCGCTTCGGCGACCACATCATCCGGCCCGACGGCTCGCTCGACCGGGCCGCCGTGGCGGAGATCGTCTTCAACGACGAGCAGGCACTCGCCGACCTCAACGGCATCGTCCATCCGGCGATGCAGGACGAGATCCAACGGCAGATCGACGCCCATCGCGACACCGATCGGGTGGTCGTGCTCGACTTCCCGTTGCTCGGTGAGAATCCGCGTGAGGGGCTCGCTGCGACGATCGTGGTCGACGTCGACCCGGACATCGCCGTCGAACGGCTCGTGAACCAGCGCGGCATGGACGAGACCGATGCGCGGGCGCGCATCAACAGCCAGATCTCGCGTGAGCAACGGCTGGAGCGGGCCACCCACGTGATCGACAACGGCGGTGACCTGGACTCGCTCGCCGCCCAGGTCGACCGGGTCTGGTCCGACCTCCAGCAGATCGCCTGATGCCCGGCGAACGTCAGGTCAGCATCGACAGCGACATCTCCACCACCGGGACGTCGGGTGGAGGGGTGGCGGCGTAGCGGGCGTGGTGGTCGCCGCCGAGGTCGGCGAAAGCGGCGCTCACCAGATTCCAGTAGCTCCGGCGGATCCCCGCCCGTCCGCCGTCACGAGCCTCCTCGTACCGGGCGATCGCCCCGGCACGTGGCACGTAGGTGACCACACGATCCGATCGCACACAGCCGTCGAAGCTGACGAGCTCGGTCACGTCGGTGCGGTCGTAGTCGCGTTCGCGCCAGTCCAGTGCAGCGAGTTCGTCATCGGTCACCCGGACCACCACACCGTTGCAGGCGTCGCCGGAGTCGGCCCCGCGGCCGAGCGACACGACCAGCCCCTGCACCACGTCGACGCCGTCGTGGTGCCAGTCGCCGCGCAGGTGCAACGACCCGTAGTTCCAGCGGCGGCCGAACCCGTCGAGATGGGCCACAGCCGTGTCGTGCGTGTCGGCGGATCGTCCGATGGTGGTCGCCAGCGACGACGGGGCGACGAGAGATCCGTAGCCGAACACCCAGGTGCGACCGGTTCCCGTCGACGTCATCGCACTGCGTGGAAGAATTCGTCGACGGTGGCGGCCAGGAGTCGGACGCCCCGATCGATCGAGCGTTCGTCGACGTCGAAGTGGCCGGCGTGCAGGTCGAGGGTCGGACCGCCGGGGGTGCGCACACCGAGGCGCACGTAGCTGCCGGGCACCTCGCGGGTGAACCAGGCGAAGTCGTCGCCGCCCCAGCTCTGTTCGACGGTGGTGACCGAGCAAGCGCCGAACTCGCCGGCGGCGGCGCGGGCCACCACCTCGGTGACCGCCGCATCGTTCACGACGGGCGGCACGCCATGGGTGTAGTCGAGGTGGCACTCGGCGCCCGACCCTGCGGTGAGATCGGCGACGGCGGCGGCGACGAGATCCGGCAGCGCCTCCCACACCGGCAGCGACGGTGTCCTGATGGATGCCTTCATTTCGCACTGGGTGGGGATCACGTTGGCCGCGTCGCCGGCATGCAGCGACCCGAAGACGATCTTCACCTCGCCGGGGTCGTCGAGCCGGCTCGCCACTGCAGTCGGCAGGTCGCTCACGATCCGCGCCGCCAACGCCACGAGGTCGGTCGTCAGCTCGGGGCGGGCCGTGTGCCCGCCCGGGCCGGACAGCACGATGCGAGCCATGTCCGCAGCCGACGAGATGGCGCCCGAACGGACTCCGACGGTGCCCACGTCGAGCTTGGGCTCGCAGTGGAGGCCGACGATGGCGTCCACGCCGGCCAGGCCGCCGTCGCGCAACACGTCGAGGGCGCCGCCGGGTACCCGTTCCTCGGCCGGCTGGAACACGAACCGCAGCGGTCCCGGAACCTCGTCGAGGTGGTGGGCGTAGTACAGCGCGACACCGAGCACCACGGTGGTGTGCACGTCGTGGCCGCAGGCGTGGGACACGCCCGCCACCTGGCTCCGATAGGGCACGTCCTTCTCGTCCGCCATCGCCAGTCCGTCGAGATCGGCGCGCAGCGCGATGACCGGCTCGCCGGCTCGTGTCCCCGGCGGGACGAGGTCACACACCAGACCGGTGCCGGACGAGAGCAGACGCGGCCGGAGGCCGGCGAGCTCGAGGCGCTCGCGCACCAGCTCGGTGGTGGCGTGCTCCTGGCCGCTGGCCTCGGGATGGGCATGGATGTTGCGCCGTAGCGCCACCAGACCCTCGGCGTGCTCGGCCAGCCAACGGTCGAGCGACCGTTCGCGCTCCGTCGACGGATCATTCGCCGGCATCGTCGTCATCGTGCTGCGCTCACAGCCCGACGCGATCGGCGGCGAGTTCGTCGATGAGGTGTCGGACCACGTCGTGCAGGGTACCGCCGCGCTCCACCACCCGCCGTTGGCGGTCGCTGCCCGAGCCCCACCGCAGGATCTGCAGCACGTCGTCGAGCTGGTCGTCGGTCCCGAGAGCGGCCGCCGTCGGCCGCAACTCGGCAACCAACTCGGTGACGAGCTCACGCACCGGTCGACGCAGCGGCTGGCCGTGATCGGGATGTTCCACGATCAGCGACGCGTCGACCCCGTACCTGGCAGCCAGCCAGCGGTTCTCGCGTACCGTCCACTCGCGTGGCGGCACCGGCAGGCCACCGACGTCGAGGTGCGCATCGCACCAGGCCACCAGTGTCTGCGCCAAACCCGCGAGCGCCACCGATTCGCGCACGGTGGGCGCAGCGTCGCACATGCGGAACTCGACGGTGCCGAAGTCGGGGTGGGGGCGGATGTCCCACCACACCTCCCGGATCGAATTGATGCACTTCGACTCGAGCAGCGTGGACATGAAGGTCTCGAAGTCGGACCAGTCGGCGAGGTGGGGCGGCAGCCCGGCCGTGGGAAGCGACTCGAACAACTTCGTCCGCGCCGATGCGAGCCCCGAGTCCTCCGCTTCGAAAAAGGGGCTCGACGACGAGAGGGCGAGGAAGAGGGGCAGATGACGGGTGAGTTCGTTGATGATCCGGATCGCGCGCTCGCCGTCGGCGACCCCCACGTGGACGTGGAGCCCACAGATGAGCAGCCGCCGGGCCGGCCACTGCATCGACTCGATGAGTTCGTGATACCGCGGCTGCGGGCTGACCACCTGGTCGCGTGCGATACCGAGAGGATGGGTGCCTGCGCTCATCAGGGTGATGTCGTGCCGGTGCGCCGCCCGACGCAGTTCGTCGAGAGTGCCACGCAGGTCGTCACCGGCGTCGGCCGGGGTGTCGCACACCCCGGTGATGATCTCGACCGTGCTCTGGAACAGTTCGTGCTTCGCCTTGGGATGTTCGCCGCCGTGCGGCTCACCCATCTCGGCCAGGATGTCGTTGGACGCCGAGACCAGTGCGCCGGTCGTCGGGTCGACGAGGTGGAGCTCCATCTCGATGCCCACCGTCGGACGCGGGTTGTGGGTGAAGTGGATCGTCATCCGGTCACCGACGTGCGGCGATGACCTCCGCCACCTGTTCGGGCGTCGTGGTCGGCGGGAACCGTTCGACCACGTTGCCTTCGCCGTCGACGAGGAACTTCTCGAAGTTCCACGTGATGTCGGAGGTCTCGCCGGCACCCGGTTGCCGGCTCTTGAGCCACTGGTAGAGCGGAGCGGCACCGTCGCCGTTCACCTCGATCTTGTGGAACATGGGGAACGTCACACCGTAGTTCGATGTGGCGAACTCCAGGATCTCCTCGTCGGAGCCGGGCTCCTGGTCGGCGAACTGGTTGCACGGGAAGCCGAGGACGGTGACATCGTCGTTGTCGTCGTGGAGCGCACGCAGACCTGCGTACTGAGGGGTGAGGCCTCAAGCGCTCGCGACGTTGACGACGAGGCAGATCTGGCCGCGGAACCGTTCGAACGACACCTGATCGCCCGTGATCGACGGCATCTCGAACTCGTGAAACGTGGACATGGCGGCAGGCTAGCGAGTGCCGTCGCCCGACGACGGTTCTCGTGAGCGTTGCCGGAACACTTCCCGGGCCGCAGCGCTGCTCGACGACGTCCTCGCAACGGCGTCGAGGATCCCGGCGACACCGCTGGTCAGGGTCTCGGGAGACACCCGCTGCAGGAGGGTGTGTCCGCCGATCTCCGTCAGGGAGTTGCCGGCACCGAGAATGGAATGGGCCATGGCGACGTCGAACAGCCGGTGGCCGCCGGGGAGCGACCCGGGCCGACCATGGTGCGATCCGTCCGCCACGGATCGGGATCGTCGACCGCAAGGGGGTCGCCCGGTGGGTAGCATCTCATCCACCCATGTCCGACCACCGACAACGAAGTTGACGCCGCTGTGACCGCCCTCGGACTGGTTGGCGTGGTGGCGCTCATTGCAGCCAACGGTTACTTCGTGGCGGTCGAGTTCTCGTTCGTCGCGTCCCGGCGCAGCCGCTTCGTCGAGCAGGCCGGCGACGGCGACCGTCGTTCCCGGCGGGCGCTCGACGTGCATCGGCGGCTCAGCTTCATGTTGTCGGGCGCCCAGCTGGGCATCACCGTCACCACCCTGGTCCTCGGTTTCATCGCCGAACCGGCGATCGCTGCAGCCATCCGCCCCGGCGTCGAGGCGCTCGGCGTACCCGAGTCGGCATCGTTCGGACTGTCGCTCACACTGGCACTGGTGCTCGCCACGATGGCCCAGATGGTGTTCGGCGAGCTCGCCCCGAAGAACCTCGCCATCGCCAAGCCCGAGCCCGTCGCCCGGCGGCTGGCGCCGTCGACCTGGATCTTCATCCGCGTGGCAGCGCCGGTGATCCGGCTGTTCGACGGCGCAGCGAACCGGCTCCTGCAGGCCATCGGGGTCGAACCGGTCGAGGAGCTGCGTGGCGCCGTGTCCACGGAGGAGCTCGACCTCATCGTCGACTCGTCGGCCGAGAGCGGGCATCTGACCATCGGCCAGGCGTCGCTGCTCGAGCGGGCGATCGACTTCGGTGAGCTCGAGGCGTCGGATGCGATGGTGCCATGGAACCGGGTGGTCACGATCGACGACGACGCGAGTGCCGCCGACCTGCGCGACCTGATGGCGTCCACGCACTCCCGCTTCCCGGTGATCGACGACGACGGGCAGGTGTTGGGGATCGTCCACGCGAAGGACCTGCTGGGTGTTGCCCGTGACGCCTACGACACCACCGAGGTGGCGTCGATGTTCCACGAGATCCTCGCCGTGCCGGAGGCCGCCGGCCTCAACGTGGTGCTGTCGGAGCTGCGTGAGCACTCCACCGAGATGGCGATCGTGATCGACGAGTACGGCGCACCCGCCGGCGTCGTCACGCTCGAAGACATCGTGGAGGAGTTGGTCGGCGAGATCGAGGACGAGTACGACCCCAGCGCACCGGGCGAACACGTCGAGACCCAGCCCGGCGTGTGGTCGGTGGCCGGCACGTCGCGGCCCGACGAGATCGAGCGGATCACCGGCCTGGATCTGCCCGACGGTGAATACGACACCGTGGCGGGTCTGGTCCTCGAACGGCTCGAACGCATCCCCGAAGTGGGTGACTCGGTGGTGGTCGACGGCGTCCTCATCGACGTGCTCGACGTCGACGGGTTCGCCATCGAACAGCTCCAGCTGCGTGTCGACCCGAACCCGGGTGCCGACGCCGATGCGCCATCGGACGGCACCGACGGTGAACCGGACGTCGACGCCGGGCCCGCGGCGCAGACCGGAACCGCGGTCGCCGGCGACGGACACGACGCCGTGGCCGACGAGCATCGCAGCGGCGGGCACGACACGTCGGACGGTGAACGATCGTGACAATCGCACCTCCCACGGGCGTGTCGATGCTCACTGCCGAGGCCGCCGAGCAGGGCGGCATCCAGGTGAACTGGGCCGGGCTCCTCGCGGCCGTCGCCCTGCTGGCCCTGAACGGGTTCTTCGTGGCCGCCGAATTCGCATTGTTGGCGGCTCGCCGGTCGAGGATCGAGCAGCTCGAGGCCGAGGGCGACAAGCGGGCTGGCCACGCCCTCGCCGGGCTCCGCGAGCTCACCTTGATGCTCGCCGGCGCACAGCTGGGCATCACCATGTGCTCGCTCGGCCTCGGTGCCGTCGCCGAACCGGCAGTGGCCGGTGTGATCGAGGGTGCGCTCGGCGAGTGGTTCACGTTCTCCGACACGGCCCGGCACGTGATCGCCTTCACCATTGCGCTGTCGGTCGTGGTCTTCTTGCACATGGTGGTGGGGGAGATGGCCCCCAAGTCCTGGGCCATCTCGCATCCCGAGGCGTCGTCGCTGCGTCTCGCACGCCCGTTCCGGCTGTTCGTCACCGTGTTCCGCCCGCTCATCCGGCTGCTCAACTGGCTGGCCAACGTGGTGGTGCGGGCCGTCGGAGTGGAACCGCAGGACGAGCGGGCGATGGCCCATTCCCCGTCCGACCTGCTGCTGTTGATCGAGGAATCCGCCGGGCACGGCGGATTGGCCGCCCAGGAGCACGAGTTGCTGGCGCGATCGTTGGAGCTGTCGGGGCTCACGGCCGCCGACGCCATGACGGTGCGTCGCGACATCGTGGCCGTGCCCGGTGACGCCACGGCGGCCGAGGTCGCCGCCGAGGCGCATCGCACCGGCCGGACACGGGTGGTGGTGCATGCGGGCGATCTCGATCACGTCCTCGGCTTCATCCACGTCAAGGACGTGCTGCGGCTCGCCAACGGCACGTGGGCGACCACCGGGGCCCACAGCATCGCCCGACCGATCATGGTGACGCCCGAACACCATGGTCTCGAGGACCTGCTGTTGGAGATGCGCACCGACCGTCACCACATCTCCCTCGTGGTCGACGAGCACGGTGTGGTCCTGGGTCTGGTGACCCTCGAAGACGTGATCGAGGTGCTGATCGGCGACTTCGACGACGAGTCCGACCGCCGGCTCGAAGACTGCGAGCGACTCCCCGACGGGAGCTACCGCGTCAACGGCACGCTGCGTGTGGAGCTGTTCGAGGAGGTCACGGGAGTGGCCCTCCCGGACGGCGACTGGTCGACCGTTGCGGGCTATGTGATCGATGCGCTCGACGAGATCCCGTCGCCCGGCGACCGGGTCCGTACCGACGTCGGCGAGTTCGAGGTGATCGAGATGGACGGCTACGCCATCGATGCGCTCCGGGTCCGCACGGCCGTGTCACCCACGCCCGGGGAGTGACGTCGTCGTGGCCTATCCGGACCGGCTGCTCAACGACCACGAGGCCGTGGTGGTCGACCTGCACCCCCACTGGTGGTACTTCGTGCGGCCGACCGCGTTCCTGGTGGTCGCCATCGCAGCGGGCGTCGCCACGATCGCCATGACCGACACGGGCAGCACGGTCCGAACGGGTGCGGCGTGGGCGTCTCTGGTGGCGATCGCCGTGGCGACCACGTGGGTGATCGCCCGCTACGTACGTTGGGGCTCCACGCACTTCGTGGTCACCAACCAGCGGATCATCTTCCGCAGCGGCGTGGTGGCCACGCGCGGTGTGGAGATCCCGCTCGACCGGGTGAACACCGTGCACTCGAGCCAGAGCCTCGGGGAGCGGCTCGTCGGTGCCGGCGACCTGGAGATCGAGTCGGGTGGAGAGTCGGGGCGGCAGCGCTTCACCGACATCCGCCATCCCGGCAGGGTCCAGCGCGAGATCCACGGTCAGATGGCGAGCCGTTCGGTACGCGGGTCGGATGCGGCCGGGACCGGCTTCGTGGACGTGGCCGGGCAACTCGAGAAGCTGGAGGCGATGCTCGACCGGGGCACCATCACTCCGGAGGAGTTCGAACGGCAGAAGCGGCGGCTGCTCGGGCCGTGACCGGTCGGCGAGTGGTGAGCCTGGTGCCGTCGAGCACCGAGACGCTGCTCGCGCTGGGCGCCGACGTGGTGGCGTGCACCCGATTCTGTGAACAGCCCGACCTGCGTCACGTGGGTGGCACCAAGAACCCCGACGTCGCCGCCATCATCGCGCTCGACCCGGATCTGGTGGTGCTCGACCGCGAGGAGAACCGTCGCGAGGATGCCGAGGCGCTGACCGCTGCGGGGCTCGACGTCGTGGTGAGCGACGTGCACACCGTGGCCGACAGCGCCCGTCTGGTGGGTGAGCTGGCCGACCTGCTCGGCGTGGAGGCACCGGAGGCCGCGGCGTCACCGGAGGTCGCTGCAGCGCCGGAGGCGTTGTCCCCGGCGCAGCGCACCGCCTTCGTGCCGATCTGGCGACGTCCGTGGATGTCGATCAACGCCTCGACCTACGGTGCCTCGCTGCTCGCCGGGATCGGCGTGCACCTCGTCACCGCCGACGCTCCCGATCCGTACCCGGTGGTCGAGCTGCACGAGGTCGCGGCGCGAGCCCCCGACCTCGTGCTGGTGCCGAGCGAGCCCTACGACTTCCGGCCGCAGCACCTGGACGAGCTCCGGCGCGCGATGCCGGCGGCGCGGCTGCTGGAGCTCGACGGTCGGGATCTGTTCTGGTGGGGGATCCGGACGCCGGCGGCCCGTGACCGGCTGGATGCGACGATCCACGCCGGTCTGGCGTAGATCGGGCGTCACTGCCGCCGGCGGATCACCGCCGGATCATCAGGTGAGTTCTCGCCCCGCGCGTGTGACGTCAGAGCCGGTGAACTCCGCGAACCGGCCGCACGCGCCATCCACTGGTCGGGGCGCCGGCTTCGGCGAGCGCCACGATGCAGCCACCGAAGCCGCCGCCGGTCATCCGGGCGCCGAACACCCCGGGCGTGGCTGCGGCCCGTTCCACGGCGGCGTCCATGGCGGGCGTCGACGTCTCGAAGTCGTCGCGCAGACTGCGATGACTCTCGGTCATCAGGCGACCCGCCTCGACGTGGTCGCCGGCGGCGATCGCATCGGCGAAAGCCGTCACCCGGGCGTTCTCCGTCACCACGTGGCGGGCTCGCCGGACGGCGACGGGGTCGAGTGTGGCTCGTGCCTCCACGGTGTCGACGTCGGCGACGGTGGCCGAGCGGAGTGGCCCGAGTACCTCTCCGGCACGGGCGCATTCCGCAACCCGGTCGGCGTACGCCGAGCCGACGAGGGTGCGATGGGCCACGAAGTGCACGACGACGTCGAGGTCGTCGGGCACGGGGACGTGCCGCATGTCGAGCGTGTGGCAGTCGATGAGCACGCCATGACCCGCCGTCGCGGCCGCGATGCAGAGCTGGTCCATGATTCCGGTGGGCACGCCGGTGGCGGCGTGCTCGGCGCGCCGAGCGGCCCGTGCCAGATCGACGGGTGAGCCCTCGAAACCCAGCGCGAGTGCCACGGCGCACTCGAGGGCGGCGCTCGACGAGAGGCCGGCGCCGGCCGGGATGTCGGACGTGATGCAGCCCCGCAGGCCCGTCGTGGCGCCGAGCTCGGAGGCCATTGCGGCCACGTATCGCCCCCACGACGGCTCCACGGTGGCGGGATCGCCGCCAACCGGGAGGGGGACGCAGACGTCACCGGCGGCCGAGTCGGAGGTGAGTTCGACGGTGTGGCCGACGGACTCGAACTCGATGGTGGTCGCCCGGTCGATCGCCATCGGGAACACGAGGCCGCCCGTGTAGTCGGTGTGGTCGCCGATCAGGTTGACCCGTCCCGGTGCCCGGACCCGAGCCCGGGAATCGTCACGTTCGGGTCCGTCGGAGGCCACGACGACAGGCTACGCACGGCGCGACGCTCCGTGTGGGGGTCGGCGGCCCGCCTCTGCAACACTCGCCGCATGCCGCGCGCACGCCTGTCGTCGGGAATCGAACTCGAGTACGCCACCACGGGGGACCCCGACGATCCGGCGCTGCTCGTGGTCACCGGGTACACCACCCAGCTGATCTCGTGGCACCCCGACTACGTCGCGATGCTCGCTGCGCAGGGCTTCCACGTGATCCGGTTCGACAATCGCGACGTCGGCCTCTCGTCGAAGCTCGACGGCCAGCGGGCCGACCCGATGGCGGTGCTCTCGGCGAGCCTCGCCGGCGACCCGATCCCCGAGGTGCCCTACACGCTCTCGGACATGGCGGCCGATGGCATCGGCCTGCTCGACCACCTCGGTGTGGAGCGGGCCCACCTCATCGGGAACTCGATGGGCGGGATGATCGTGCAGACCATGGCGATCGAGCACCCGACCCGCGTCGCCACCGTCACATCGGTGATGAGCAGCCCTGGCGACCCACGTGTCGGTGCGCCCACCAAAGAGGCGCGCACCGCACTGCTCGCCCCCCAACCAGCCGGCCGCGACGAGTACATCGCCCAGTCACTGGCGGCGCAGGTGTGGGCCTCGAAGCGGTACTGGGACCCGGACGCCCAACAGGCCCTGGCGGCGGCCAGCTACGACCGCTGCTTCTACCCGGAAGGGGCGACACGGCAACTCGCCGCGATCTACGCCAGCGGTGATCGCAGCGAGGGTCTTTCGTCGCTCGACGTGCCGATGCTCGTGATCCACGGCCGCGACGACACGTTGATCACGCCCGGCGGCGGCGAGCGCACGGCCGAGTTGGTGCCGGGCTCGCGCTACCTGCTGCTGTCGGACATGGGCCACGACACGCCCCGCCCGCTGTGGCCCGTGTTCGCCGAGGCCGTGGGCGGCCACGCCCGCGCAGCAGCGGCCATGGCCGGCTGACACACCACGCCACACCACACCGATCGACCAGTCCACCGAACGACAACGAACGACACCCGACGAAACGGAGCACGCACACCATGGCCGGACCACTCAGCGGATATCGCATCATCGAGATCGCCGGCATCGGACCGGGCCCGTTCGCCGCCATGCTCCTCGCCGACATGGGTGCCGAGGTGGTGCGCGTCGACCGCGCCGGCGCGGTGCGCGGCCCGCTCCCGGGCACACCTCACTACGACGTGCTGCTGCGCGGACGTCGCAACGTGGCCATCGACCTCAAGCAGCCCGACGGCGTGGAGGCGCTGCTCACGTTGGTCGAGTCGGCCGACGCACTCATCGAGGGGTTCCGGCCCGGAGTGATGGAACGGCTCGGGGTGGGGCCCGACGTCTGCCGTGGACGCAACCCGAAGCTCGTGTTCGGGCGGATGACGGGGTGGGGGCAGGAGGGGCCCTATGCCCATGCTGCCGGTCACGACATCAACTACATCTCCCTCGCCGGAGCGTTGGCCCACTTCGGCCGGGCGGGCGAGGCGCCCGTCCCGCCACTGAACATGGTGGGCGACTTCGGTGGTGGCGGCATGTTCCTGGCCTACGGCGTGGTCTGTGCCCTGCTGGAAGCACAACGCAGCGGCGAGGGCCAGGTCGTGGACACCGCCATGGTCGACGGGTCCGCCGTGCTGATGTCGATGTTCTGGGCGTTCAAGGAGGTCGGCATGTTCGACGAGAACGCCCGGGGCACCAACCTGCTCGACACGGGTGCCCACTTCTACGACGTCTACCGCTGCAGCGACGGCGAGTACATCTCGCTCGGGTCGATCGAACCGCAGTTCTACGCCGAGCTGTTGCGGCTCACCGGTCTGGCCGACGACGAGCAGTTCGCCAAGCAGATGGACCAGACCGAGTGGGCACCGCTGAAGACGCGGCTCACCGAACTCTTCGCCACCAGGACCCGCGACGAGTGGTGCGAGCTGATGGAGACCACCGATGTGTGCTTCGCTCCCGTGCTCACCATGAGCGAAGCGGCGCAGCATCCACACAACGTGGAGCGAGGCACCTTCATCGAGGTGGCAGGTGTGCAGCAGCCGGCACCTGCACCGCGCTTCAGCCGGACCAGCCCGGAGGTGTCGATGGCGCCGGCGCACGCCGGTGAGCACACGCGTTCGGTGTTCGCCGACTGGGGCGTCGCCACCGACCGTCTCGACGGCTGGCTGGCCTCGGGCGCGCTGCGCCAGGCCGACAGCGCGACCGGCTGACACACCCGTCCCGGTCGGAACCGACGTCGACGGACGTATCGGCCTCGGCGCGGCGCAGACTGGAACCATGGCGACACTGGTCAGCTTCCACGCCCATCCCGACGACGAGGTGATCTCCACCGGCGGCACGATCGCTCGCGCTGCTGCCGAGGGTCACCGGGTGGTGCTGGTGGTGGCCACCAACGGCGACCACGGTGAGGTGCCCGACGACCTCGCACCCGGTGAGACGCTGGTCGACCGTCGTCGACGAGAGACGGAGGAATCGGCCACCGAGCTGGGCATCGCCCGGGTCGTGTGGCTCGGCTACCGCGACTCGGGGATGACCGGATGGGAGCAGAACGGACACCACGACAGCTTCCATCGTGCCGACCCCGCGGAAGCGGGTCGACGGCTGGCCGAGATCCTCCGGCAGGAGTCGGCCGACGTCCTGACGATCTACGACTGGCACGGCAACTACGGCCATCCCGATCACATCCAGGTCCACCGGGTGGGGTCGGTGGCGGCCGAACTGGTCGACGGCGTGCGGGTGCTGGAGGCCACGGTGAACCGTGACGCGCTCGGCGAGTTCGTCGCTGCCGCCGAGGAGCAGGGAATCGACCTCGACAGCCCTGGCGGCGGGGCGGAGGACGAGTTCGATCCACACGCCCCTGCCGACGACGGCAACCCGATGGGCACACCCGAGGCCGAGATCACCCTGGCGGTGGACGTCCACGACTACGTCGCGGTCAAACGCCGCGCCCTGCGCCGCCACCGCAGCCAGGTGAGCGACACCTCGTTCTTCATCGACATGTCCGACGAGGTGTTCGAGCTGGTGTTCGGACGCGAGTGGTTCATCGAGCGCGATGCCCGACCGCCGATGCGCACCGGCTGGCTGTTCGACTGACCTCCGACCCCGGTGCGGTCGCCACACCGGTGAACGCCCGGTCCGCGACCGGCCTGGAAGACTCGGCCATGATGGGCGACATGTTGCAGCGAATCGCGGGCGTGGCGCTCGCCATGACGGTGGTGGTCGCCGCATGCGGCGGATCGGACGACGCCGAGGAGGGCGTCGACTCCACCAGCACTGCGCTCACCCTGCTTCCCACCACCACGGCGGCACCCACCACCACGGCGGCCCCCACGACCACGGCGGCACCGACCACCACGGCGGCGCCCACGACCACCACGACGACCACGGTGCTCCAGCCCACCACCACGGCCCCCGATCCGGCGGTCTCCGCACTGGTGTTGAGTGGCGAGGGCATCGGCTCGGCGGGCTTCGGCGCCGACCCCGACGGTGTCGTGAGCTACATCGCGTCGTATCTCGGCGAGCCCACCAACGACACCGGGTGGATCGATCCGCTCTCGATCGGCGTGTGCTCGGGCGACGAGCTCCGCCTCGTGTCGTGGGGGGTGCTGACGATCTACTTCGGCGACGTGTCCAACGTGTTGGAGGGACGCCGGCACTTCTTCGCCTACACCTACGGCGACCAGGCCGAGATCGGCGCCGAGCCGGTGGGGCTGGTGACGAGCCGGGGGATCACCATCGGGTCGCGGGTGGTCGACGTCGTCGCCGCCTACCCCGCCGCCACCCTCAATCCCGAGGACGAGTTCACGCCGCCGTTCTTCTACGTGAACGACAACCTGCGTGGGTTCCTCACCGGCCTGGAGGACGAGGCCACGGTCACCGTCATTCTCGGCGGCGAGAACTGCGGCATCTGACCCAGCCTGCGGGCACGGATCGTGGACGACCTGTACGACCTCCATCGGGCACTGGCCTGGTTCCTGGTGCTGTCGAACGGCGCCGTGGGGCTCTACGCCCTGGTGGCGCAGTACGTCGTCCGGATGCGCGGCGCCTGGGTGTGGTGGGCGATCGGCGTGGCCCAGGTGTCGACGTTCGCCATCGCCATCGTGGGGGTGCTGATCGTCAACCGGTACGGGGTGGAGCTCGACTCGTTCCATGCCCTGTACGGCTTCACGACGATCATCGCCGTGGGCATCCTCTACAGCTACCGCTCGAGCCCGTTCATCCGCGACAAGCAGTACCTGCTGTACGGCTTCGGGGGCCTGTTCATCATGGGCCTCGGCATCCGCAACTTCTTCCTCGGCTGACGTTGCATCCGGTGTCTGACACCGGATGCAACACTCACACGCCGATGCCCTGCGGCAGCTTCGCCGGGTCCCATCCCAGATGGGCCAGGCCCTGCTGGCAGGCGAAACGGTCGGTCATCCCCGCCACGTAGGCGACTGCGGCACGCAGGGCCTCGTCGCCGCCGGCGTCGACGTGGTCGGCGCGTTCGCCCAGCGCGGCACGGATCGTCGGTGACGGGATCACGTGGGGTCGGTCGGCGTAGTGCTCGACGAGGGCCCGGAGCAGGGCGATCACCGCATCGGCCTGCCGCCGGCTCGCCGGGCGGAGGTACACGTGCTCGTAGTTGAACTTGCGGAACGCAGCGAGCGCTTCGGCGATGTCGGGGACCATCCCGATCCGGCCGGTGGCGGTGCTGGCCGAGATCATCGCCCGCACGAAGGTGCCGAGCTGGGTGGAACGGTCGCGTCCGCACCGCTCGGCGACGACGTCGGGCAGCATGTCCTCGGTGACGATGCCGGCGGCGACTGCATCTTCGAAGTCGTGGCACACGTAGGCGATCCGGTCCGCCCACGACACCACCTCACCCTCCGGTGTCTGCGGTGCCGGCAGGCTCCACGAGTGGTTGCGGATCCCGTCGAGCGTCTGGGCGCAGAGGTTGAGCGGCTGCAGCGTGACGTCGGCTCCCCACGGAGCGTGGTCGAAACCGTCGGCGAGATAGGGCGACAGTGCGTCCTCGCTGGCGTGACCACCGGGCCCGTGGCCACAGTCGTGGCCGATCGCCATCGCCTCGGCGAGCGGCACGTTGAGGCTCAGTGCGGTGGCCACCGAGCGGGCCACCTGGGCGACCTCCAGTGCGTGCGTCATCCTCGTGCGCTGGTGGTCGTCGGGGAACACGAACACCTGGGTCTTGCCGGCGAGGCGGCGGAACGCCGAGTCGTGCAGGATCCGGTCGCGGTCGCGTTCGAAACAGGTCCGGAACGGGTCGGGTTCCTCGGGGACTGCCCGGTTGCCCGCGCCCCGGGCCCGGGTGGCCTCTGAGGCGAGGGTGGCCTCGTCGTGCTCTTCGCGGGCTTCGCGGGTGAGCACCCGGGCCTCGCCGACGGTGGCATGCGAGTCGGCGTGGGCGACGACGATGTCGTCGGCGCCGTGTCCCGTCATCGTGGCCGCCCAGCGCCGGGTGCGGTCGGTGGCGTCGTCCGGATGCTGTGTGGCCGCCATGGCCGGAACGATACGAGATGGCGTCTCCCGTCCGGCGTTAGCCTGTATGAAATGTCGCAGTTCGTCGACGAGTGCCAGCTGAACGTCCGTGGAGGCGACGGCGGCGCGGGCTGCGTCAGCTTCCGGCGGGAGGGCCCCGTCGCGATGGGCGGGCCCAACGGCGGAGACGGCGGAGACGGCGGCAACGTGTGGCTGGTGGCCGACCACAACGTGTCATCGCTGCTCGCGTTCCGTGATCATCCCCACCGTCGGGCCGCCAACGGTGCGCACGGCAAGGGCAAGGACCTCCACGGCCGGCGAGGTGAGTCGCTCGAGATCAGTGTCCCCATGGGCACCGTGGTGTTCGACATGTACACCGGCGACCTGCTCGCCGAACTCGTCAACCACGGCGACCGCTGGCTCGCCGCCGCGGGCGGCCGTGGCGGCCGTGGCAACGCCAAGTTCCTGTCCAACAAGCGACGTGCGCCGAGCTTCGCGGAACAGGGTGAACACGGCGAGGAACGGTGGCTGAAGCTCGAACTCCGGCTGATGGCCGACGTGGCACTCGTCGGGTTCCCCAACGTGGGCAAGTCCACCTTCATCAGCGTGATCTCGGCGGCGAAGCCGAAGATCGCCGACTACCCCTTCACGACGCTCGAGCCGAACCTCGGCGTGGTGAGCGTCGACGACGAGACCGACTTCGTGGTGGCCGACATCCCCGGGTTGATCGAAGGGGCGAGCGAGGGCAAGGGCCTCGGGCATCAGTTCCTCCGCCACGTGGAGCGCGCGCGGGTGCTCTGCCTGTTGCTCGACCTCGCACCCATGGACGGCGTCACCCCGCAGGAGCAGGAGCAGGTGCTCCTGCACGAGTTGGGGACGTACCGGCCCGATCTGCTCGAGCGCCCACGCGTCGTGGTGGGCACCAAGGCCGACGCCGTGCAGCCGGAGGAACTCGAGGCGCTGGGCTGGGACGGCCCGATCATGTCGTCGGTGACCGGGCAGGGCGTGTCGGAGATCGTCGGGCGGATGGCGTCGCTCGTGCACGACGCCCGGCAGGCCGTCGACTACGAGGAGGGCGTGGTGGTGCTGCGTCCCGAGGCGAGCGGAGCGGTCGTCGAACGCGTCGCCGACGGCGAGTTCCGGTTGCTGGGCCGCGACGTCGAGCGTGTGGTGGCCCTCAACGACGTCACCACCCCCGAGGCCCTGTCGTACATCGACTTCCGGCTCGAGCGGCTCGGCGTGCCCAAGATGCTCGCCAAGGCCGGCGCCCGCGAGGGCGACGTGGTCTGGATCGGCGAGTTCAGCTTCGACTACCAGCCCGATCGCTGACGGCGGGGCGAGCCGATGCGAGTGGTGGCCAAGATCGGAACCGCGTCGATCACCGACGCCCACGGAGCCATCGACGCTCGCGCGCTGGCGAAGCTGTCGGACGAGGTGGCCGCACTGCGTGAGCACGGCCACGACGTGGTGGTGGTGTCGTCCGGCGCCGTGGCTGCGGGTGTGGCCGCGCTCGGGCTGACGAGCCGACCGACCGACATGCAGACGCTGCAGGCGATCTCGGCTGCAGGGCAGAGCAGGCTGGTGGAGGCCTACAACGTGGAGCTGGCGCGCCACGGACTGGTGGGAGCGCAGGTCCTGCTGGATCCGCACGACTTCGTCGACCGCATCCAGTACCTGCACGCCCGACGCACCATCGAACGGCTGCTCGAACTCGGATGCGTGCCGGTCGTGAACGAGAACGATGCGATCGCCAACGACGAACTGCGTTACGGCGACAACGATCGCCTCGCTGCGCTGGTGGCCAACAGCATCAACGCCGACGTGCTGGTGCTGCTCACCGACATGGACGGCGTGTACACCGCCGATCCACGCCGCGACCCGTCGGCCACGCTGGTGCCGCTCGTGTCGTCGGGTGACCCCCTCCTGGCGATCGACGCCGATGCCGGCGGAAGCGGCCGGGGGAGCGGGGGGATGGCGTCGAAGCTCACTGCGGCTCGCATGGCGTCGTGGTCGGGAATGCGCAGCGTGATCGCTCGCGCCTCACGGCCCGACGTGCTGGCCGGCGCGGTGTCGGACGAGCTGGTGGGCACCACGTTCGAGCCGCACGATCGCACGCTCCCGGCGCGCAAGCTGTGGATCGCCTTCGCCGCCGAGGTGAACGGCGCCGTCGAGGTGGACGCTGGTGCCGAGCGTGCCCTCACCGATCGCCCGACGAGCCTGTTGCCGGCGGGTGTGGTGAGTGTGCGTGGCGACTTCGTGCTGGGCGATGTGGTCGACGTGGTCGGTCCGTCGGGGCGGCCGTTCGCCCGTGGGCTCGTGGCGGTCGACGGGGTGATGCTGCGCTCGGTGGTGGGTCGCCACACCCGCGATCTCCCCGCCGGAGTGACCCACGAGGTGATCCACCGTGACGACCTGGTCGTGCTCCCCTGACCCGGTCGTGTCCCCCTGACCCCGTTCCCCGGTCGGCGCGCTGTCGTTTGCGTGACACTTCTGTTGGGGCGTCCCGAACTTTCTGCAACGCAAACGGCGGTGTGCTCCGACTGGCGTGTCAGCGGCGGGTGGGGAGGAAGCGGCGGACGGCGTCGAGCTCGGGGGCCCGCAGGGCGAACAGCACGCCGGCGTAGACCACACAGCCGACCACCGTGCCCACCACCAGACGCACGACCGCGTCGAACCCGGTGTTGCCGCCCACGGCCTGGGTCGTCAGCCACACCGCCTCGCCCATCAGCGCCGCCGCCACGAGCATCCGCCAGAGGCTGGCGAACAGCGGACGCAAGTCGAACCCGGGCACCTTGAAGCTCAGGATCTGCATCGCCCACAACGACGACACCAGGTACGCCAGCGCGAAGGCCAGGCCCAGCCCGAGCACGCCGTAACGGTCGACGAGCACGAAGGCCAGCACGATGTTGATCACGTTCTCCACGAGGTTCACCTTGAACGGCGTCCTGGTGTCCTTGTGGGCGTAGAAGCCGCGCAGCACGAACAGGTAGACCGAGAACGCCCCGAGCCCCAGCGCGAGGCCGGCCAGTGCGCGTTGTGCCGAATCGGCGTCCTCCGCGGTGAACTCGCCACGCTGCAGCAGTGCTCCGATGATCGGTTGTCGCAGCACGAAGATGCCCACGCCGGCGGGGATCGTGAGCAACGCCGTCATCCGCAGGCCCAGCGACGCCTGGTCGACGAAGCCCGGCCGGTCCCGGCGGGCGACCGAACGTGCCATCTCCGGTTGGAAGGTGGTGGCGATCGACACCGCGAGCAGCCCGTGTGGCAGCACGAAGAACGTGAACGCATAGATGTACGCCGATGCGTCGCTCGAGCCGGGATCGGCGAGGTTGCGCACGACCAGCAGCGCCACCTGGTTGGCGGCGACGAACCCCAGTGTCCACAACGACAGCGACAGCAGCGTACGGACGGCGGGGTGGCGGAAGTCGACGATCGGGCGGAACCGGAACCCGGTACGGAGCACGGCGGGGACGAGCACCAGTGCCATCGATGCGATGCCGACGGTGGCGCCGAGACCGAGGGTGAGCCGCAGCCGGTCGTTCGACAACACCTCCTCGAGCTGCCAGTCGGCGCTGCCGGGGTTCGGCAGCGACAGCAGGAACGCGATGATGATCAGGTTCGGGACGATCGGACTCCATGCGGCCGCGAAGAACCGTCGACGGCTGTTGAGGAACGCATTCGCCAGGCCGACGAGACCGTAGAAGAGGATCTGGATCAGGAAGATCCGGGCGAGTGTGGTGCCGACGGATCGATACACGTCGGGATCGACAGCTTCACTGACCTCGATCGCGTACAACCGGAAGATGAACGGCGCGGCGACGACCGCCAGCGCGGTGAGCGCCACCATGACGATCACCGATGCGGTGATGACCACGTTGGTCGATTCGTCGTCGTCCTGCTCGACGAACGTCGAGAACAGCGGTACCAGCGTCGCCGACAGGACCCCGCCGATCAGCAGGTCGTAGACGATGTTCGGCGTCTCGTTCGCAGTGAGGTAGGCGTCGGACAACGCCGTCTGCCCGAGCACGTAGCCGAGCACGATCAACCGGAGCAGGCCGGTGATCCGGGAGAGTGCGGTGCCGCCGGCAACGACGAAGTTGCTCCGTAGCAGTCCGGCCATCCAGCCGAACGCTACTGCGCGCCGATGCGCCGGGGTCTGACCCCGGCGCATCGGGCGCTGTCTCCGGCTCGGAGATCGCCCGTCCTCCGAGCCGCTGCAGCGTCAGCTGCGACGCTGCTGGGTCACGGGAACAGGACGCCGTCGATGATGTGGACCACGCCGTTGCTCGCCTCGACGTCCGCGGTGGCCACCGGGATGCCGTTGACGGTGATCCCGCCGTCGGTGCCGAAGCTGAGTTCGGTCCCCTCCAGGCTCGCGGCGGTGCGATCCTGGGTGATCTCGGTGCTGAACACCTCGCCCTCGATGACGTGGTAGGTCAGCACGGCGGTGACCGCGTCGGGATCGGTGAGCCAGTCGTCGAGTGTGACACCGAGATCGTCGAGTGCGGTGTCGAAGGCCTCGTTGGTCGGGGCGAACACGGTGAAGGGGCCCTCTCCCGACAGCGTCTCGGTGAGGTCGACGGTCTCGATCGCCGTCACCAGGGTCGACAGCTCGGGCGTGTCCATCGCCAGCTCGACGATGGTCGGACCCTCGTCGGTGTCGGCGTCGGAGCCCTCCTCGATCGGGTCGTCCTCGATGGCCTCCGCCGTGTCCTCGGTCACGGTGTCGTCGACGGCGGTGTCGACGGCGGTGTCCTCGACGTCGATGGTCACGTCGACGATGTCCTCGTCATCGAGAGTGTCGTCGTCGTCGCCGCATGCCGCTGCCACGAGCGTGAGAGCGGCCACGGGTGCCAGCAGTCGTGTGATCTTGCGGTGTCGTGTCTGCATGCGCAACGCGTACCCACGTCGGGGAAGCCCAAACCGCACGCCTGCGCCCCCGTACCCGGCGGAGCGACCGCGATTGACCCACCGGTCAAGTCGGCAAGTAGCGTGCGGTCCATGACGACGACGGATGCAGGCGTGCCCAGCGCCGGAACCCCCACCCAACGCTTCGACAGCGTGCAGGGCGTGCGCACGGCGCTGCGCGACGTGCAGTACCTCGCCGACGAGGGGATCGCCGGCGTGGCCTACCTCGCCGACCGGCTGGGCAAGCCCGTGCTCGTGGAGGGCCCGGCCGGCACGGGCAAGACGCAGCTCGCCAAGTCGATCGCCGAGATCACCGGCTCGCGGCTCATCCGGCTGCAGTGTTACGAGGGCCTCGACGAATCGCGAGCCCTCTACGAGTGGAACTACAAGAAGCAGCTGCTGCGCATCCAGACCGAGCGCGGCGAGGGCGAGGACTGGGCCGAGATCAAAGACGACATCTTCTCCGACGAGTTCCTGCTCACCCGGCCCCTGCTCGAGGCGATCACCGCCACCGATCCGGTGGTGCTGCTGATCGACGAGGTCGACCGTGTGGAGGTGGAGACCGAGGCCCTGCTGCTGGAGATCCTCTCCGACTACCAGGTCTCGATCCCCGAGCTCGGCACGATCACCGCCACCCAGATCCCGCTCGTGTTCCTCACCTCGAACAACACCCGTGAACTCTCCGAGGCGCTGAAGCGTCGCTGCCTGTACCTGCACGTCGACTATCCGCAGCTCGATCGCGAGAAGGAGATCGTGCTGGCGAAGGTGCCCGACATCACCGAGCAGCTCGCCGACCAGGTGGCGCGCATCGTGCGGTCGATCCGCCAGCTCGACCTCAAGAAGTCGCCGAGTGTGTCCGAGACGCTCGACTGGGCCCGCACGCTGATGCTGCTCAACATCGACACGATCGACGAGCAGACGGCCAAGGAGACCCTCAACGTGCTGCTCAAGTACCAGACCGACATCGCCAAGGCGGCCAAGGAGCTGTCCGTCGACGAGTGATCGTCGACTGACTCGTACCGATGCTCGACCTGCTCAACGGTTTCGTCGTCGAACTCCGTAATGCGGGGCTGCCCGTCAGCCTCACGGAGAACCTCGACGCCATGGAGGCCGTGCAGCACATCCCCATCGAGGACCGGGAGGCGTTCAAGTACGCGCTCGGGGCCACGCTGATCAAGAACCATGCTCACTGGCGCAGCTTCGAGACCGTGTTCGAGGTGTACTTCAGCCTCCGCGGCCCCGAGTACAAGCTGGTCGAGGGCGACGAAGACACCGACATCGACGAACTCTGGCGTGAGCTGCAGGAGCAGCAGAAGCAGGAGGGCACGGGCGGCGCCGGTGGCCTCGACAACCTGACGCCCGAAGAGATCGCCCAGATGCTGATGTCGGCGTTGATGAACGGCGACCAGGGCATGATGCGGGCGATGGCCAAGCAGGCCGTCCAGCGCTTCGCCGGCATGGAGCCGGGCCGACCCGTCGGCGGCACGTACTACCTGTATCGCACCCTCCGGAACCTCGATCTCGACTCGATGCTCGAGAAGATGATGGAGTCCACCCGCGACGATGCCGGCGAGCTGACCCCGTTGGAGGAGCGGCTCGAGAAGGAGGAGTACGAGGACCGCATCGACAAGTTCAAAGGTGAGATCGAAGCCGAGATCCGCCGGCGGCTGGTGGCCGACCGAGGCGCCGAGGCGATGGCCAAGACGTTGCGCAAGCCGTTGCCCGAGGACGTGGAGTTCATGCACGCTTCCCGTGACGAGATGGTGGCGCTGAAGAAGTCGCTGTACCCGCTCACCCGCAAGCTCGCGGCCCGCCTCGCCCGCAAGCGCAAGCACGGTCGCAAGGGCCCGCTCGACTTCCGCAACACGGTGCGCCACTCACTCAGCTACGGCGGCGTGCCGGCCGAGCCGAAGTTCAAGTACCCGCGTCCGGCCAAGCCCGAGTTGATCGTGGTGGCCGACATCTCCGGGTCCGTGGCAGCGTTCGCCCGGTTCACGCTGATGCTCGTCTACGCGATCCAGAACCAGTTCTCGAAGGTGCGCTCGTTCGTGTTCATCGACGGCATCGACGAGGTCACCGACTACTTCCGGGCCACCGAGGACATCACCGAGGCCATCCACCGGGTCAACACCGAGGCCGACGTGGTGTGGGTCGACGGTCACTCCGACTACGGCCACGCCTTCGAGGTGTTCTGGGAGCGCTACGGCAAGGACGTCGGCCCCAAGTCCACCGTGTTGCTGCTCGGCGACGCCCGCAACAACTACCACGCCAGCCAGAGCTGGGTCGTGAAGGAGATCCAGCACAAGGCTCGCCACGTGTACTGGCTCAACCCCGAGCCGCGCAGCTACTGGAACACCGGCGATTCGATCGTGGGCGAGTACGGCACGTTCACCGACGGCGTGTACGAGTGCCGCAACCTGCGCCAGCTCGAAGCCTTCGTCGAGAAGCTCGCCTGAGGATCCGCCTGTTCGCCAGGTGTTCGCCAGGGGTCAGACCCCGGACGAACGGTCGCCCGACGGTCGATGGGAGTGACCGCGTACGTCGGGGGTCTGACCCCTGGCGAACGGAAGCGCATTGCAGAAGCGACGAACCTCACGCTTCGACGTGAGGTGGATCACCTCGGCGTGGGCCCAGGTGCCGTCGCTCATGTACCCGCGGTACAGCTCCCGGTACTTCGGGTGGTGCTGCCGGGTCCACACGGCCACGCTGCGTTCCGGGTCGGTGCTGAGCCCCCGAGATGGCACCCACACCCCGAAATTTGCCTCGGATGTAGCGCTCAGCGCAACGATCGGGGCAGATTTCGGTGGTTGGACGGCAGGATCAGGAGCGCTGGTAGTTCGGTGCTTCCTTGGTGATCGTCACGTCGTGTGGGTGTGACTCCTCACGGCCGGCGGTGGTGACGCGCATGAACCGTGCACCGCGCAACTGGTCGAGTGTGGCAGCGCCCGCGTACCCCATCCCCGAGCGCAACCCGCCCACGAGCTGGTAGACGACGTCGCCGATCGGCCCGGCGTAGGGCACCCGGCCCTCGATGCCCTCGGGCACCAGCTTGTTCGACCCCGCCCCGACGGCGGTCGTGCCGCCCGACGACTGCCCCGTCGCGTAGCGGTCCTGGCTCTCCCCGGTCATGGCGCCCATCGACCCCATCCCGCGGTAGCTCTTGTACCGGCGTCCCTCGAACAGCTCCATCTCTCCCGGGCTCTCCTCGGTGCCCGCCAGCAGCGACCCGAGCATCACCGTGGAGGCGCCGGCGGTGATGGCCTTCACGATGTCGCCCGAGAACGTGATCCCGCCATCGGCGATGACGGGAACGCCGAGCTCACGGGCCCGCTTGGAGGTGAACCAGACCGCGGACAACTGCGGCATCCCGGCGCCCGAGACGACGCGGGTGGTGCAGATCGAGCCGGCACCCACGCCGACCTTCACGGCGTCTGCGCCGGCCGCCGCCAATGCCTCGACGCCCTCCTCGGTGACCACGTTGCCCGCGGTGACCGGCAGGTCGGGCCACGAGCCCTTGATGCGTTGGATCGCCTTGATCACGTTGGCCGAATGTCCGTGGGCGGTGTCGATCGACACGGCATCGACGCCCATCGCCGCCAAGGCCTCCACCCGCTCCTCGATGTCGTCGCCGACGCCGATGGCGGCAGCGCACCGGAGCCGGCCCTTGGTGTCGCGGGAGGCGTTTGGGAAGTCGAGCCGCTTCTGGATGTCCTTCACCGTGATCAGTCCGGCGAGGCGGCCCTCCGAGTCGACGAGCGGCAACTTCTCGATGCGGTGCTGCTGCAGGATGGCCTTGGCCTGGTCGAGCGAGGTGCCCACCTCGGCGGTGATGAGCCCGTCGGCGGTCATGAACTCGGTGACGGGGCGTTCGAAGTCCGATCCCTCGCAGAACCGGATGTCGCGGTTGGTGAGAATGCCCACGAGACGCCCGTCGGGGTCGGTGATCGGCACACCGGAGAACTTGAAGCGGTGCATCAGGTCCTCGGCCTCGTGGAGCAGCGCCGTGGGGGACAGGGTGACGGGGTCGGTGATCATCCCCGACTGCGACCGCTTCACCTTCTGCACCTCGGAGGCGTGGTCGGTGATCGACATGTTGCGGTGGATCACACCGATGCCGCCATGGCGCGCCATGGCCACCGCCATCCGGCCTTCGGTCACCTTGTCCATCGCCGCCGACACGAGCGGAACGGCCAGTTCGATGTCGGCGGCGAAGGTCGCCGACGTGTCGACCGAGTCGGGCAGCGTCTCGGAGAACCCGGGGACCACGACGACGTCGTCGAAGGTGAGCGCCTCGAACCGGTCGAAGAACTCGTCGTTGACGGTCGACCGTGCGTCGCCGTCGTGGATCTTGGTGCTGTGGGTCATGCGGAGACCTCCGTGCGGTTGCGGGTGCGTGTGGAGCAGAGTTGGCGGAGCGTGTCGACGAGGAGACGGCGCTCGACGGCGTGGACGTCGGCTTCGAACGCCTCGAATCCGGTATCGACGTCGATGTCGAGGCGGGCCGTACCGAGCACGGGCCCGTCGTCGACTCCCTCGTCGGGAACGAGGTGGACCATCACGCCGGTCGAGGTGCGGGTGCCGGCGACCGCTTCGTCCCAGGCCCGTTCGATCGCGTGCGTGCCGGGCAACTCGCCCGGGAGGGCCGGATGGAGGTTGACCACACGCTCGGGGAACCAGCCGAGGAAGCTCATCGTGAGGATCCGCATCCAGCCGGCCAGCACCACGAGATCGGGATCGAAGCCGGCGACGACGTCGGCGAGGCGGGCGTCGTAGTCGGCACGGGCCTCGCCGGGATGGGCCCCGACGTGGACGGCCGGCACGCCGGCGCGATCGGCACGCTGCAGGGCGAACACGTCCGGCCGGTTCGACACCACGGCGACCACGTCGGCGCCGAGCCGTCCGGATGCCGATGCATCGAGGACGGCCTGCAGATTCGAGCCGTTGCCGGAGACCAGGACGACCAGCCGCTTCGGCCGCGCGCTGGTGCGCTCGATCCCGATGGTCCGCTCGGCGCCCTCCACCGCACTCGTCTCCCCGGTCCTCCGGGTGGCGGGCACGTCGGGAAGCTCCATACGTCGAACCTAGCGAGACGGCACCCCGGCGACCGTCGCACTGAACGAAAAGTCCGGGCGGCGTCGGCTCGGGTCGGGGGACTGCCCGGACGCCGTGGTCCGGTGTCCCGCCGTCACCGTCTCGCCGTCACCGTCGGACGAGACGCACGCTGCGGTCGCCCGGGACGAGCGTCCCGATCACCCAGGTGGGTTCGGCGATCGCCGAGCGCACGGCGTCGACGTCGCCGGCACCGCACACCACCACCATGCCGATGCCCATGTTGAGCGTGCGGTACAGCTCGTCGGTGGGCATCAGCGGCGTCAGTTCCCGCACGAGGCGGAACAGTGGCGGCACGGGCCACGTGTCGAGCCCGATCTCGGCCGACACGCCGTCGGGCAGGACGCGCGGGAGATTCTCGGGCAGGCCCCCACCCGTGATGTGGGCCAGCGCCTTCACACGGCCGGAGTCGAGCACGGGTGCGAGCACGTCGAGATACGAGCGGTGCGGCTCGAGCAGCGCGTCGCCGATCGGGCGGTCGAAGCCGTCGGGCGTGACGTCCATCGGGATCCAGTCGAACACCTTGCGCAGCAACGAGTAGCCGTTGGTGTGGGGGCCGCTCGAGGCGATCCCCACCACGACGTCACCGGCGGCGACGTCGTCACGTGGGAGCAGCGCACCCCGTTCGGCGACCCCGACGAGGGTGCCGGCGATGTCGAACGCCCCGGGCTGGTAGACGCCGGGCATCTCGGCGGTCTCCCCACCGAGGAGTGCGCATCCTGCGGCCCGGCAGGCGTCGGCCATCCCGCTCACGACCTCGGCGACGAGGTCGGCGTCGAGACGGCTGGCAGCGATGTAGTCGAGGAAGAACAGCGGGCGCGCCGACTGCACGAGGACGTCGTCGATGCAGTGGTTGACGATGTCGGCGCCCACGCCCCGCACCGAGCCCAGCCGGGCGGCGAGCTCCACCTTGGTGCCGACCCCGTCGGTGGACGCCACCAGCACCGGATCGTCGAGGGCCAGGATCGCCTCCGCCGAGAACACGCCGCCGAAGCTGCCCACGCCCTCGAGCACGCCGTTGTCGTGCGTCGCCTCGACGGCCGCCTTCATCTCGTCGACGGCCCGGCTGCCCTCGTCGATGTCGACACCGGCCGCTGCGTAGGAGGCGAGTTCGGCGCCGAGCGATCGCCACCCGATGTCGCGCCGGAACTGCATACCGTCGAAACGGATGCGGGTGAGGTGGTCGTAGGCGGCGGCCCGGGCCTCGGCGAGATCGAACCCGATCCCGGTGACGGCGAGCACCCGGCCGCCCGCCACCCGGAGCGTTCCGTCGGGTTCGGCTCTGACGCCGGCGTCGAAGCGGATCGTGGTGGTGCCGTCGGGCCCCACGACACCACTCGCCATCGAATCGGTGATCTCGGCGCCGAGGACCGGCGTGCCCGGATATCCCGCAGCAGCGGCGACCACCGTCATCGCCGCCTGGCTGCGCACCACGAGCGGCAGATCGTCGACGGCACCCTTCGTGGCGGCGAGCGCCAACTCGGCGAGGTCCGTCTCCAGCAGTGGCAGGACGGCCTGCGCCTCGGGGTCGCCGAATCGCACGTTGTACTCGATCAGCCGCGGGCCATCGGGCGTGAGCATCAGACCGGCGTAGATCACACCGACGTAGGGGGTGCCGGCCGCTGCGAGGTGGTCGAGCACCGGCTGCACGAACGTGGTGAGCAGCTCGTCGGGCGAGTAGGGGACCGGCGCCGGCGCATAGGCGCCCATGCCGCCGGTGTTGGGGCCCGTGTCGCCCTCGCCGATGCGCTTGTGGTCCTGGGCGAGGGGCAGCGCGACGGCCGTCGAGCCGTCGCACAACGCGAGCAGCGAGCACTCGGGGCCTGCCAGCCGCTCCTCGAGCACGAACGATCCCGTGGCGGCCGCGTCCTCGATCGCGGCGATGGTGGCGGGGTCACCATCGGGCACGGCGACCCCCTTGCCGCCGGCGAGGCCGTCGAGCTTCACCACCACCGGTGCGTCGAGGTCGCGCCACCACGACACGGCGGCGGCCGCATCCTCGAAACTCGCGTTCCGGGGCCCCGGGATGCCGAGCGAGTCGGCGAGCTCCCGGGCGTAGCTCTTCGACGCCTCCAGCCGGGCCAGCTTCGCCGTGGGTCCGAAGCAGGAGAGGCCACGCCGTGCACACTCGTCGGCGACACCGTCGACCAGCGCCGCTTCGGGGCCGGGAATCACCAGATCGGTGTCGTCGGCAGTGGCGCTCCCGAGGTCGGGGGCGAGACGCACGTCGTGGCCGTGGTGGCTGCACGCCCAGGCAATGGCCTGCTCGCGGCCCCCGCCGCCGATGACGAGGACGCGCATCAGCGGGTGACCCGGGTCATGCGAGCACGCCCTCGAAGGCGAGCTTGGCCTGGGCGTCGCCCACGGCGATCGGGTAGCGGCCCGTGAAACAGGCGTTGCAGTACCCGTCGTCCTCGCCGCTCTCACGTTCGGCCACGGCGCGCATCATCCCGTCGAGCGACAAGAAGGCGAGGCTGTCGGCGCCGATGTGCTCACGCATCTCCTCGATGCCGAGCCGGGCGGCGATCAGGTCGCCGTCATGGCCCATGTCGACGCCGAAGTGGCAGGCATGGGTGATCGGCGGACAGGTGATGCGGACGTGCACCTCGGTGGCACCGGCGTCACGTACCAGCTTCACGAGCGGGCCGGCGGTGGTGCCACGCACCAGCGAATCGTCGATCATCACCACCCGCTTGCCCTCGAGATTCTCACGGAGGGCGTTGAACTTGAGGGCCACGCCGCGCTCGCGGATGTCCTGGGTGGGTTCGATGAAGGTGCGGCCGATGTACCGGTTCTTGATCAACCCGTCGTTGAACGGCAGGCCGCTCTCGTCGGCGTAGCCGATGGCTGCGGGGATCGAGGAGTCGGGCACGGGGATCACCACGTCGGCGTCGGCGACTGCCTCGCGGGCGAGTTCCACGCCGAGCCGCTGGCGCGTGTGGTGCACGTTGCGGCCGTCCCACACCGAATCGGGCCGGGAGAAGTAGACGAACTCGAACGTGCACCGCGCCGTACGCGGCTGTGGCGCGAGGACCTGGCTGCGGTGCAGCTCGGAACCGCGGAGCGAGACCATCTCGCCGGGCTGGACCTCGCCGATGTCGACACAGCCGAGGGTGGACAGGGCGCAGGTCTCGCTGGCGACCGCGTGCCCACCGTGCGGGAGGCGACCCACCGACAACGGACGGAAGCCCCAGGGGTCGCGTACGGCGATCACGTGGTCGGCGGCCAGCAGCACCAGCGAGAACGCTCCTTTCCACGCAGGAAGCGTGCGCTCGATGCGCTCCTCCCAGGTCTGCCCGCCGGCAGCGGCGAGCATCAGGGTCATCACCTCGGAGTCGCTCGTGGCGGTGAGGCCGAAGCCACGGTTCAGCAGCTCCTCGCGCAGCGCAGGTGCGTTGACGACGTTGCCGTTGTGGGCCAGCGCCAGTGGTCCGTGCATGGTCTCGACCAGGAACGGCTGGATGTTGCGTTCGGCGTTGGAGCCCGTGGTGGAGTAGCGGGTGTGGCCGATGGCGTGGTAGCCGGTGAGGGGGGCGAGCGTCTCGGGCGTGAACACGTTGGCGACGAGGCCGGGCTCTTTGTGCACGCGTGCCCGCCGGCCGTCGCTCACGGCGATGCCGGCGGCTTCCTGGCCACGGTGCTGGAGGGCGAACAGGCCGAAGAAGGCGAGCTGGGCGACACCGTCGCCGTGGGGTGTGGAGATGCCGAGCACACCGCACTCGTCCTTGGGCGTGTCGACATCGACGGCGTCACCGAGCGGGTCGTCCACGCCGCCGTGGTGGGCGACGGCCCGTACCGGGATGGTCCTGTTGGCCATGTCAGTCGATCTCCAGTCCTGCGAGCGCAGCATGTATCCGTGGTGTTGCAGGGTACGCCCCGCGCACGAAGGTGGTGCCCGTGAGGCGTTCGTATGCGTCGATGTACCGGTCGGTGGTGGCGGCCCACACCTCGTCGGGAAGGTGGGGGACGTCGCCGTGGCCGGTGTAGCCGACGTCGGCGAAGGCCCGCCGGACGACTTCTTTGTCGAGGCTCTCGGGCTCCTCGCCGCGGGCCAGGCGTTCGTCGTAGGTGTCGGCCACCCACCAGCGCGAGGAGTCGGGCGTGTGCACCTCGTCGATCAGGAGCAGGTCGCCGGCGGCGTCGAGGCCGAACTCGTACTTGGTGTCGGCGAGCAGGACCCCTGCGGCTGCGCCGCGCTCGGTGCCGCGGCGGAACAGTGCCAGTGCGGCCTCCTGGACACGGGTCCAGAGGCCGGGTTCGACGAGTCCCCTGTCGGTGACCTCCGCACACGACACCGGCTCGTCGTGGCCGCCCGTGGCGGCCTTGGTGGTGGGCGTCACGATCGGCTCGGGCAGCGGGGTGTTCTTGGCCAACCCGTCGGGGAAGCGGTGCCCGTAGATCACCCGCTCGCCGCGGGCGTACTGCGTCCACAGCGCCGTGTCGGTGACGCCGGTGATGTAGCCGCGTACCACCACTTCCACGGGCAGCGGGCGGGCCTCGTGGGCGACGAGCACGTTGGGGTCCGGGGTGGAGATGGCGTGGTTGGCCACCACGTCGCGGGTGTGCTCGAACCACCACATCGAGAGCTGGTTGAGCACCTGACCCTTCCACGGCACGCAGGCGATGATCCGGTCGAACGCCGAGAGACGGTCGGTGGTGACGAACAGGCGCCGGCCGTGGGGGAGCGCATAGGAGATCCGCACCTTGCCCTCGCGACGGTCGTCGAGCGGCAGGTGCACGTCGTCGAGCGGCTCGACGGGCGGGACGTGGCGTGCCGCGACCATTCAGAGGTCCTTGGCGTGGCGGACGCCGTTCTCGAACAGGCGCAGACCCAGGTGAGCCGGCCCTCCGCCTCCGCGGCGGTGGCGAGGGTGCTGGCGCGCCACGACGTGGTTCTCGGGATGGGGCATGAGGCCGAGCACCACGCCGGACGGGTCGCAGACCCCGGCGATGTCGGCCACCGACCCGTTGGGATTCGTGCTGCGGTAGCGCAGCGCCACCTGGCCCGCTGCGGCCAGCGACTCGGGATCGGGGTGCACGTAGCGTCCTTCGCCGTGGGCGATCGGGCAGTGGATCGGGTCGTCGATGCCCCGCGTCCACACGCAGGAGCTGTTCGGCGCGGGATCGAGCACCACCCACCGGCAGTCGAACGACCCCTGGGCGTTGTGCCCGAGGGCGCCGGGCAGCAGCCGGGTGCGGGTGAGCACCTGGAAGCCGTTGCAGATGCCGATCAGGGGTCTCCCGGCGGCGACGAACTCCCGGAGACGGTCACCCAGCCCCACCACCAGGTCGAGGGCCAGCATCCTGCCGGCCCCCAGCGAATCGCCGTAGCTGAAGCCGCCGGCGACCACCGCCAGGCGGGCCCGGTCGAGGATCGACGGGTCGGCGACCAGCTCGGAGGCGAGTACGACCTGTGCGTCGGCGCCGGCGAGATCGAGGGCGAGCGCGGCGTCACGATCACGGTTGGTGCCGGGTCCGGCGATGACGACGGCGGGGACGCGGCTCACGAGTTGCTCCCGGTGCGGGTGCCGGTGCCGGTGCCGGTGGAGGTGGAGTTGGAGGTGGAGGTGGCGGCGCCCATCTCGGTGTCGAACGCGTCACTGTTGAAGGCATCGGCGAGGTCGGCGACCGGGATGGGGTCGACGCCCGGCAGTGTGAGCATGCGGGTGTCGTCGACCACACCGAGGCGCAGGGCGCGGTCGTCCATCACCTTCATGAAGGCGGCGACGCGACGTGGTTCGACCTCCACGACCAAACGGCCCGTCGACTCCGAGAACAGTGCGGTGGTGGGGTCGTCGTGGGGCAGCGTGTCGACACGGGCGCCACGTCGGCCGGCGATGCACATCTCGGCGAGTGCCACGGCGAGGCCACCCTCGCTCACGTCGTGACACGACGAGACCAGGCCGGCGCGCATCGCCGCGTGGAGGTGACGGTAGGTGACCGGGGCGTCGGGGTCCGGTGACGGGGCGATCCCGGGCTGCTTCGGGGCGCCGTGGACGAGGTCGAGATGCGAGCCCGCGAATTCGGCGTCGGTGGACCCCACGAGCAGCAGCACGTTGCCGGCAGCCACGAGGTCGGGCGTCGCACAGTGGTCGACGTCGGGCACGTGGGCGACGGCCGTGATCACCAGCGTCGGCGGCACGGCATGACGCTCGCCGTCGTCGCCGACGTACTCGTTGTTGAGCGAGTCCTTGCCCGACACGAACGGGGCGCCGTACATCCGCGCCGCGGCGCAGCAGCCCTCCACGGCGGCGACGAGTTCGCCGAGTGTGGTGGGTCGGCGGGGATCGCCCCACGAGAAGTTGTCGAGCAGGGCCACCCGGTCGGGGTCGGCGCCCACGGCGACGACGTTGCGCATCGCCTCGTCGACGACGGCGTAGGCCATGGCCTCGGGGTCGTGGAGGCCGTACCAGGGGTTCACCCCGATGCCGATCGCGGCGCCCTCGGCGGCGGTCGGTTCGGCGAGCACCACACCGTCGGCGGGCCCGTCGCCGGCGGCTCCGACGAGCGGCCGGACCACCGTGGAGCCGAGGATCTCGTGGTCGTAACGGTGGATGGTGGCGGCCTTGGATGCGATGTTGGGATGGGCGAGGAGGGCCAGCAGCGTGGCGGCCGGGTCCGCCACCGAGCGGCCGGTTCGGTCGTGACGATCGGGATCGGGGAGCTCGGCGCGCATCCGTCGCTGTGGGCGACCGTCGTGCAGGAACACCGTGTCGATGTCGGCGACCGTCTCACCTCCGTCGCTCACCACCAGCCGGCCGGTGCCGGTGAACCGGCCGATGTCGGCCATGTCCACGCCCACGCGCCGGCAACGTTCGGACAGCGCAGGGAGGTGTTCGGGGGGGACGGCCACCACCATGCGCTCCTGGGCCTCCGACAGCCAGACCTCCCAGGGTTCGAGCCCGGGGTACTTGCGGGGGACCAGCGAGAGCTCCACCTCGGCGCCGATGCCCTCGGCCATCTCGCCGACCGCCGACGACAGTCCTCCCGCACCGCAGTCGGTGATCGCCGAGTAGAGGTCCTCGGCTCCGACGAGCGCATCGATCAGCAGCTTCTCCACGATCGGCTCACCGATCTGCACACTCGCTCCGGCGACCTCGCCGGTGGTGGCGTCCATGGTGGCGGAGGAGAAGGTGGCTCCACGGATGCCGTCACGTCCGGTGGCGCCGCCGAGCACCACGACTCGATCGCCGGCGAAGGGACCGTCGTGGAGTGGGCGGGTGGGCGCGGCGCCGATGCATCCGGCGAACACGAGCGGGTTGGTGGTGTAGGCCCGGTCGTACAGCACGGCACCGGCCACGGTGGGGAGCCCGATCTTGTTGCCGTAGTCGGCGACGCCGTCGATCACGCCGTCTCGGATCCGGCGGGGGTGCAGCGACCCGGCCGGGAGCTGGGCGAGCGGGAGATCGGCGGGGCCGAAGCACAAGATGTCGGTGACGGCGATCGGACGATGGGCGATGCCGAGCACGTCGCGGATCACGCCACCGACGCCGGTGTTGGCGCCGCCGAACGGCTCCACGGCGGACGGATGGTTGTGGGTTTCGGCTTTGATGGCCAAGGTCGTCCCCGGGCTGAACTCGATCACGCCGGCGTTGCCGACGAAGGCCGACACCACGAACGGTGCGTCGATCGCGTCGGTGCACCGTCGTAGCTGCGCGAGCAGCGGCTCCACCGTGTGCATGTCGTCGCCGTCGGTGTCGTCGTCCGGTCCCCCATGGGCCTCGATGATGGCCCGGAACGTCTTGTGGGCGCAGTGCTCGCTCCAGGTCTGGGCGAGCGTCTCGATCTCCACGTCGGTGACGTCGCGGCCGAGCCGGCGGTACTCGTCGCGGATGGCGCGGAGTTCTTCGATGTCGAGCGAGAGCGATCGGTCGGCGTCGAGAGCCCGCAGGCCGTCGTCGTCGAGTTCGCGGATCGGCACCACGACGGCGCCGGCCCCCGAGCCGTCGGGCACGTGGGTGTCGGCGTGGGGTGGATCGATGGTGCCGTCCGCCCACCGCTCGATGATGGCGTTGGCGACGATCCGCTCGACCACGGCCTGCATCACCTCGGGCGATTCGGTGCCGGCGAACTCGATGCGCCCCACGCCGACACCCACGTGCCCGACGGCTCCGGGGCCGGCGCCG
>JAWLEC010000270.1:0-2729 GCA_041686315.1 Ilumatobacteraceae bacterium
CAACTGCTCGACGAGGCGCACGAAGCCGTCGGCGTCGAACGTCTCGGGCGCACCCTTGACCCCGAGCAGCCCCCGCCGTTCGAGCTCGGCGTTGTCGAGGTGGAAGCCGTCCATCGGCACCACGAGGCCGCCGAGGGCGCCGGCCAGACGGGTGGCGACGGTCGACTTGCCGCTCCCCGGCGGCCCCGCGAGGCCGAACACGTAGCGGCGGCGGCCGCGGGCGTCGTCGTCGATGTGGGCGACGAGGTCGGCGAACCCGAGCGTCGTCGCGCCGTCAGCCATCGGTGCGGGCGGGCGTGGCGGGCCAGGAGCCGGCCCGGTACGCCTGCCAGGCACCGGTCGCGCCGAGCGCCCAGATCACCAGCACGGGCTGGAAGAAGAGCCGGGCAAATCGTTTGGCGTCGGTGTCGAGCCCGAAGGCGTCGACGCCCTCGGTCCACTGGGCGACGTTGCCGGGGAAGATGACGACGAAGAACGCGGCGACGATCGTGCCGACGATCACCCGATGGCGGGGCAGGCCGATCAGTGCGGCGCCGAGTGCGATCTCGACGATGCCCGAGGCGAGCACGACGACGTCCTCGTCGATCGGGAACCAGCCGGGCACCTGTGCCCGGAACTCCTCGCGTTGGGTGGTGAGGTGCCCGATCCCGGCCCCGATCAGCGCACCGCCGAGGAGCCACCGCAACACCGTGCGGGCCACACCGCCGGAGTGAAAGATGTCCGCCATTCCCCGATCGTACGGCATTACACCGGGGGTCTGACCCCTGGCGTAATCCGTTACAGCAGGGGTCAGACCCCCGGTGTAATCGTGGTGTCGAACCAGTCGAGGAAGCGGTCGATCCAGGAATCCGACGGCAGGTGCTGGGTGCGCATGCCGAAACCGTGGCCGCCGCGGGCGTACATGTGCAGCTCGACGGGGAGGTCGGCGCCACGCCAGGCCTCGAAGAGGGTGATCGAGTCGCCGGCGAGGCCGAGGTTGTCGTCGGTGGCGGCCGTGAGGAACATCGGGCCACTGCCGTCGGGGGCGCCGTCGAGGTCGATGCCACTCAGGGTGGCGTACATCGCGGCGAGGAAGTCGGGGCGAACCGATGGGTCGTCGGCGAGCGCGACGCGCAGGGCGACGTTGCCACCCGCCGAGAACCCCATGAACCCGACGCGACCGGGGTCGATCTTGAAGTCGTCGGAGCGGGCACGCACGTGCCGCATCGCGGTCTCTCCGTCGGCGGCGGCGAACGCCGCGATGCGGTGGGCGTCGGCGCGCATCGCCTCGGGATCGTCGGTCGCCTTGCGCGTCAGCTCGGCGACCACGTCGCCCTCGCACGGCACGAGCCGGTGGACGAGGACGAACGCGGCGATGCCATGACCGGCGAGGCGTTCGGCGACCTCGAACCCCTCGCTGCCGATCGACAGGAGATGGAAGGCCCCGCCGGGAGCGATGACCACGGCAGCACCGTTGGCGGTGCCCGGGCTCGGCAGGACGGGGGTGAGCGTCGGCGCGACGACGTTGGTCATCACCTCGATGCCGAGCGCCTCGCTGAAGTAGCGCTGCTCGCTGTGGGTCCAGTCCTCGCTGCCTGGTGCCGGTCCGTCGTACAGGTCGATGGCGTCCATGACCCACACACTGCCCGATCGGTGGCGACGTGAAGTCTTCGCGGAATCGGGTACGCGGTGGCATGGGATCGCAGACCGAGTACGCCGACGCCACGGGCGTCTATCGCCGTGACACCGACTACATCACCACCCGCATCACCGGCGACGGGGCGGAGGGCTGGCCGGTGGAGGCCGGCCGCTACCGGTTGGTGGCGGCGCGGGCATGTCCGTGGGCGAACCGGGCGTTGATCGCCCGGCGGCTGTACGGGCTGGAGGACGCGATCTCGTTGGGCATCGCGGGGCCAGGTCGAACCGGTCCTGGGTATCCACCTGTTGCGGGAGGCCTACGAGGCTCGTGGTGCGGGCGCCGGGAGCGGGGTGACGGTGCCGGCGATCGTCGACATCCCGTCCGGACAGGTGGTGACCAACGACGTGCATCAGATCACGCTCGACTTCGGCCAGGAGTGGGTGGAGTTCCATCGACCGGGGGCGCCGGATCTGTTCCCCGAGGAGCGCCGAGACGAGATCATGGACATCCAGGACGCCAACTACCGCGCCGTCAACAACGCCGTGTACGAGGCCGGGTTCAGCACCGACGCGGGCTCCTACGCCGAGGCGTACCACCGGCTGTTCGACCGGCTCGACTGGCTGGAGGAGCGGCTGACGACGAAGCGGTACCTCGTCGGCGACACGATCACCGGCGGGCGCCCCTTCGGCGACGGCACTCCGCCGCCGGCTGCGTAGCGCCGGACTCGTTGGTGGGCGGACGAGGACCTCTGTCCCTTGCCCGCTTCACCGAGCGCGACGAGAATGCGTTCATGGAACGTGACCGGATGGGGGTGATCCTGGACGTCACTCCGGGAGATCACGAGGGCTTCGAGCGTCACCTGCTCGAGGGCACGGGGCATCACGTCTCCGTGTGTCACGGGCCGGGTGCCGATCCGTTCTGCCCGCTGATCGAAGAGGGCGCCTGCGAGGAGGTCAACAGGGCGCACGGCGTCGTGTTCAAGCTCGACCTCGAGCGCGAGTACCACCGTCGCATCCTCGAGCAGTACAAGCGGACGCTTCCTGCCGACATGCCGATCGCCGTCGCGGTGCAACCGGGGCAGGAGACGACCTACGCCGAGCTCCTCGCCGGG
>JAWLEC010000102.1:0-11821 GCA_041686315.1 Ilumatobacteraceae bacterium
CCAACTCGGGCACCGAAGCCAACCTGATGGCGCTGGCCCTCGCCACCCACCACACCGGCCGCAGCAAGATCCTGGTGTTCGACGGCGGCTACCACGGCGGTGTGCTCACGTTCGGGTCGCACCGCGAGGTGAACGTTCCCCACGACTGGGTGGTGTGCGAGTACAACGACGTCCACGGTGTGGAGGCCGCGTTCGAGCGCTGCGGCCACGAGCTGGCGGCCGTGCTCGTGGAACCACTGCAGGGCTCCGCCGGATGCATCCCCGGGCGTGTGGAGTTCCTCCGTGCACTCCGTGACCGGTGCAATCGCCACGGCGCTCTGCTGCTGTTCGACGAGGTCATGACGTCGCGCCTCTCGCCCGGTGGCCTGCAGGAGGCGTCGGGGATCCGACCCGACGTCACCACCCTCGGCAAGTATCTCGCCGGTGGCTTCTCCTTCGGCGCCTTCGGTGGCCACCGTGAGCTGATGGCGGCATTCGACGCCACACGGGGCGGGCCGCTCGGCCACGCCGGAACGTTCAACAACAACGTGGTGTCGATGGCGGCCGGGGTGGCGACCCTGACCGACGTGCTCACACCCGACGTCCTCGCCGATCTCAACGAGCGCGGCGACCGACTCCGCACCCGTCTCGGGGAGAGCTTCACCCGCCACGGCGTGCCCATGTGCGTCACGGGCGCCGGCTCGATGATGAACATCCATGCCACGGCCGGACCCGTTCGGTCGGCATCGGATCTCGCGGCCGGCGACGACCGGTGGAAGGAGCTGCTCTTCTTCGCCGCGCTCGAGGCCGGCTGGTACCTGGCCCGGCGCGGATTCGTGGCACTGTCGATCGAGATCACCGACGACGACGTGGACGGCTTCTGCGACTTCGTCGACCGGTGGGCCGCCGGCGTCTGATCCCGGCGCCCCCACGTCAGGGCGGATCGGGCGTCGGGGCGGATCGGCGACGCTCGACGGTCAGATCTCGTCGAGGATCTGTTGGCGCTTGGCGGCGTACTCGTCGTCGTTCACGAGGCCCTGCGTCTTCAGCTCGTCGAGCGCTGCGAGCCGCTCCTGCGGCGACTTCTCCGTGCCTCCGCCCGGACCGGTCGCAGGCATGTGCTGCTGCATCGCCTTGGCGAGTGCTGCCGCGTCGCGGTCGGAGTCGGCCTGCTCGTCGGCTTCGACCTGCGCGAAGATCAGACCCCGCACCCGCTCGGGGTCGGGAATGTTCTCGAACACCGAGTCACCGGTTTCACCGGCCGATTCGATGGTGACGACGCCGTTGTTCAGGAGACGGGCGATGAAGCTCTGCTCGAAGTTGACGTTGTTGATGCGGTTGAGCGGGATCGACACGCCGCGGCGCCGCAGGATTCCACTCTGATAGGCGACCCGCTCGTTGGTGACGGCGAAGCGGTTGGTCTTCCACTGCACGAACTCGTAGATCGTGTCGACGAGCAGGACGATGAAGGCGATCAGGGTGACCCAGCCGATCACGTCGCCGAGTGTGCCTTCGTCGATCACCCAGAGGATCAGCAACAGTCCGACGATGCCCGCCGCCGCCGCAACCTGCTTCCAGAAGTAGAACCAGTGCGGGTTCGAGGCGAGGATCATCTCCTCGCCGTCCATCAGTTCGATCTCGGTATCGAGCATGTCGCGAATCGTACTTCGTCGGCGACGCTCACGATACGAGTCGCACGAGCGCCGTCGCCGCCGCCGCCACGACGATCACCAGCACGAACGGAGCCCGCCGCCAGAGCGCCACGCCGGCCGCCACCAGGCCCGCGAGGCGGGCGTCGACCACGACCGACGAGCCGTCGGCCACCGTGGACACGATGGCGAGTGCGGCGAGCAGTGCAGCGGGCAACAGCTCCACGACCCGTCCGATGCGCAGCGGCAGCGGGCGGGCACCGAGCACGAGCGGCGCAGCCGACTTGAACAGGTACGTGCCGGATGCGAGCACGATCAGCACGACGGTGGCGTCGCTCATGCCGGGCCCCTGCGCTGGACGCCGGCGAACAGCACACCGACCATCGCGGCGAGGATCGGCACTCCGGGCGGAGCGACGGGCACGAGGACGAGCGCGATCACGGCACCGGCGACCGCCGTCCGGCGTTGGGCGGGTGACGCCAGCCGCGGCCAGAGGAGGGCGAGGAACGCGGCCGGGCCGGCGGCGTCGAGGCCGAGGTCGTCGATCAGGTCACCGGCACCCGAGAACGCCACGTGCCCGACGATCGTGGTGAGGTTCCACACGACGAACACGCCCAGGCCGGCGACGAGGTACCCGTACCGCCGCCACCGGGCATCGGCCCGGGCGCTGCCGACGGCGGTCGACTCGTCGATCATCAACTGCGACATCGCCGCGCGACGCCACAACGATCCAGCGAGTGCGGGCGCCATGATGACCCCGAACGCCAGCGACCGCACGTTGAGCAACAGGCCCGCCACCGCTGCCGACGCCACCGAACCACCGTCACCGAGGATCTCGACGGCGGCGAACTGTGAGCTGCCGCCGAAGACCAGCACCGAGTAGCCGATCGCCTGCACCAGCGAGAGCCCGGCGGTGGCCGCAGCGGCGCCGAAGACCACGCCGAACGGCGCCACCGCCGCGGTGATGGAAGCGGCCTGCCGGTGGATGGCGCGACGGACGGCTCGCTCGTCGGGAGTCATGCGTGGCTCGCGTCCACCGCGTCCGTCCGGCCCTCCGTGCCGATCCTCTGGCTGGGGGCCGCGCTGATCCATCGGCCCGCAGTCTGGTGGCTGATCGCGGCATGCGACGCAGCGGTAGCGTCGCATCGATGTCCCGCCCCCGTTCGGTTCGACGACCGGCCCTCACGTTCCAGGTGCGTCGCCGGTCGCTGTCGCCCCGGCGTCAGGCCGAGTTCGACCAGTGGATCGAGCGCTGGGGCCTCGATCTCGAGGGGCCGGAGCTGTCGTGGCCCGACGTGTTCGGCCGCGACGGCGACGTCGCTCTCGACATCGGGTTCGGGCACGGGGAGTCCACGGTCCGGTTGGCCGCCGAGCAGCCCGAACTCGACGTCATCGCCGTGGAGGTCCACACACCGGGCGTGGCCACGGTGCTCGACGCGATCGAGCGGCAGGGTCTGCACCACGTACGGGTCGTGCACGGCAACGTGCTGCCGTTGCTCGATCGGATCCCGGCGTCGTCGCTCGCGGTGGTGAGGATCTTCTTTCCCGACCCGTGGCCGAAGGTGCGCACCCGCCACCGGCGTCTCGTGGGCGGCGACGTGGTCGCGGCACTCACCGACCGGCTGCGGGTGGGCGGCGAGATCCAGTTGGCGACCGACATCGCCGACTACGCCGACACGATGCGCGAGGTGTGCGACGCCGAGCCCCGGCTGGAAGGTGGCGTGATCCCGCGTCCGGCATGGCGCCCGCTCACCCGCTTCGAGCAGCGCGGGCTCGACGCCGGCCGGTCTCCCACCGATCTCCGCTACGTCCGCACCCACTGACCCACCTCCCCCATTCCGAAAAATGCCCGGTTCGTAGCGTCTGGCGCTACCAACGAGGCATTTTCCGGGGTGTCGGCGCTGTCGAGGGCGATCGGAATATTGCGTTCGCAACTTTATCTGCTGCGTCGTACACTGAAGGCATGGCAGGCGCACTCCGGCAGACGTTCCCGCTCGGTACCCAGTGGCCGACGATCGACCCCTTCCTCTTCGTGGCGCACCACCTCGACGACTACCCCGAGGGCACCCACGAGCTCGGTCCGAACGCCGCGCTCACGGGCCGCACCATGGGGCAGGACTTCGCCGGTGTCGACGGATGGAACATGTACCACGGCTCGACCGTGCCGGGATTCCCGCAGCACCCGCATCGCGGCTTCGAGACCATCACCTACGTACGCACCGGATACTGCGACCACAGCGATTCCCTCGGCGCCACCGCGCGCTTCGGACGTGGCGACACCCAGTGGATGACCGCCGGCAAGGGCATCGTGCACTGCGAGATGTTCCCGTTGTTGAGCACCGACGCCCCCAACCCGCTCGAGCTGTTCCAGATCTGGCTCAACCTGCCGGCGGCCGACAAGATGGTCGATCCGTACTTCACGATGCTGTGGAGCCACGACACGCCCACCGTGATCGGTGAGCGGCCGGACGACAGCGACGCCGACGGGCCCATCGTGGACGTCACCGTGATCGCCGGCACGCTCGACAACGCCACGGCACCGACGCCGCCGCCCAACTCGTGGGCTTCGAGGGCCGACGCCGACGTGGCCATCTGGCACCTGCGGTTCGATCCCGGCGCACGCTGGGTCATGCCCGCCCCGCGCAGCGACGAGGCACACCGGTTGCTCTACGCGTTCACAGGGTCGTGGCTCGACGTCGACGGCGAACGGCTCGACGCCGGCAACGGCGCCGTCCTCGACTCCTCCCGACCACTCGAGTTGATCGCCGGTGACGGCGGCGTCGAGTGCATGGTGCTGCAGGGTCGGCCCATCGGCGAGCCGGTGGCGCAGTACGGGCCGTTCGTGATGAACACCCAGGCCGAGATCCAGCAGGCCTTCACCGACTATCAGCGAACGCAGTTCGGCGGATGGCCCTGGCCGAGCGACGACCCGCACCACGGTCGGGCAGCCCGACGTTTCGCCAAGCACGCCGACGGGCGCGTGGAGTCCTTCGACGACCAGCCCACCGGCGCCCCGTCCCCCGTCTCCTGAACCTTCCCCACCGGGCGCTCATCGTCTGCGTGACGAGAATGTCGGGAGGGGCCGAAGAAAGCGTCACGCAAACGGGTTTGGCAGACTCGGGGGATGGACAGCACAGGGTGGGACGAGCGGTACTCGACGACTGAGTTGATCTGGACCGGTCGCGCGAACCAGTTCGTGGAGCGTCACCTCGCCGATCTGGCGCCGGGGTCGGCGATCGATCTGGGTGCCGGGGAGGGTCGCAACGCCGTCTGGCTGGCGCAACGGGGCTGGACCGTGACGGCTGTCGACTTCTCCCAGGTGGGTCTCGACAAAGCACAGCGGCTGGCCGACGAACAGGGCGTCGAGATCGACCTGGTCCGCGCCGACGCCACCACGTGGCAGCCCGACGCCCCGGTCGACCTGGTGATGCTGTCGTATCTCCAGCTGCCCACGCCCGAACGATTGACCGTGCTCGAACATGCCCGCGGCTGGCTGCGGCCCGGCGGCACGATCTTCGTCGTCGCGCACGACCAGGCCAACGTCACGGAGGGGTACGGCGGCCCGCCGTCGGCCGAGGTCTGCTACACGGTCGACGAGACGGTGGGCGCCCTCGAGGGCCTGCACGTCACGGTGGCCGAGCTCGCCGAGCGTCATGTCGACACGCCCGACGGCGACCGGACTGCGCTCGACACGCTCGTGATCGCCACGCGCCCGGCCTGATCCGACCGGCTCGGCCCGCCCACATCCACCCGTTTGCGTGACGTTTTCTTCGGCACGCCCCAACATTTCCGTCACGCAAACGAGAGCGCATCCCGGGCCCACCGGTTTGCGTGACGTTTTCTTCGGGACGGCCCAACACTTCCGTCACGCAAACGAGAGTGCGTCCACCAGACGGAACGTAGCGCGTCAGGGGGTGAGGGCGGCGCGGAGTTCGAGGGCACGGGCTGCGGCGGCGCCGGCGTTCGTGGACGTCACCGTGACGTGACCCATCTTGCGCCCGGGCCGCGGCTCGTACTTGCCGTAGAGATGCAGCGTGGCACGGGGATCGTCGAGCACCACCGCCCAGTCGGGCGTCCGGAGAGTGCCGTCTCCGAGGAACCACAGATCACCGAGCAGGTTGACCATCGCCGCCGCCGGGGCGGTCATCGACGTGTCACCCAGGCCGGTGCCGCACACGGCGCGGATCTGCTGCTCGAACTGGCTCGTCACCGAGGCGTCGAGCGTCCAATGGCCGCTGTTGTGCGGCCGGGGCGCCAGTTCGTTCACCAGCACCTCGCCGTCGACCACGAACATCTCCACCGCCAACACGCCCACGTAGTCGAGCGCGTCGGCGACCGCCATCGCCAGCCCCACCGCCCGATCGGCGAGTGCGGGTGGAACGGCCGCCGGCACCACCGTGAGATCCAGGATCCCGTCGACGTGACGGTTCTCGGCGACGGGCCACGACTCGATCCTGCCGTCGGCCGTACGTGCCAGCACGACACTCAGCTCGGTCTCGAGTGCCAGCCGCTGCTCGACCACGCACGGCACCCCGCCGAGGTCGGCCCATGCAGCCACCGCCTCGGCGGCGTCGGCGACGAGCCGTTGCCCCTTGCCGTCGTAACCCAGCCGGGCCGTCTTCACGATCGCCGGCCCGTCGGCGACGACCCGGAGGTCCGGCGAGGGGTGTGCATCGTCGAGCAACGACCAGACGCCGACCGGGAAGCCGTTGTCGCCCAGGAAACGCTTCTCGGCCACGCGGTCCTGGGCGATCGCCACCGAGGCGGGCGACGGCGCAACCGCCACCCCAGCGGTCAACTGCTCGAGTGCAGCCGCCGGCGGGTTCTCGAACTCGGTGGTCACCACGTCGCAGTCGAGAGTCATCCGTCGCAGCGCCGCCGGATCGTCGTACGGCGCCACGAGATGCTCGTTGGCCACCACACCTGCCGGCGCCGACGGGTCGGGATCGAGGACGAGCGTCCGGTAGCCCATCGTGGCAGCAGCCATCAGCGCGTACCGGCCCAGCTGACCCCCGCCGAGCATCCCGATCGTGGCGGGCGGGAGCACCATCCGACCGGTCACGACAGCGGCGGCAACACCGAGCCCGCAGCGGAATCACGCCGGGCGGCGCGATAGGCGTCGAGGCGTCCGGCGAGGTCCGGGTCGTCGGCGGCCAGGAGGGCGACTGCGAACAGTGCCGCATTGGTCGCACCGGCCTCACCGATCGCGAACGTCGCCACCGGGACCCCCGCGGGCATCTGCACGATCGAGTACAGCGAGTCCAGACCGGAGAGGTGCCGTGATGCAACCGGCACCCCCAGCACGGGAACCGTGGTCTTCGCGGCGAGCATCCCCGGGAGATGGGCGGCGCCGCCCGCGCCGGCGATGATCGCCCGCAGACCACGGTGTCTCGCCGATTCGGCATAGGCGAACATCTCGTCGGGCATCCGATGCGCGCTCACGACCTGTGCGTCGTGCGCGACACCGAATTCGGTGAGGACGTCGACGGCCTTCGACATCGTCGGCCAGTCGCTGCTCGATCCCATCACGACGCCGACCGTTCGTTGGTTGGACACGCTCGCAGCGTAGGCGGCCACTACACCAGCTGTCGGCGTTCGCTGATCCGCAGGGCGATGTAGCCGGGGATCGTGGGGAACCAGTAGTTCACCAATCGAAACAACAGCACTGCTGCCCACGCTGCCGCGTCGTCGACTCCGGCGTTGGTGAGCACGAACACCAATGCGGCCTCCACGGCACCCACACCTCCGGGGGTGGGAACCGCCGAGGCCACGGTGTTGGCAGCCAGGTACAACGCCCCGAGCTGAGCGAATGCCAGATCGATCTCGAACGCACGACACGCCGCAGCGAAGGCCACGATCGTCGACAGCTTCGCCACGGTGGCGCCACCGAAGAGCAGACCGAGCTTGGCAGGCATCCGCAGCAGCGCACCGAAGTCGGCGCGCAACTTCTCGATCGTGGATCGTAGGAAGTCCACCAGCCACCTGCGGGTGCGCGGGGTGACGGCGACCACGATCACGGCCACGACGACGGCGACGACGAACAGCACGACGACGGAGACGTCGGTGCCCCCACCGTCGTCGCCGCGCAACGAGAGTCCGCTGGTCGGGTCCGAACTGCTCCAGAGAAAGAAGAAGGCGATGAACAGCACCTGCATCACACCGCTGGCGGCCGAGGTGAGCCCGATGGCTGCGGTCGCAACCGCCGGATCGGTGCCACCCTTCTGGAGATAGCGGATGCGCATCGCCATGCCGCCTGCGTTCATCGGGGTGAACCGGTTGAGGAACGACTGGCCGAACATCACCACCACCGCCTCGCCGAACGGAACCCGCCGCACGACCGAACCGCTCAGCGACATGGCGCCGCCGACCGTGCCGAAGATCGTCGCCGCGAACACGGGGACGAGCCAGACCCCGTTGACACCCGACATCGCATCGACGATCTCCGACCAGCTCGTCACGAGGGTGAGCACGAAGAACGCCAGCACGGCGAAACCGACCCAGCTGACGATCCTGGCGATGCTCACCCGCTCGAGCTCGGCGAGCTCCACCTCCTCCACCCCGAGGCGTTCCTGCAGGCCGGAGCGGAGTGCGTCGACGAGGCCTCTGTGGTCCTTGCGCTTGGCGATGCGCTGCGTCGCCGGTGGCAGGGCCGGGATCTGCACGAACGGCAGCGCCACCTCGAGCCGGGCTGTCGACAGGCTGCGCACCGCAGCATCGAGCGCCCGCTCGGCTCCGACGGCCACGGCCATCGACACCAGCAGTTCGGCCCGGTCGACCGCCCGGGTCTCGGCTCCTGATGCCACGAGAGCGTCGTCGAGCCCTCGCAGGGCGGCCCGGTCACCGTCGATCACGACATGGTCAGAGGTGAGAGCACGATGGGCGATGCGCGCCGTGTGCAGCCGCTCGACCTGGGTCCAGACGTCGTCGAGCGCGGCGTCGGACACCTCGTCGCCGGCGAGCTCGGCCAGCGGAGTTCCCTCGGGCGGATCGAGGACGACGACGGCGCTGTCGCGAGGAGCGGGGACGACCGCGAGCACGTCGGGAACGCGGACACCGGCGCGCTCGGCCATGTCGGACACGACGGCGTGCTGCGCCGCCCGCGTCCTCGGCCGGATCGACAGACGTTGTTCCTCCACGTTGCGCACCCGGACCGCACGCCACACGCGCGAGAGCAGCTCGACGTCGCGGTCGTCACGGTCGACGAACTGAACCTCAACGTCGTGCCCATCCAACGTGGCGCGATACGAGCGCACGCCGGAGCGGTGCTCCTCGTCGGCGAGCTGATCGACCTCGACGCCACCGGCAGACAGTGCCGATCTCAACGTGGCCGATCCGGGACGGCGTCGCGGCGACCCGGACACGGCCAGGGCGAGCGACCCGATCGCACTGCCCAGCGCCAGTGTCACGGCGATACCGACCGGCGCCTGTGTGGCGCTGAGGGCTCGCACCGCTGCCGCCAGGATCACGACACCCCAGGCGGCACGTCTCCAGACGGTCGCCATCATCGGTGAGGCGGTGGCCGCCCCGGAGGCGAGCGCTGCGAGGAATGCGATCGACGGCACGTCGGTCGGCAGGAACGAGTTCGACGGCAGGTCGGTGATCGCGGCCGGCGGTGCGACCCGCTGGAGCCAGTCGGTGAGCACCAGCATCAGGACACCGCCGACCGCCGCCGATCCCACGACGAGGAGCGCGGCGAGCCGGGTCCGCTGGTTGATCAACCAGCCGACGATGACGACCGGTACCACCACGAGCGTCAGCTGTGCCAGGCCGACGAGCGCATAGCGCAGCGGTTCGGGCATGCGGGCGAACAACTGGACCAGATCGGCCGACACGTTGGTGAGTGCCGACGGGAACGCCGCAGTGAGGCCGAGTACGACCAGCAGCACCACGAGGCGCCAGACGAGACGCGCCACATCGACGGGATGCCGCTTCCAGTCGCGACGGTCGTCCTCACGCAGGGTCGCTGCGCTCGGCGTCGACGTCTCGGTCACGGCCACAGCATGCCGCATCACCGACACCTGCGACGGCACTCCGCGACGGTCTGCGTCGACGGCGTCGGTCGGTCAGCCGAGCTCGGCCCGGAGCGCATCGATCGCCCGATCGATGTCGGCGGTCGAGGTGTAGTGCACCGCGGACAACCGCACCACACCACGGTCGGGGTCGATACCCATGCCCTCCAGCACCCGGACCGCATAGAAGTGGCCGGCGCTGGTCTGCACACCGCGGGCCACGAGGCGGTGGGCCAGCCCGTCGGGATCGATTGCGTGCGGCGAGATGGCGACGGTGGGACAACGATGACCGGGGGCCGCCGCAACCCGGTCGGGGCCGAGCACACGGAGGTCGTCGCGCTCGCGGAGCGCATCGAGGAGCCGCCCGGTGAGCACGTCCTCGTGGTCACGCCACAGCGCGGACACCTGTGAACAGACCGCCCGCAGGTCGTCGTCGGCCGCACCTCCATGGGCCACGTGCAGGGCCTGGACATAGTCGAGCACGGCACCGGCGGCAGCCACCTGCGCATGATCCGGGCCGGCGGGATTGAGGCGCTTGTCGGGGATCTCGGCGTTGAAGAAGTGGCTCTGGTTGGGGAGTTCGGCCATGAGGCCGGCGCGCACCACCATCAGCCCCTGGTGCACGGAGTACGTCTTGTAGAGGCTGAACAGGTAGACGTCGGCACCCAGCGCTGCGACGTCGGGGATCGTGTGCGGCGCGAAGGACACCCCGTCGACGACGACACGGGCGCCGACGCGGTGGGCGGCTTCGACGATGCGGGCGACGTCGTTCTCCTGGCCCACGATGTTCGAGGCGTGCGGCACCGTGACCACGCCGGTGCGCTCGTCGATCATCGACTCCAACTCGTCGAGGTCGAGCAGGCCCGTGTCGGGGTCGATCCGGCACTCACGGATCGTGCACCCCACGTCCTCGGCGATGCGACGGATGGCGCCCGTGTTCGCTTCGTGGTCCTGGTTGGTGACGATCACCTCGTTGCCCGGCTCCAGTACGGATCGGAACGCATGAGCGAGGACGTAGGTGTTCATCGACGTCGACGGCCCGAAGACCACTTCGCGAGCCTCGACACCGAGGGCTTCGGCCCACCGCTCTCGTGACCGATCCATCAGGGCACCGGCGCGGGCCGACGACTCGAACTCGCTGTACGGCTGCACCTTCAGGTTCGTGTAGTGCTCGGTGAGCGCCTCGATCGTCTCACGACACGCGAACGACCCACCGGCGTTCTCGAAGAACGACTGGTCGCGGTTGTACGGGCTGGCGAAGGCCGGGAAGTGGGAACGGACGACGTCGAGATCGAGCTGCACGGTTGCCAACGTACTGTCGCTGCCCGGTGATCGAGCAGCGTGCGCTCGCTGCATCGTCGCCGCTCCCGCAGACGGCGTCGGCCATGATGAGGCCATGACGGATCGCATCGACCAACTCGTGACGCCCGCCCTGCTCGTGGACGTGCCGGCGTTCGATCGCAACCTCGCGGCGATGGACGAGCGTCTCCCGGGATCGAACTTGCGGCCCCACGTGAAGGCCTTCAAGTCGACGGCGATGGCGCGACGGCTGCACGACGACGGACACCACGCATTCTGTGCGGCGACGCCCCGGGAGATCGAGGGTCTCGTCGCCGCCGGCCTCACCGACGACCTGCTGCTGGCGAACGAGACCCTCGACGCCGCCCGCCTCGGAGCGCTGGCCGACCGGGCGGACATCACCGTCGCCGTCGACTCCGACGAGACCCTCGACGCCGCGATCGCCGGCGGCGTGCGGTCGGTCCTGATCGACGTGGACGTCGGGCTGCCGCGCTGCGGGTGCGACGTCGACGACGCGGGTCCGCTCGCCGACCGTGCCCGTGCGGCAGGGCTCGACGTGCGCGGGGTGATGGGCTACGAGGGCCACCTGATGATGGTGAAGGACCGTGACGCGAAGCGGGCCAAGGTCGACGAGGCGATGGCGATCCTGCTGCAGGCGCACGACGCCGTCGGCGGCGACGTCGTGTCGGGTGGTGGCACGGGCACGTTCGACGTGAACACGTGGTGCACCGAGATCCAGGCCGGGTCGTACACGCTCATGGACACCCAGTACGACGAACTCGACGTTCCGTTCGAGAAGGCGCTGTCGGTGCTGGCGACCGTGGTGTCGGTCAGCTCGAAGGGGTGGATCATCGCCGACGCCGGATTGAAGGCGTTCGGCATGGA
>JAWLEC010000006.1:0-45517 GCA_041686315.1 Ilumatobacteraceae bacterium
GCCGGCGTCAACGGTGTGTAACCCGATGTTGCCGGCATGTGGCCGGCCACGTCGAGGATCACCTGCGCCGTGCGGTGCACGTACACACAGATCGTGCCGCTGCGTCGAGGATCACGTGCGCCGTGCGGTGCACGTACACACAGATCGTGCCGTCGGGCGACAACTTCGCCACCAACTCGTTGGCGATGCTCTCGCCGGGCTGGTAGTTGATGCTCGACGTCGGCGGCTGGGTGCCACACGGGAACGCCGTGGCGTACCCATTGGTCGCCGCTCTGGTGATCGTGAGGTTCAACACGGCCGCCTCGGCGTCCGCGGGGATCCCACCACGCCCGGCGATCTGGACCTCGATCGTCCCCTCACTGCTCACCGGACCGGTTGCCGTGAACTGCCCGTCGGCGGCGACGAACGGAACTCGGGTGTCGGCCAGCCGCGCCGGCGTCAACGACACGATCTCGGGCACGTCGACGATCTCCCACGTGTGGGTCTCGGAGGCGAAGATGCCTCCTGTGCCCATCGCGACGACCGTGAAGGTGTGCGAGCCGTACTCGAGCCCGGTGTAGGTCTTCGGGCTCAGGCAGTCCTCGATCGGACCGTCGTCGAGGATGCACAGCACCCTCGTCGCATCCTCACCGGCGTCGAAGGCGAACGTCGCATCCGTCGACGTCGTGGTGGCGGCCGGTGCCTCGGTGATCGTCACCGTCGGCGGCTCGGCCTCGATGACCAGGTCGTTGAGATAGGCGACCATCTCGGCCTGCGAGAGGGGCGTGCCCTCCGGCGCGAGGTCCTCGTTGGGGGTGGTGCAGGTGTTCTCGAACACCGGGTCGATGTAGAAACCGAAGCCGGTCTCCGGGTTGACCACCACCTCGTTCTCGTGGAGATAGTTGATCACGGAGCGGACGTCGTCGGCCATCTGGGTGAACCCCGCGACGTTGTCCACCGTTCCCGGTGTCGGAACGACGTCGAGGAACTCCACTCGGTCGAGGACGGGGCCGTACTCCCACGTGAGTGTCGGTACGTCGAGCCAGATCGAGCAGCCGCTGTACACATCGGCACGGGTGTAGCTGAAGTCCCGGTAGTCGATGAACTGCTCACCGGCGAAGGTCTCCGGCAACACGGGGATGTATCCCCAGTCCCCGACCCCTCCGGTCGGAGCGGCGATCCGGCCGTAGTACTCGATCGTGTCCGGGCCGATCGGCACCGACTTGCCTCCGGCCGTACCGATCGCGGCGGCGGCGAGCATCCACTCGTCGAATCCGTCGGTCGCTGTCGGCCCCTGCTGGATGAAGGCAGGCGAGACGCCGAGGCCCGGGATCGTTCCGGTGTCCATCAGCGCCTGGTACATGGCGGCATGCTCGGGGGACGCATCGATCGGCGTGCCGTCCGTGGTGATTCGACCGGCACCGTCGAGGCTGATCTCCGTCGCGTCCTCGAGCCGAAGCTGGACCTCGAGGAGCTTGCGCTGGATGACCTCGTCCGACGTGCGGGCGAGATTCAACCGGCCTCGGACGTGTACGCGAGCTACGCCGCTTGCGGATCACATGGCTCGGCTTCGTCCTCGTCTTCCACCGCGGCGACGCTCAGCGCAGTGCTGTCGAGTTCACCGACGAGTGGGACGAGCCAGACGTGTTGGCCGTCCACCGGGTTCACCGTGGGAGAGATGCCCGGAATCTCGGTGTACGAGATCGGTTGGACACATTCCACGGGTCCCTCGACGGTGGTGAACTCCTCACTCGGAATGGGAACGCCGTTCTCCGTTCGCAAGATGAGGAACAGATCCGAGAATATCGATCCCGGCGTGTCACCCGGGGCCGCGGATGCGCCCGGCGGTGGGAGCACCAGGACCATGGAGGCCAGCGCAGCGGCGATGCCTCCGACCAGTGTCGACTTTCGCATGACTCCTCCTCTGCGGGGCCACTCTCGTGGTCCCCGACATCTCCACGACGGGAGGGTCGCTGTTTCTGAAGACTCTCCGGACGCCGTGACCTCTTCAGGGTCGGAACACCGGTCCTGACCCCTCGAACGTGCCCCCGAGTGCGCCGGCCGAAACAAGGACGAAGGTCCCGGTGTGACCGATATTGTTCCATGCGGTGACAATTGTTGACCCGCGTGCGATGGGCCCGGTCGCCTGGTCGGGGTCGGGGTCGGGGTCGGGCCGAGCCCGACCGACGAGTCGGTCGGGCCGGGCGGTGTCGGTTGCGACGTCGTCGAACCCGATCACCGACGACTGCGCCCCGTCGCCTGTGCGGTGTCGGCTTCCGAGCGCAGGGTGATGCTGAGCTGCTCGGCGGCGTGGAGCTGCTCGCTGAGTCGCTGGCAGCGTTCCTCGGCCAGCTCGGCGAACATCGACAGTCGTTCGAGCAGTGTTGAACGGTCGCGCTTCGGCGTCGAGGGGTCGGCCAACCGGTCGCGGACCGTCAACAGTTCGCGGATCTCCTCGATCGTCAGATCGAGTGGCTTGATCTGCTTGACGAGGCGGAGACGGTCGATGTCGCTGTCGGTGTAGAGGCGGAACCCGCCGGTGGAGCGGCCGCTCGGGAGGACGAGTTCGGCCTCCTCGTAGTAGCGGATCGTCCGCAGCGACAAACCGACAGCATCGGCCACTTCGCCGATCTGATGCATCTGTGGTTCCACGCGTGCTCCTCGATAGCGCCGGTTGCAGGACTTTTCGACAGGTGACGTCTGCCTCAGTGGCCGGCGCCGAGGTTGCCGCTGAGTTCGTGCCACTTGGCGCTCGGCTCGTTCATGCCGATGATCTCCACGTGCTTGCCCTTGTTGTGGTACTTGAGCACGATGGCATCGAGGGCGGCGACGGTGGACGAGTCGTAGATCTGCGCCTCGGAGAGGTCGATGATCACGTTGCGGGGGTCGTGGGCGTAGTCGAACTGGTAGACGAGGTCGTTGCTCGACGCGAAGAACAGCACGCCACGAACGGCGTAGACACAGGTGTTCTCGTCGGGGTGGTCGACGCACACGACCTCGGTGAAGTGCGACACGCGGCGGGCGAAGAAGATCATGGCGGTGACGACACCGAGGATCACGCCGTAGGCGAGGTTGTGGGTGAACACCGTGACCCCAACGGTGACGGCCATGATCGCCGTGGCGCTGAACGGCATCTGGCGCAGAGTGCGCGGGTGGATGCTGTGCCAGTCCATGGTGCCGATCGACACCATGATCATCACAGCGACGAGAGCGGCCATCGGGATGCGGGCGACGATGTCCCCGAGCCCGACGACGAGGATCAGCAGGAACACGCCGGAGGTGAAGGTGGAGATCCGGGTGCGGGCGCCGGAGGTCTTCACGTTGATCATGGTCTGGCCGATCATGGCGCAGCCGCCCATGCCGCCGAAGAAGCCGGTGACGATGTTGGCGACGCCCTGACCCCAACCTTCGCGGGTCTTGTCGGAATGGGTGTCGGTGATGTCGTCGACGAGCTTGGCGGTCATCAACGACTCGAGCAGCCCCACGATGGCCACCGCCATCGCGAACGGAGCGATGATGCGGAGCGTCTCGAGGTTGAACGGGACGTCGGGGATGAGCCAGGTGGGCAGGCTGGAGGGCAGGTCTCCCTTGTCGCCGACGGTGGGGATGTCCATGCCCGAGGCGACGGCGACGATCGTGAGCAGCACGACCACCACGAGCGGCGCCGGGACGGCGCGCATGAACTTCGGCAGCAGGAACAGCATGGCGAGCCCGACGGCGACCAACGGATACACGACCGCGGGCACGTCGATCAGTTCGGGCAACTGGGCGGTGAAGATGAGGATCGCCAATGCGTTGACGAAGCCGACCATCACGCTGCGCGGCACGAACCGCATCAGCTTGGCAGCGCCCGACAGGCTGAGCGCCACTTGGATGAGACCGCCCAGGATGACCGTGGCGATCAGATAGTCGAGGCCGTACTCCTCCATGACCGGGTAGACGACCAGTGCAATGGCCCCGGTCGCCCCGGAGATCATCGCCCGCCGACCGCCGACGATCGAGATCGTCACCGCCATCGTGAACGAGGCGAACAGCCCGACCTGCGGGTCGACACCGGCCAGGATCGAGAACGAGATCGCCTCCGGGATCAGCGCCAACGCCACGGCGAGGCCGGCGAGGATTTCGATGCGCAGACGCTTCGGTGAGCGCAGGGCGCTCATCACCGAGGAGTCCTCGAAGGCGAGTGGATCGTCGAGCGCGAGCTCAGGCGAGTTGACAGACATGAGGTTCCAGTTCGTGGGGAGAAGGGGTTTCGGTCGGGGTCGACCTCGCGGAGGCACAGGGACCCAGCAACACGTCACACGTCGCATCAGCGACCGGGCGACTCTACCCTCACGTAACAGTAGGGATACGCCGTCACTCGACGAGACATCCGTCACAGAGCCCAGGAACGCTCGTCGTCGTGGTGGAGACGATGGGAATCGAACCCACGACCCCCTGCTTGCAAAGCAGGTGCTCTAGCCAACTGAGCTACGTCCCCGAGATGGGGTGCCCCGGCGGGGACCCGGACACGATACCGGAGCGGAGCCACCTTGCCCGATCGCATTCATCCGGACCTCACGACGGTTCGGTGGGCCGGGTGAAGTGGAGGTACTCGCGAGCGACCTCGAGGACGACACTGCGGTACCGGCCGAGTGCGGTGGCGTTGTCCGCCTCGACGCCGGGGCGGAACCGGGAGGCGACGTAGCCGTCGGGCCACGCCGTCGGGCCGAGGTCGGTCACGTCGGCGGGCCGTTCCAGTTCGACCGCCGGCATGACGCACCATGGGCACGGTCGGAGCACGAGTTCCGCGGTTTCCTACAGTCGGCCTCCATGTCCCGCCTCCGGTTCGGCACCTTTCTCGCCCCCCACCATCCGACCGGGGAACACCCGACTCTGCAGTTCCAGCGCGACATCGACTTCGCCGAGCACCTCGACCGGCTCGGCTACGACGAGTTCTGGTGCGGTGAGCACCACTCGTCGGGCTGGGAGATGATCGCCTCCCCGGAGATGTTCCTCGCCGGGGCGGCACAGCGCACGCACAACATCATGCTCGGCACCGGCGTCACCAGCCTGCCGTACCACCACCCGTTCAACGTGGCCCAGCGGATCGTGCAGCTCGACCACATGAGCCGGGGACGGGCGATGTTCGGCTCGGGTCCCGGTGCCCTGCCGTCGGATGCGCGCACGCTCGGCATCGACCCGATGGTGCAGCGCGACCGGCAGGACGAGGCGTTGTCGGTGATCACCCGGCTGCTCCGCGGCGACGACCGCTTCAGCCACGAGTGCGACTGGTTCACGCTGAACGACGCTCGACTGCAGCTCCTGCCACTCCAGCAAGACCTCCCGATGGTGACGGCGTCGTCGATCTCGCCGTCGGGCATGACCCTCGCCGGCAAGTACGGCATGGGGGTGCTGTCGATCGCATCCAACTCCACGGCAGGCATCCAGTCGCTGCCCACCCAGTGGGGATTCGCCGAGCAGGCCGCCGCCGAACACGGCCGGACCGTCGACCGGCAGGACTGGCGCGTGCTGATGTCGTTCCACCTCGCCGAGTCACGCGATCAAGCGCGCAACGAGGCCGTCGACGGCCTGCAGCGCTGGCACAACGAGTACAACGTGTGGACGCTCGGCCGCCCCAACGCCACCCATGTCGACGACAAGTGGGAGCTGCTCGACCAGATCGCCGGAGCCGGCTCGGGCGCCGGCGGGGCCGCCGTCGTGGGTACACCCGACGACGCCGTTGCGGCGATCCGGCACCTCCAGGAGATCACCGGCGGGTTCGGGGTGCTGCTCGGGTTCGCCCACGACTGGGCGAATCGGGAGGCGACGTGGCGGTCGTGGGAGCTGTTCGCCCGGTACGTGATCCCCGAGGTGAACGGATACATGGTGGGCCTGCGCGAATCGCAGGAGTACCTCAACCGTCATCAGGCCGAGCTGATGGCGGGGGCGTCGAAGGCCGTGGTCGGCAAGATCATGTCGCACGAGGGCGCAGCTGCCGCGATGACGACCACGATGGAGCAGGCGGCGGCCGCGAAGGCCGCTGCAGGCGGCGCCGACCGGCAGTCCGAGTTCCGCCCGGGCGCAGGCGTCCCCGACGCCGATCGCACCGACTGACCACCAGGGGGACCTCGACCGCGTGATCAGTGTGCGCCGAGCGGCTGCACACTGATCACGCGTTCGTCGCCGGGGGTGGGCTCAATCGTCCTTGAGGGCCACCGCGTTGGGGGTCACGTTCATTTTCGGCTCGTACTCGGCGAGCTCCACCACCCGACCCTCGCCACGGAACTGCGCCCGGAGCTGGTGACGGCACTCGGTGCACGGCCCGTAGAAGTCGTCGGACACCGCCGAGTCGCAACGTGGGCAGGTGAACTCCATGGCGTCCGACAGTAGTGCGCCTACGATCCAGGTCGATGCCGTCACCACCCACGCTGTTCGACGACGAGGGCGACGACCACGAACGCAACCGTGGCCACGGCGGCGAACCCGCCGGCCGGCCGGCCAGTGACCACGACACTCGCGACACGAGCGGAGATACCGGCCGAGGAGCATCCCCGGAAACGGAGCCGGGCGGTGACGACGCACAGCCTCGCCGTCGGGCCGGCCGCACCGCGCAGCGACGCCGGCGAGCGATAGCGGTCCGGCACCCGAACTACCTGTTCCGGCGCACCGTCGCCATCGGCGGCGTGGTGGCGGTGTTCGCCGCCGCCGGCCTGGTCGCGGCCAACCTGGTCGGGACAGGGGCCGACACTTCGACCGACGGGTCGGCCAGGGTCGAGTGGAACCGGGTGGTGACCGTGGACGAGCGCACCGGCGTGCTGGTGGTGGCCGACGGCGACGGCGACGGGGAGATCGCACGTCGTCGATCCGGGCTGCGGGACATCACCGACGTCGCCGTCGTCGACGACACGGCGGTGATCAGTACCGACGGGGTGGCGACGGTGATCGACCTGGCCGCTTCCGACGACGCCGACCCCGAGCCGGTGACGGTGGGAGCAGACGGCATCACCCGGCCGTCGGGAAGTGCGCTGACGATGCTCGTCCCCGCCACATCGACGAGCCGTGGACTGATCGTGCACGGTTCGTCGGGCGACCAGCTCGACACCGATGCATTCGCTCCCGTCGCCGGTGCCCGCTACGAGTTCGGTGCAGCACGCAGCGACCCGTCGGGACGGCACGTACTGGTCACCGATTCGGGCAACTTCCAGAGCGTGCTGTTCTCCTTCGACCGAGACGAGCCCTCGTTCTTCCCCGGCCTCGCGCTGGCGGTCGACGGCAACTCGGTCGTGACCGCCCAGAACGTCGGCAACGAGGCCACCGTCAGCGTGTTCGACCATGCCGGCGAGCTGCTCGGCTCGGCTCGGACACCGTCGGTGCGGGCGGCCGTCCTGACCGGTGACACCGTCCGCCTGGTGACGGTGGGCGGCCGCATCGTGGAGCTCGACATCGGGACGGGCGACACCGGCGACGGCGAGCAACTCGAGATCGGTACCGTCACCGAGGGTCACGTCGGCACCGCGGGCGATCGGCTGGTCGTGGTGGGATCCGACGGCACGGCGATCATCGCCGACGACGGTGGTGTCGTGGGCAGCTACGACGGCCTGGTGCCTCGCGAGACGACCACTCCGGCAGCGCCGCTCGGCACTCGGTGTCTGTCGCTGGGCGGGTCCGATGGCGAGACGGCGAGGGGCGAACTGGTGGTGATCGACGCGGCGAGCGGCGACATCGTCGCCGAGGCCCGCGCCAGCGGGACGATCCATCCGTCGGCCGACGGGTGCACCGTGGTGACGTCCGCCGCCGGCGGCATCGAGGTCCTCGACGCAGACGGCGTGCGCCGCATCGACGTCGCCGGCACCCTCGTCGCCGTCGCCCCCGACGCGGCCAGCATCGTCGTCGAGCGCAACGGCCGGCTCGTGCTCACGCCGCTTCCCGACAGCACCGACACCGAGGACGACTCCGGCGGGGCAATCGACTCCGACGACACCGACACCGACGACACCGACACCGACACCGACGACACCGACGACGTGGGCGTCGACATCGGTCCGACTGGCCGACTCGTCGCCTTCACCGAACTCTGACGACGATGATCGACGGCACACGATCTCCCGACGGCGAGCCCGATCCTCACGACGACGGCTGGATCGTCATCCACGACGGCACCACCGTGTGGAGGTTCGAGCGAGCGTTCCTCGAGTCCGACTGGACCTGCCTGTTCGGCAACGGTTGTCGCGGCATCCTCGACCGTCCGGCCGAGGAGCTCCACCAGGGCTGCTGCTCGCTGGGTGCTCACTTCGGCGACGGTCCGGCCGGGCAGGCCGAGGCCATGAACGTCGACGCGTACGCGGCGATGATCCCGTCCGAGCGGTTCCAGCTCCACGGCGTGGCGACGGATCCCGCTCCCGACGACAGTGGTGCGCACGGCATCTTCGGTGATGCCGACAGGACGCACACGCGCGTCGTCGACGGTGCGTGCATCTTCCTCAACCGGCCGGGGTTCTCCGGTGGGCAGGGATGTGCACTGCACCTCGCCGCACTCGACGCTGACGAGTCCCCCACCGAGTGGAAGCCGTCCGTGTGCTGGCAGCTGCCCCTGCGCATCGACTGGCAGGAGATCGACACCGACACGGAGTCGGCCACCGTTCGCCGGTGGACCAGAGCCGACTGGGGCGATCACGGCCGGACGATGGCCTGGTGCTGCACCGAACGGGCCGACGGTGGCGAGGCCTACTGCGGCGACACGCCCGTGGTGGAGTCGATGGCCGACGAGCTCACGGCTCTGGCCGGCGATGCCGTGTACGTCGAACTCCGCCGCCGTCTCTGACTCGGCCGGCGACAGCGAACCGCAACCGGTCGGATCCCGGTCAGTTCGAGCGGAGGAGCCGACCGTTCAGAGCCCCGGTGTGTTCACCCTGCTCCATGAACACGGCGCCGTTCACGAGCGTGTAGTCGTAGCCCGCCGACCGTTGCACGTAGCGACCGGCTCCGCCGGGGAAGTCACGGACGTACTCGGGATGGGGCAGGTGGAGGGTCTCCATGTCGATGACGTTCACATCCGCGAAGGCGCCCTCCACCAGCCGGCCACGATCCCGGATGCCGAACAGGTCGGCGGTGTCCGACGTGAGCCGTCGCACCGCCTCTTCGAGGCTCCAACGCTGCCGCTCGCGGATCCAGTAGCTGAGCAGGAAGGTGGGCTGGCTGGCGTCCATGATCTGGCCCACGTGGGCGCCGGCATCGGCGAGGCCGAGTGTGACGAGCGGGTCGTCGAGCATGGTCTCCACGGCGGTGAGGTCCTGGTTGAGGAAGGGCATGTTGGCCACGAGATCGCCGTCGGTCTCGAGCACCAGCTCGATGAACGCAGCCGCCGGGCTCACACCGCGCTCGTTGGCGATCGCTGCGAGCGAGGTGGAGGGATGGCAGTCGTAGCGTGCCTCGCCCTCGGGGAGCACGAAGAGCTGGTCGAGGTCGACGCCGCTGCCGTGGACGTCGGCCTCGCTGATCAACGTCTGGCGGAACGTGGCGTCACGCAGCATCTGGAGCTTGCGTCCGTTCACTGCGGCGCGCAGCTGCTTCCACGCCGGAGCCCGGTCGAAGGGTGTCCGGCTCTCGAGTCCGAAGAGGATGCCGACCCCCCGCGCCGTGGTCTGCGGCCGGACGTCGGCTCCGTCGGCGTTCTCGCTCTTCACGAAGTCGATCACGGCCTCGAACAGTCCGGGACGCCGGTCGCTCTGGGTGAGTCCGAAGCTCACCGGTCGGCCGCTGCGACGGCTGATCTCCCCCATCAGCGCCACTTCGCCACGCGTGCTGTCGAACCGGTCGTTGTCACGCTCCCCCAGGCGCATCGCTCCCTCGAACACCCCGGCGCCGTGACGACCCAGCACGTCGGCGAATGCCAGCAGTTCGTCCGGGGTGGCGTGCGTTCCCGGCACGGGACGGCCGTCGGGCACCCGGTGCAGGAACGTGCGGCTCGTGGAGATCCCCAGCGCTCCTGCAGTCATCGCCTCGTCGACCAGGGCCACCATCGCGGCGATGTCCTCGCCGGTCGCCGGAGCCTCGTCGAGGCCGCGTTCGCCCATCACGTAGGTGCGCAGTGCGCTGTGCCCGACGAGCCCACCGGTGTTCGGACCCGTCGGCATGCGGTCGATCGACGCGTAGTACTCGCCGTAGGTCTCCCAGTCCCACGGGAGCCCGTCGAGGATGGCGTCGCGCGGGATGTCCTCGACGCTCTCCATCATCTCGGCGAGCGTGGCTCTGTCCTCGGGCCTGCACGGGGCGAAGGTCACGCCGCAGTTGCCCATCACCACACTGGTCACGCCGTGCCAGCAGCTCGACGTGCCGATCGGGTCCCACGCCAACTGTGCGTCGAGGTGCGTGTGGATGTCGACGAACCCGGGCGTGACGAGCCGGCCGTCGGCATCGATCTCACGATGGGCCCTCCCGTCGAGGCCGCCCTCGTCGACGTCGACGATCTCGGTGATGCGATCGCCGCTGATGCCGACGTCGGCCCGCCGCGCGGGTGCGCCCGAGCCGTCGACGACCATGCCGCTACGAATGATGATGTCGTGATTCATGCCGCCTCGAACTGACTCGGGGTGGGGCCGGGCGCATCGTCCCGACCGAAGGGCCGAGACGGGGTCTAGCGCGCCCAGATGACGTTGGAGTCAGCGGACGTGTTCCAGTTTCGTGTCGCGAGTCGGCAGACCTCCTGCCACTTCAACCGGACACGTCGAGGCCGACACCGACGAAACGGCGGGTGGGGGCGGACGCCATCGCCCGTGACGGGTCCCCTGAACGTGACACTCGGAACCGGATCGCGTGGCCGGTGGCGGATACGTTCGGCATCATGCGCGTCGACGTGATGACCACAGCCCGGTGAGCGACACACCCGAGCGCTGCGAGCGCTACGGCGTCGTCGCCCGTGCCGTGTCGGACCGCACATGACCGACAGGCAGGACGACCGGATCCGCCTCGCGCTCCCTTCGGACCTCGACGTGCTCGTGGATCTCCACCGCGCCTTCTGCGACGCCGACCGGCATCCGTTCGACGTCCGGCGGGCGCACCGTGCGTTCGAACCCCTACTGCGCGACGATCGCTGGGGTGTCGTGTGGCTCGCGGCACCCGACGCCGGCTACGCCGTGCTCACCTGGGGCTGGTCGATCGAGGCCGGCGGTGCCGAGGCCGTACTCGACGAACTCTTCGTGCGCGATCGACGGCACGGGATCGGTTCGGTGCTGATCGAGCAGCTCGTCGACGACGGCCGACGCCGTGGGCTGGTGCGCATCTTCCTCGAAACCGAGTCGCACAACGACGACGCCCGATCCTTCTACGGGCGGCACGGATTCACGGTCGACGACTCGATCTGGATGAGCCGCGAACTCACATGAGCCAGCCGCGACGGGTCTCCCGGGTCGCTGCGGTGCTGGCCCTGGCGTCGACGGTCGGCGCCTGCGGATCCGACGGGCCCGATGCACCCGGCGCCACGGCCGTGGAAACGATCAGCGACGAGCGCACCGGTGATCCGTCGCCCGACCTCGACCCGGCGACGCTCGACGTCGAGGCCGCCGCTGCGGCGACGGTGTCGGTGCTCGCCGAGGGGTGCGGTCCACGCACCAGGTTCGGCGTGGGCACGGTGGTCGCCGACCGAGCCATCGTGACGGTGGCCCACGTGGTCGCCGGATCCGACACGGTGTCGGTGATCGGTCCGGCCGGGCGGACGATCCCCGTCGACGTGGTCGTCTTCGACCCGGATCTCGACGTGGCCGTCTTGCGCTCCGACGAACAGGTCGGCACACCGCTCACCCTGCCGGCGACCGTACCCGCCCCCGGGGCCGGCATCGTGCTGCTGCCCCGTCTCGCGGCGGCGACCGGCGACGTGGGTGCGCTCGAGGTGGATGTGGTCCGCCGGGTCACCATCCGCACCACCGACATCTACCGCACCGACGAACTCGAACGGTCGGGTGTGGAGGTGGTGGCCACCATCGAACGCGGCGACTCGGGGGCGATGGTGCACACCTCGAACGGCAGTGCCGGCATCATCTGGGCCCGCAGCAGCGAACGAAGCGACCGTGCGTGGGCCGTCGACCTTCCCGATGCCGTCGTCGACCCGTCCGAACTCGCCGATCTCGTCGCGCCGGTCGACGTGCAACGCTGCGTCGACTGAGTGCGGGTCGGAGATCCGCAGCTACGGCGTTCCGAGCACCCGGTCGAGGTAGGCGTTGCGGAACGTGCCCGCCGGATCCAGCTTCGACCGCCACGACCGGAACGTGTCCCATTCGGGATAGCGGTGCGCCAGCGTGTGACGGCTCTGGTAGTGCAGCTTGCCCCAGTGCGGTCGGCCGGCGTAGTCGTTCATGATCTGCTCGACGCCCTGGAAGTACGCCTCGTACGGTGCCCCCACGTACTGGTGGACGGCGATCCAGCCGGACGGTCGCTGGTTGGCCGTCGACAGGGGGATGTCGTCGGCGGCCGACGACCGGACCTCGATCGGGAACATCGGCGGGAAGGGCAGCGTGGCCACCAACCGGTCGATCCGCTCGATCGCATCGGGGACGGCGTCGAACGGGATGCCGTACTCCATCTCCACGAAGTGCACCTTGCGCGGGCTGCAGAAGATCCGGTCGCTGCGATCGACGAGCTCGCGTTCCGACGCCGCCGACATCACCAACTTCGCCACCTTCGGAGCCAGCGTCGGGAAACGGCGACCGACCCGGCACACGGTGCCGAACGCCAGATTCTCGCCGATCCACTTGTCGCGCACGTACTGCAGCTTCGGCTGTGGTCGAGCGGGTTCGTCGGTGCGCGAATTGCGTTTCACCTGGCAGCGGCGGGCGCCCGGCATCCAGTAGAACTCGACGTGGTCGGTGGAGCGCATCACGTTGCCGAAGTCACCGACGACGTCGACGAGCGGCTCGATGGTCTCCACGGCGCGCAGGTTGAACGCCGGCACGCAGCGCAGGGTGACCTCGGTGAGGATGCCCAGCGCCCCGAGACCGACGCGGGCCACGCGGAGCAGCTCGGGGTCGTGGCGCTCGTCGGCGCGCACGACGCTGCCGTCGCCGGTGACGAGTTCGAGGCCGACGATGTTGGCGGCCAGGTTCGGGAAGTCCACACCGGTGCCGTGGGTGGCCGTGGAGGTGGCGCCGGCGATGGACTGCACGTTGATGTCGCCGAGATTCGGGAGGGCGAGGCCACGCGCGAACAGTGCCTCGTTGAGATCGCGCAGGCGGATGCCCGCCTGCACCGTGACGTCCCGGCCATCGACGGCCAGCACCCGGTTCATCGCGTCGAGCGACAGCAGGTGGCCGTCGGTCATGGCGGTGTCGGTGAACGAGTGGGCGCCACCGATCACCTTCACGCGTTCGTCGGCCGCCGCAGCCGAACGCACCACGGCGGCGACCTGGTCGGTGAACTGCGGCTCGTGGACCTGTGCGGGAACGCAGCGCTGGTTGCCGGCCCAGTTGCGGGTGGGAACTGCCATCGGGCCAGGGTAGATCCCGCTCGCCCACCGGGCCGATCCCGACGAGCGGGACGCGACCCCGGTTCACAGGGCGTCGAGGAGCGCGTTCTCCACCACCTCGGTGAGTGCCGGGTGGATGTAGAGCACCGATCGAGCGAGGTCCTCCGCCGGTGTGTCGAACTCCATCGCCTGGACGACCGGCTGGATCAGGGTCGCCGCCTGCGGCCCGATGATGTGCGCGCCGATGATCAGGCCCGTCTCGTCGTCGACGAGGACCTTGGCGAAGCTCGTCTCGTCGGCGAGCGCCCAGCCATACGCCGTGCCGCCGTAGTCGCGCCGCCCGATCCGGAACGACCGGCCCTGCTTCGTCGCCTCCTGTTCGGTGAGGCCCACACGGGCGACCTGCGGGTTGGAGAAGACGGCACTCGGCACGGCTTTGTAGCTCTGGTGCCGCAGGTCGTCGGGATGGGCGATGTTCCAGAAGGCCACGGCGGCTTCGGCGTTGGCCAGGTGCTTGAGCTGGTAGTTGTTGGCGAGGTCACCGACGGCCCAGATACCCGGCATGCTGGTGGCCATCGTGTCGTCGACGGCGACCGTTCCGTGGTGGTGGCAGACCAGGCCTGCCGCATCGACGTCGAGGAGGTCACTGTTGGGCTCGCGTCCTGTGGCCACGAGCAGCTCGTCGACCACCGACTCCCCCACCGCACACGTCACCTCGATGCCGTCGGCCACACGCTCGACGTGCGTGGGCACGTGCCCGAGCAGCAGCTGGATGCGCTCGCGAGCACCGAACACCTCGGTGAAGCGGGTGGCGATCTCGGTGTCGAAGTCACGCAGCAGCATCGGTGACCTGTTGAAGATCGTGACCTCCGACCCGAGTGCGGCGAAGACGTGACCCATCTCCACGGCGATGAAGCCGCCGCCGATGATGCCGAGCCGCTTCGGCAGTTCACCCAACCGCATGATCGAGTCCGACGTGTGGAAGCCGGTCTCGACCAGGCCCGTGATGGGGGGCACCACGGGACGTGCGCCGGCGGCCAGCAGGATGTGCGGGGCCGAGATGTGGCGGCCCTCCACGTCGAGCGTGCGCTCGTCGACGAAGTCGGCCGTGCCCTCGATCAGCGTGACGTTGGGGGTCCCGCTCGCCCGGTACTCGCGGCCTCCCTCGGCGATCGGGTCGATCCGCCCGAACACCCGATCGCGGATGGCGGGCCAGTCGGCGCCGTCGAACCGGGTGTGGACCCCGAGCTCGGCCGAGTTCTCCGACGCATGGGCGACGTCGGCGGGCAGCACGAACATCTTGGACGGGATGCAGCCGCGGTTGAGGCAGGTACCACCGAACACGTCGCGTTCGACGATGGCGATCTTCCAGTCCGACAGGTACTCGGGTATCGAGTTGCCCGAACCGCTGCCCACGATGATCAGATCGAACTGCTCGGGAGAGGGGGCGGGGGCGGGCGTCGAACCGATACGGATGCTCACGGTGCAAGTACAACCGGTAGGCCGTCACTTTCTTCCCGTGGTGACCCGCGGGGCGCGTCCCCGCGTCGACGGTTCACCCTGTTCGCCGGACGTCGCTGCACGTTGCCATCGCAGGAGCGTCTGGGGCAGGGTGGGGCGGTGCAACGACGGACGGGTGACGGATTCATGCGCTGCAGCGACGGTCACGTGCGCTGGGGGGTGTACGGCGCGGCGGGAGTGGTGTTCGTGGTGCACGACACTCACGGTCAGCCACTGGTGATGCTGCAGAAACGTTCGGCGATGGCTCACGAGGGTGGTAACTGGTCGTGCGCCGGCGGCGCCCTCGACCTCGGTGAGGGTGCCTACGACGGTGCGCTGCGCGAGGCGTCGGAGGAGGTGGGGCCGGCCCCCGGGGTGCCGCGGCTGCTCGGTGAGTACGTGTTCGAGCCGGCGACCGACTGGACGTACACGACGGTGGTCGTGGAGGTCGACGAGCCGTTCGGTGACTCCATCAACTTCGAGACCGACGCCGTCGACTGGTTCCCACCCGACCAGGTCGACCAGTTGCCGCTCCACGCCGGCTTCGCCGCCGCCTGGCCCCACCTCCGCCGGATCATCGAACAGCCCTGAGCACCCCTCCCCCACCCCAACCCACGTTTGCGTGACGAAAATGTCGGGGCGGACCGAAAAATCCGTCACACAAACGGATCGACCCCCGACTGAGCAGGCGCGAACTTCGTTTGCGTGACGAAAATGTCGGGGCGGACCGAAAAATCCGTCACACAAACGGAAGAGGGTCGGGTCGTAGGCTCGGCGGATGGCCATCGCAACCGTGAACGGCACCTGTCATCACGACTGTCCCGACTCGTGTGGGTGGACCGTCACCGTCGACGACGACACCACCGACACCACCGGGACCACGGATCCGGTGTCCGCCGTCGCCGTGAAGCTGCGCGGCAACCCCGATCACCCCTACTCCCAGGGCGAACTCTGCCCGAAGGTGAACCGGTTCCTCGACCGGGTCTACGCGCCCGACCGGGTGCTGCACCCACTCCGACGCGTCGGACCCAAGGGTTCGGGCGAATTCGAACGGATCACCTGGGACGACGCCCTCGCCTCCATCGCCGAACGGCTCCAGCAGGTGATCGACACGCACGGAGCAGAGGCCGTGCTGCCGTTCTCCGACGCCGGCAACCAGAGCCTGCTCGCCATGATGGGGCTCAGCAGCCGCTTCTTCGCCCACATGGGGGGCTCGAAGCTGCTGCGGGCGATCTGCGGACCCACCGTGGGCCACGGCCTGCGAATGACCAACGGTTCGGGCCGCGGCATGGATGCCCTCGAGCTCCGTCACTCGAAACTCATCCTGCTCTGGGGCACCAACACCCGCCTCACCAATCGCCACCTGTGGCCCACCATCGAAGCGGCGCGCGCCGACGGTGCCCGCCTCGTGGTGATCGACCCGATCCGCACGCTCACCGCCGAGGCCGTCGACCCGTCCCGCGGTGACCGCTTCGTGCAGCCACTGCCCGGCACCGACGTGGCGATGATGCTGGCGATGATGCACGTCATCCTGCGCGACGACCTCGCGAACGACGACTGGGTCGCGGAGCACACCAACGGCATCGACGAGCTGCGTGAGGCCGTCGCCGACTGGACACCCGACCGGGCCGCCGCCGTCACGGGCGTCGACGCCGACGTGATCGAGACACTCGCCACCGACTACGCCACCGTGCGCCCTGCCGGCATCCGCACGCTCATCGGCGCCGAGCACCACGAGAACGGTGCGATGTTCTACCGCACCCTGGCGTGCCTTCCGGCCCTCACCGGTGCCTGGGCCGAGCGGGGCGGCGGCATCGCCAAGAGCGTCGGCTCCTACACCGAGGGCCAGATCGACGACATGGCGCTGCACCGGTTCGACCTCGAACGCACCGGCGGGCGACCCGAGCCGCGCACGCTCAACATGAGCCGCCTCGGCGAGATCCTCACCACGCCACACGCCGGGCGCACCGAGGGTCCGGGCGTCCATGCGCTGGTGGTGTGGAACTGCAACCCGCTCGTCGTCGTCCCCAACTCCGAAGCTGTACGCGCCGGTCTCGAACGCGACGACCTCTTCACCGTCGTGCACGAGCAGTTCCTCACCGACACCGCCCGCTACGCCGACGTCGTCCTCCCCGCCACCACCCAGATCGAAGCCGACGACATCGTGCTGCCCTGGGGCCACCTGTGGATCGGGTGGAATGCCAAGGCCATCGAACCCGTCGGCGAGTCCTGCTCGAACACCGAGCTGTTCCGTCGCCTCGCCGGTGCCATGGGCTACACCGAGCCGTCGTTGTTCGACGACGACGAGGTCCTGATGCGCCAGGCACTGCCCGGTGTCGACATCGACGAACTGCGCCGCGCCGGATGGCTGCGGGCTCCCTATCCCGACGACGGACGCCCCTTCGGCGACGGCACGTTCGACACCGCCGACGGTCGAGCCGAGTTCGCCTCCGACCAGCTCGAGCGCATGGGCCGACCACGCGTGCCCACCTACGTGCCCCCGCGTGAGGGGCCCGGCGGCGACCCGGCACTCGTCGCCCGGTATCCACTGCAGCTGCTCACGCCCAAGCACCACACACGCTTCCTCAACTCCGGCTACTCGCACCTGCCCAAACACGGCCCGGCCGAGGGCGGTCCGTTCGTGGAACTCGTGGCCGCCGACGCCGCGGCACGCGGGCTGTCCGACGGAGACACGGCCCGTGTCCGCAACGACCGCGCCTGCGTCGAGGTCACCGTGCGGATCACCGAACGCCTCCGATCCGGTGTGGTCGCCATCCCCTTCGGGTGGTGGCGGACTCAGCACGCCGACGGCAAGGTCGCCAACAGCCTCACGAACGACACCCTCACCGAGTGGGGCGGCGGCGTGGCGTACAGCGACACGCTGGTCGAGGTGGACGCGGTCCGCTGACCCAGCCCCGTCCTCCGGCGGACCGACCGGAGCCGGCCGCGCCGGCGTCGGGGTTTGTCTCGCCCTGCCGAAGTGCCTCGGTAGTCTGCGGCCATGGCCGCACCGGAGTTGATCTACGCCTTCCGCGTGATGCGCCTTCCCCTGCTCGACGCCGCCGGCGCCCCGATCGGGCGGATCGAGGACATCGTGGCCATCCCCGGACGGCCGGGGCGGGGCAGCGAACCCGCCATCGCCCCACGCATCGTGGGCTTCGTGGCCAACAGCCAGCAACGTCGCATCTTCGTCAACGCCAACCGCATCGCCGAATTGAACAGCGAAGGGGCGCGCCTGCGCAGCTGGGACGTCGACCTCCATCCGTTCAAGCCCCGGGAGAGCGAACTGTTGATCGGCGCCGACCTGATCGATCAGCGCGTCGGCGACGAGACCGTCAGCGATGTCGCGCTCCGCCAGCACGAGAACGCGACGGCGTCCTACTGGGTGATCGACAAGGTCCGTCTCGCCCGGAAGAACTCGCTGCGGCGTCGGCCGAGTTTTCGGCTGGTCGACTACGACGAGGTTCCCGCCCTGTTCGGCGCCACCACCGCAATGCAGGCGGAAGCGGCCCGTCTGCGCGAAGTGCACCCCGCCGAGGTGGCGGCGATCGTCCGCGCGCTGCCGATCGACCAGCGGCGCCAGCTCGCCGAGGCGATGGACGACGAACGGCTCGCCGACGTGCTCGAGGAGCTTCCGGAAGAGGAGCAGATCCGCATCGTCGAACAACTCGACCGGGACCGCCTCGTCGGCGTGTTCGACGAGATGGAATTCGACGACCTGGCCGACCTGCTGGGACAGATGACACCCGCCGACCAGGAGCGCATGCTCGGCGTGATGGGCGACGACGACGCCGACGTGGTGCGACGCCTCCTCTCCTACGAGGAGGGGACGGCGGGCGGTCTGATGACTCCCGAGGTGATCATCCTCGGTCCCGACTCCAACGTCGCCGAGGCGCTGGCGCACGTGCGCGACCCCGACTGGGTCGTCAGCATCGCCGCCCAGGTGTTCGTGACCCAGGCTCCGTACCGGGCCCCCACCGGCAAGCTGCTGGGCGTGGTGCACGTGCAGCGTCTGCTCCGCGAACCACCCAACATGGAGCTCGGTCGCCTCGTGGCCGAGGACCCGACGGTGGACCCGGACACCACCGACCGCCAGGTCGCCGAGATCCTCGCCAGCTACGACCTGCTGGCGGTGGCGGTCACCGACAGCGCCGGCCGGTTCCTCGGAGCGATCACCGTCGACGACGTCCTCGACCGCATGCTCGGTGCCGGATGGCGCACCCGGCACCGCCGACCCGACAGGCCGTCCGGGCCGGCTGCAGGACACGCCGGTCGTGACGGAGTCGACACGCAGGCAGGGGCGTCGTGAAGCGCCGGGAGGACCTCACCGCACCGCGCGCGTCCGGCCGCGTGGGTATCGCCTACGACTCCGACACGTTCGGCCGGTTCAGCGAATCGATCGCCAGCTTCATGGGCACCGCACGATTCCTCGTGTGGCAGACCGGGATCATCGTGTTCTGGATCGTGTTCAACACGGCCCTTCCGGCACGCCTCCAGTTCGACCCGTGGGACCGTGGCCTCGTCCTGTTGACGCTGGTGCTCTCGATCCAGGCCTCCTACGCCGCCCCGCTGATCCTGCTGGCCCAGAGCCGGCAGGAACGGCGTGACCGCGTGACGGCACAGCGAGATCGCGACATCGCCGAGCGCACCCAGTCCGACACCGAGTTCCTCGCACGCGAGATCGCCGGAGTGCGCCTCTCGATGTCCGACATGGTCACGGGCGAGAGCTTCGACGACCGGCTGGACCGGCTCACCGAGATCGTCGAGCAGCTGTCGGTCCAGGTGGGTCAGCTCGCCGGCGACAGCGGCTCGGACCCCCGGCGTGCCACCGACTCGACCAACGCGACCGTCGACGACGCGAACTGATCCGGCTGCTCCCACGGGCAGAGGTGGTCGGCATGCACCTCGTCGACCGTCGCCCCCAACGCCGCCGCCAGTGCTCGCTGTTTGCGGGGCCGCACCAGCCGATCCTTCGTGGTCACCAGCATTGCAGCCGGCACGTCGAGTGAGCCCGCCCACGACCGTGCGTCGAACGTACTGAGGGCGCGTCCCGCCTGCACGATGGCGTGGGCGTCGCCCCGCTGGATCTCGGCCTGCAGCCAGGGGATGTACGGCTCGAGCTGGTGATCGGTGGGAATCAGGCGGGGCAGAGAACGGCGCAGGTACCGGGGGTACGCCCACGACCTCAACACGACACCGAGCACCGGAAGCCACTGCCACGTCAGCCGCTCACGCCACGTCGCCCGCCACTCCAGCGCCGTGGACTCCACCACGATGCCGGACACGAACTCGGGATGCCGGCGGGCGAGTTGCAGTGTGATCGGACCGCCCATCGAGTAGCCGACGGCGATCACCCGGTCGACACCGAGGGCACGGGCGACGAGGTAGGCGTCGTCGGCAGCATCCTCCAGGGAGAACGAGTCGAGGCTGCGCAGGCCGCGGCCGTGACCACGGTGATCGACGGCGATGAACGAACACCGTTGCGCGAGCGCCCGGTAGGCGGTGAAGAACTGCAGATCGGCCGACGCCGTCCAGCCGTGGAGCAGCAGCACGGTCGGAGCCGCGGGATCCTCGTGGCGGTGGTTTCGTACGAACATCTCGCCGCGCCCTTCCAGACGCACGATCTCTGCGGGTGGCAACCAGGGCAGCTCCATCCCCCCATCGTGCCGGTGCGAGCGCCGACTCGCCACACCCACGTGCGATGCAGCGGTGTCGGCTGCCGATCGCTAGGCCGCCACGCGGCGCACCGACGGGACCCCCGTGAACTCCTGGAGCCGCACCCCGAGCTCCCCGATCGTGTGCAACAGACCGAGCGTGTCCAGCCCGGCGTCCGCCGTGCGAACCACCCCGGCGGGAAGCCGGCGGTCGATGGCCGCCGAGGCGAAGGTCACGGCGGTGGCGGCCGTGGCAGTGCCCACCAGTTCGGCGATGCCGAGGATCCGGGTGGTCCTGCTCCCGTCGGATGCGCTCCCGCGCACCTCCACCCGCACGGCCCCGACACCACCTTCGCGGTGCGGCGGGCTCAGCATCGGCAACCAACTGGTGAAGCGATCACGGCGGTTGGCGGAGACGCGCGCGCTGATCCGGTCGGCCTGGGGGAACGATGCATGCAGCAGGATCGGCGATGCCATCTCGGCGCGATAGCAGTCGTATCCGCCCACCGGCTCGGGAAAGAAGCAGAGTTCCCGTCCCGACCCGGCCGGACGCCGGATCCACACTCCGTCGTGCCAGCCGACGGCCAGCCCCGCGAGGGCGCGATGCTGCTCGCGCGCACAGCTCGGGCCCGCCGTGCCGTGCACGGCGACGTGGATCTCGTCGACCGACACCATCCGTGAGGCCAGGTGCCGAGCGAGCAGACCGGTCAGTCCGGGCGACATGCCGGCGCCCACCACCAACGGCACGTCCGCGTCGCGGGCGGCGTCGTCGAGGTCGGTCAGCGCTCGCACGTCATCGAGACGGTCGGCGACGGAGACGGTCGGGATGCCGGTGGCGAGGAGGTCTGCTGCAGCGGACGCATGCGGCGCCGACATGGCGAGCACCACGACGTCGCACCGTTCGACATCCGCCGGGGTCCACCGTCGCGGGTCGACGGAGACGATCTCCACGTCGGCGATCCCCAGGGGGAGCCGGCGCACGACACGTTCGCCGACCACACCGTCGCCGACCACACCGACACGTCTCATCGATCGTGGCTCATCGGTCGGGCAATTCCAGCGGACGCCATCCTCCGTGCTGGGGCGGGGTGCCGCCGGAACCGCGCACACGGAGCACACCGGCGACCAGCCCGGCAATGGCGAGTGCCGACATGATCCGGCGCAACAGCTTCATGGCTGCGGAACCGTACCAGTCGACCAGCGCCACCCGAACTGCCCATGAACGGGCGTGGTGCGCCTCCGGGCGCGAAACGAAGCGCCCTGAGGCGCCTCGTGCGGGATGGCCGGTGGTGGGGCTAACAAGAATCGAACTTGTGACCTCTGCCTTATCAGGGCAGCGCTCTAACCGACTGAGCTATAGCCCCGGCAAGTCGGAGAGGTTATCGGCCCGGGACGGGCTTCACCTCACGGGCATCGGCCCAAAGTGGGCTCAGCGCCCGATGCTGCCACTGTCGTCGACCACGGCCTCACGGATCATCGGACCCGACGCATCACTCGAGATGGCCGGCACCTCGGGTTCCGGTCGGCGGACCACGAACCGGCGCATCGGGGAGTTCCTGGTCTCGACCACCTCCTCTTCGAGCACGGTGAACCGCATGCCGCCGACGAGGTCGGTGATCAGGTTGAACAGCGTGGCGGCGAGGACGGCCAGGCCCGTGAACCCCACCACCAGAAAGAGGCCCCCGACCCAGGCGCTGTGGTAGATCTGCCCGCCGTTGAACTCGAACGAGGTCCAGCCGAACGACTCGAAGAAGCGTTCGACGTTGTCGATCGTGCCGGTCGCATACGCAACGTTCCAGAGCAGCACACCGGCCGTGAGCAGGATCGCGTACAGCACGACGTTGGCCACGATCGCGATCTTGAACACGCTCCACGGATCGACGTGGCGGACCACCCGGGTCACACGCCGCACGCGCGGCTTGCGCCCCAACATCCGCGGCACGTTGAGCGGAATCGGCATGGGTGCCGGGTCGTACTCGGGCGAGCGCCTCGGGCGCCGGATCCCCGACGAGGTGTCGTCCTGCGGTGCCGGCGCCACGACGGGGCCGTCGACGTCGGCCCGACGCAGTTCGTCGAGCACGTCATCGGACACCTCCGGCACCATCTCGGTGCCGGCACCGTCATCGTCGGGCTCCACCCGGGGTGCGCGCCTCGCGATCAGGGGATCGGTGCCGGCGACCACGTCGGGTTCGGGCTCGGTGGCCAGCACGATCTCGGGAAGTTCGTACTGGTCGTCGATCGGATCGACGTCGTGGTCGTCGATCGGGTCGACGTGTGTCTCGTGTCCGGCCTCGGAAGCAGCGGTGGCCGGATCCGTGCCGGTCTCGGTGTCGGGATCCCGATCGTCGTCGAGCGCGGTGTCGGCCTCGTCGAGGGCGCGCTCCGTCTTGCTCACCCCCCCGAGTGTAGGCAGCCGGCGCGAAGACATCTCGTCAGCACCCTGTCACGGCACCTCGAGGGCGTCAGTGGCGGCTGCCGTAGCGGTGCGATCGCCCACACGCACCACCACCGTGACCACGCCCATCCTCGGTGCAGCGACGAACTCCACGAGTTCGGCGCCGTGGGCACCGGCCAGCTCGGCCGCGACCGGCCTCCCCCCGTGCAGCCCGCCGAGTGCTGCGCTGTCGGCAGCGGTCTGGGCGCGAACCTGATCGAGTGTTCGATGGCCCAGCGTCACCAGCGCCACCACCGTGACGGCGAACAGCGCCGCTGCGACCATCACCACCGTCACTGCAGCCTGGCCCCGGTCGCGGCCGGTACCGTCACCGATCTTCACCGATGCGCTGTGCATCGCGACCTCCCATGACGTGGTTCAACGGGCGAGTGTCGCGATCGGGCGCCTCGGCGCGATGTCGACCGACGCGGGAGCGAGCCGGTCGACGGGTCAGTCGGTGGCCAGGATCGGAGCGACCGAGCCGAGCACGTCACCTTCGTCCATGTTCATCACGCGGACGCCGGTGGCATCTCGGCCCTGCGAGGAGATGCCGCGCACCTCCATGCGGATGGTGACGCCGTGATTCGACACAGCGACGATCTCGTCGTCGAGGCCGACCATGAACGCCGACACGACGGCGCCCTTGCGACCGGTGAGCTTGATGCCACGCACACCCTGGCCGCCACGGCCCTGCACGTTGAACCTGTCGAGTTGGGTGCGCTTGCCGTAGCCGGCCTCGGTCATGATGAGGATCGCCGTGTCGTCGCGTGCGACATCGACCGACACGACCCGGTCGTCGGCGGACTTGAGCTTCATGCCGCGCACGCCTCCGGCGGTGCGGCCCATCGCCCGGACGTCGTTCTCGTCGAAGCGGATCGTCATGCCACTGCGGCTGACCATGAAGATGTCGTCGCTGCCACCGGTCTCGATCACCCGGACGAGCTCGTCGTCGTCGCGCAGGTTGATCGCGATGAGGCCGTCACGGCGACTCGAGTCGTAGGCGTCGAACGCCGTCTTCTTCACGATGCCGTTGCGGGTGGCGAAGAACAAGAAGCGTTCACCGGCGAAGTCGCGGGTGTCGATGATCGCCTGGATGTGCTCGTCGGGCTGCAACGGCAACAGGTTGACGATCGGCATGCCCTTGGCCGTGCGCTCACGCTCGGGGATCTCCAGTGCACGCAGGCGGTACACCTTGCCGCGGTTGGAGAAGAACAGCAGGTGTGCGTGCGCCGTCGTGAAGATCACGTGACGCACGATGTCGTCGACCTTCATCTTGCCGCCCGAGACACCGCGACCGCCACGACCCTGGGTCTTGAACGAGGCGGCGGGCACGGCCTTCACGTACTGGGCCTGCGTCATCACGACGACCAGTTCCTTGTCGTCGACGAGGTCCTCGATCGACATCTCACCGTCGTCGTAGGTGATCTCGCACACGCGCGGCGTGGCGAATTCGTCCTTGATGGCGGTGATCTCGTCGCGGATGACCGTGTTGAGCCGGCCGATGTCGTCGAGGATCTGCTGCAGATCGATGATGCGCGCCTGCACGTCGGCGAGCTCGGACTCGAGATCGATGCGCGACAGTCGGGTGAGCTGGCGCAACTGCATGTCGAGGATGTCGTTGGCCTGTACCTCGGTGAACTCGTAGGGCGCCGCCATCAACCCCGTGCGCGCCGCGTTGGCATCGTCGCTCGCCCGGATGAGCGCGATGATCTCGTCGATCACGTTGAGGGCCTTGATACGGCCCTCGAGAATGTGCTCGCGGCGCCTCGCCTTCGCCAGCCGGAACTCGGTACGGCGCGTGATCACCTCGCGCTGGTGCTTGACGTACGCCACGATGGCGTCGCGGAGGTTGACCTGGCGTGGCACGCCGTCGACGAGGGCGACCATGTTGATCGAGAACGTCGACTGCAGCTGCGTGAGCTTGAACAGGTTGTTCTTCACCACCATGGCGTTGGCATCTCGCTTGAGCGTGATGATCAAGTTGGTGGCGCCACCCGAGGAGGCGTCGTTGACGTCGGCGATGCCGTCGAGATCGCCTGCGTCCACGAGGTCCTGGATCCGCGAGGCGATCGACGAGCAGCTCGTCTGGTACGGCAGTTGGCTGACCACGATCTCCATGCGACCGTTGCGGCCTTCTTCGACCGTGGCGGTGGCGCGCATCTTCACCGAGCCGCGGCCCGTGCGGTAGGCGTCCATGATCCCGGCTCGTCCGAGGATGCTCGCCCCGGTCGGGAAGTCGGGACCCTTCACGAACTGCATGAGGTCGTCGGGCGTGGCGTCGGGGTTGTCGAGCAGGTGGACGACGGCGTCGATCACCTCGCCCAGGTTGTGCGGCGGGATGTTGGTGGCCATGCCGACGGCGATGCCCTGGCTGCCGTTCACCAACAGGTTGGGGAAGCGCGCCGGCAGGACGAGCGGCTCCTCGGTGGTGCCGTCGTAGTTGGGGATCATGTCGACGGTGTCTTCGTCGATGTCGGCGAGCAACTGCATGGCCAGCGGGTGCAGACGGCACTCGGTGTAGCGCGAGGCGGCCGGGCCGAAGTCGGGGCTGCCGTAGTTGCCGTGGAAGTCGATCAGCGGATGACGCAGCGAGAAGGGCTGGGCCATGCGTACCAGCGCGTCGTAGATCGCGCTGTCGCCATGGGGGTGGAACCGGGCCATGGTGTCGCCCGAGACACGGGCGCACTTGACGTGGCCGCGATCGGGGCGGAAACCCTGTTCCTCCATGTCCCAGATGATGCGGCGGTGCACGGGCTTGAGCCCGTCGCGCACGTCGGGGAGGGCCCGCGACATGATGACCGACATCGCGTACTCGAGGAACGAGTTCTCCATCTCGTCGTGGAGGGAGATCGGCTGGATCGGATCGTCGGGTGGGGTGAGGTCGTTGCTGTCACTCATCGTTGCTCAGTTCGAGAAGTCAAGGGGAGAAATCGCGGGCGTGATCGGAGGGTGCGGCGACGGAGGCGTCGTCAGAAGTCGAGGTGGCGGACGTCACGGGCGTTGGTGGTGATGAACTCGCGGCGGCTGGCGACGTCGTCACCCATGAGCACCGAGGTGATCTCGTCGGCGAGTGCGGCCTCTTCCACCGTCACCTGCAGCAGCGTGCGGGTGCTGGGGTCCATGGTGGTGGCGCGCAGCTCCTCCCAGTCCATCTCGCCGAGGCCCTTCAGCCGCTGGAACTGCTTCTTGTGGTTCGGCCGGTCCTCGAGGAAGGCGTTCTTGGCGATGTCGTCTTTGAGGTAGACCTTCTCCTTGCCGACCTCGGTGGAGTACAGCGGCGGCTGGGCGATGTAGCAGTAGCCGGCCTCCACCATCTCCCGCATCTGGCGGAAGAAGAAGGTGAGCAGCAGCGTGCGGATGTGGCTGCCGTCGACGTCGGCGTCGGCCAGGGCGATCACCTTGTGGTAGCGGGCCTTGGTGACGTCGAACTCGTCGCCGACACCGGCTCCGATGGCGGTGATCAGCGCCTGGATCTCGTTGTTCTTGAGCATCTTGTCGATGCGGGCGCGTTCGACGTTGAGGATCTTGCCGCGGATGGGCAGGATCGCCTGGGTGCGAGGGTCGCGAGCGTCGACGGCCGTGCCGCCGGCGGAGTCGCCCTCGACGATGAAGATCTCGGATTCGTCGGCGTTGCGCGAGGAGCAGTCCTTGAGTTTGTCGGGCATGCCGGCACCGGAGAGTGCGGTCTTGCGACGGATCGCGTTGCGAGCGTTCTTCGCGGCCACACGTGCCTGTGCCGCAGCGAGCCCCTTCTTGACGATCTTGTTGGCCTCGGTGGGGTTCTCCTCGAGCCATTCGGAGAGACACTCGTTGGTGGCCTTCTGCACGAACGAGCGCATCGGCACGTTGCCCAGCTTGGCCTTGGTCTGACCTTCGAACTGCGGCTCGCGCAGTTTCACCGACACGATCGCCGTGATGCCCTCGCGGATGTCCTCGCCCGTGAGGTTGGGATCTTTCTCCTTGAGGAGGTTCTTCGAACGGGCGTACTTGTTGACCACCGAGGTGAGTGCCGTCTTGAAGCCCTCGACGTGCATGCCCCCTTCGATGGTGGAGATGCCGTTGGCGTAACCGTGGATGCCCTCGTGGTAGCCGGTGTTCCACTGCATGGCGATGTCGAGCATCTGCCCGTCGTCGTGGTCCTCGTCCTCGTACTGGCACACCTTGGCGAACAACGGCTCCTTGGTGGCGTTGAGGTGCTTCACGAAGTCGACGATGCCGCCCTTGTACTGGAAGGTGACCTGTTGCTCACGTCCCTCGCGCCGGTCCTCGAACACGATCTCGAGGTTCTTGTTGAGGAACGCCATGGTCTGCAGGCGTTCGAGCACGGTACGGGCAACGAACTCGACGCCCTCGGCGGCGAACACCGTGGGATCGGGCCAGAACGTGATCGTGGTGCCGGTGGAGCGACCCCGCTTGGGTGTGTCGCCCACCACGGCCATCTTGCCCTGGGGCTGGCCGCCCTTGGCGTACTCCTGCCGGTAGTGCTTGCCACCGCGGTCGACCTCGATGACGAGACGCTCGGACAGTGCGTTGACGACCGAGACACCCACACCGTGCAGACCGCCGGACACCTTGTAGCCGTCGCCGCCGAACTTGCCGCCCGCGTGCAACACGGTGAGCACCACCTCGGCGGCGCTCTTGCCCTTGTGCTCACCAGAGGTGAAGGGATCGACCGGAATGCCCCGGCCGTTGTCGGCGACCTCGCAGCCCCCATCGGGAAGCATGGTGACACCGATGCGGTCGCAGTAGCCCGCCATGGCCTCGTCGACGGAGTTGTCGACCACTTCCCAGATCAGGTGGTGCAGACCCTGCAGACCGGTGGACCCGATGTACATGCCGGGACGCTTGCGGACCGGATCGAGGCCTTCGAGGACCTGGATCGCCTTGGCGTCGTAGTCACCCGTGACCTTCGTGGACGACGGGGTGCGAGAGCCGGAGGCCTTCGTCGTGGCTGTGTTCGGCGTGGCCGGCGAGTTCTCGGCGGCGGTTGATGCTGCGGTGTCGTCGGACACTCGTACCTCGATGTGTTGGCGGTGTGGTGCGGCACCCGAGACGGGCACGTTGTCGGGGCGAAACGAACGAGGTCGGCCAGGATTCCCGGACGGTTCCGGCCGACCGGCCGCACGCCCGGAGATCGGCGCCACGCTGTGTCGCGAGTGTCTCCGAGTCTACCAGCGCGGTGTCACGGTGATGGGGAGCCCGCACGTCGATCGCGACGGGCCCGGGTCGGGCCGGGACCCGGGCGGAAGGGGGCCGAAGGGGGCGGAACCCTCGTTCGGACCGTCAGCGCCGGCGCGCCACGCGGACCTCGACCCGCTCGATCCGCACGCCGGCGACCTCGGCGAGCCGCGACGTGATCGTGGAGGCCAGGAACTTCACCTGCGTCGCCCACGCCGGGTCGTCGGCCTCCACCGTGAGAACGCCCTGATCGAGCCGGACGGGCCGGACGTGAGCCGCCACCGTCTCGCCGACCGCATCGTCCCAACGTCCGAAGACACCGCCGATCTGGATCCGGTCGGTCCCGCGCAGCGACCGCATGATCGAATCGAGCGATCGCGAGATCGGGACGGGGTCGGCCATCGACCTCACGCTACTGCCGGCAACCACCGCCCGATTCCCCACGACGCGTCACGTCGCGCTGGTGACACGGCCCGCGTGGACACGCAGGACGTGGTCCGCGGCAGCGGTCGGCGGCAGCTCACTCGCCGTGGTGATCACCACCTGACCGTCGGGCAACCGGTCGAGCAGGGCGGTGGCCCGGTGATCGTCGAGTTCGGACAACACGTCGTCGAGCACCAACACCGGGGCGGACCCCGTGCGTTCGGTGATCAGCTGGTGTGCCGCCAGCCGGAGCGACAGGGCGAGCGTGCGTTGCTCACCCTGTGAGGCATGGGTCCGGCTCGGCAGGCCACCGATCGACAGGTACAGGTCGTCACGGTGCGGGCCGACGGTCGACACACCGCGCCGCAGATCGGTCGGCCTGGCCTCGATCAACGCCGCAGCGAGGCCGCCGCGTCGCCACGGTGGCTCGTATCGCAGCTCGATCGCCGTCGGTTCGCCCGCCAGCTGCTCGTAGGCCTCGTGCACCATCGGGTCGAGCCGGGCCGCGAGGGTCGCCCGGGCGTGGCCGAACCGGTCGGCGAGTTCCACGAAACGCGAGTCCCACACGTCGAGCGTCGCCTCGACCTCCTCGGTGAGCCGCCCTCCGGCCTGTTTCAGCAGGGTGTTGCGCTGACGCACCACCCGGTCGATGTCGAGGCGGATGGCGTCGTACTTCGTCGCCAGGGCGACCAGTGAGTCGTCCATGAACCGACGGCGGTCCCCGGGTCCTCCCTTCACCAGCGTGAGGTCGTCGGGTGAGAACACCGTGACCCGCACCGACCCGAGGAGATCGCGGACGCGGCCCAGTCTCTGCCGGTTGACCTGCACCCGGTTGCGGCCGTTGACCGACAGCTCCATCTCGATGAGCGTGGACCGATCGTCATCGTGTCGCACCGTTGCTCGCACGACGGCCGTGTCGGCTCCGGCACGTACGAGGGCGTCGTTGGGGGCACCTCGGAAGCTCGTCAGCGTGGCGAGGTAGGCCAACGCCTCGGCGAGGTTGGTCTTGCCCTGACCGTTGTCACCGATGATCGCCGTGGTGCCCGACGTGAGATCGAACGATCCGTGCTCGTAGTTGCGGAAGTCCACCAGCTCGAGATGTTCGATGATCACTGCCGACCCGACCTACCGATCACCGGTGTTCTCCGAGGCCTCGACGACGACTACGGGACGCGGACGGGCATCAGGAGGTAGAGGTAGTCCTCCTGGCCGACGCCACGCAACACCGCCGGCTTCATCGGGTCCATCGTGGCGAGAGTGACGTCGTCGCTGTCGATGGCATCGATGCCGGCGGACAGGTAGTCGGGATTGAACGCCACCGTCATCTCCGCACCGTCGTACGACGCGTCGATCTCCTCGGCGGCGTTGCCCACGTCCTGGGTGATGGCGGTGAGCTGCACGGTGGGTCCACCGAGTGTGAGCCGCACCGGCGTCGAGTCCTGCGCCAGGATCTTCACACGGCGGATGGCCTCGATCATCGCTGCCTTGCCCACCGTGAGGAGGTTGGGGTAGCTCGACGGCAGCAGGTTCCGGTAATTCGGGAACTCGCCCTCGATGAGGCGGGTGCTGAGCCGCGTGGTACCGGCTTCGAAGGTCGCCTCACGTTCGCCGAGGCGGACCGTCAATTCGTCGTCGTCACCGATGATCCGCTGCAGTTCGCCGAGGGCGCGTGCGGGGATCAGCACCTTCTGACCGGAGCCGAGCACCGACGAGTCGGGGAGGTCACGTACGGCGAGCCGGTACGAGTCCGTGGCCACGAGCCGGAGCCCGTCGTCCTCGGCAGCGAGCAACACCCCGGTGAGCACGGCACGGGCATCGTCGGTGGAGGCAGCACGGACCACTTGGCGCAGCGCGTCGGCCATCGTGCTGGCGGGGAGCGTGACCCCCTCGGCCGACGGCTCGGCCTGAGCCGGGTAGTCGTCGAGCGACAACGGCCTCACCGAGAACTGCGACCGGCCGGCACTGATCGACATCTCCTCGTCGTCGAGTTCCACCCCGACGGCCCCGGCCGGCAACGCCTTCACGATGTCACCCACCAGTCGTGCGGGCACCACGGCAGCACCGTCACCTTCGCCGCCGACGTCGACGACCAGACGGATGGTCAGTTCGAGATCGGTGCCGGTGACGGTGAGCCGGTCGCCGGTCACCTCGAGTCGCACACCCGCGAGGACGGGCAACGTGCCGGTCCGGTTCGTGGCGGCACGTCCGGCAGTGGCGACAGCATCGGCCAGGACGTCACGTTCGCAGCGGAACTTCACAGTGGGCACTTCTCCTCATGCAGGGATGTCTCAAAGAACAGTGTCAGTAGTAGGTGCTGTGGACTGGGGACGACCACGCGTCGTTCCAGCGTAGAGCGGTTGCGAGCGTCCACATGGGATGACCGTGTGATCCCCAGGTCGCGAATGACACCGTTGTGGCGCGGTGGACAGCGCGAGGTTGTCCACGGAGCGGGCGACCGTTGTGCCCGGCGCGTCCACGGTGTTGTCCCCATCCCCGTCGTACCCGGACGGTGACCGGTCCGCCGGACGGGTGCCTGTCGTCCGGTCATGACTTGAGCTGCTGCAGCAGATCGGTGACCTGGTCGTAGATCTGCTTGCGTTCGCTCATCAGACGCTGGATCTTCTCGTTGGCGTGGATCACCGTGGTGTGGTCGCGACCGCCGAACAGACGAGCGATGGCGGGGTAACTGAGATCGGTCAGTTCGCGGAAGACGTACATCGCGATCTGGCGCGCAGTGACGAGTGGCCGTTGGCGGCTCCGGCCCTTGAGGTCCTCCACCGAGAACTTCAAGATGTCGGCGATCTCGACGAGGAGCTCCTCGTCGGTGCGGACCTTGGGCTTGTTGTCGTTGAGCAGGTCGGCGAGCTGCGTCTGGGCCAGGTCGGTGGTGATCGGCACCTGGTTGAGGCTGGCGTAGGCGGTCACCCGGATGAGTGCGCCCTCGAGCTCGCGGATGTTGGTGGCGATGTTGGTGGCGATGAACTCGAGCGTCTCGTCGGGTACGAGGACACGGTCGCGTTCGGACTTGTTGCGGAGGATGGCGAGCCGCGTCTCGAGGTCGGGCGGCTGGATGTCGGTGATGAGGCCCCACTTGAACCGTCCCCGGAGACGTTCCTCGAGGGTCGGGATGGCGTCGGGCATCCGGTCGGAGGAGATCACGACCTGCTTGTTGGCGCCGTGCAGCGAGTTGAACGTGTGGAAGAACTCCTCCTGGAGCCCTTCCTTGCCGGCGATGAACTGGATGTCGTCCATCAGCAGGACGTCGATGTCGCGGTACCGACGGCGCAGCGAGTTGGTGGTGTTCTGACGGATGGCGTCGACGTATTCGTTCATGAACGTCTCGGTGGAGACGTAGCGGACTTCGTGGTGCTGGTAGTTGGAGTGCACGTAGTGGCCGATGGCGTGCAGCAGGTGGGTCTTGCCCAGACCCGCCGAGCCGTAGATGAACAGCGGGTTGTAGCTGCGCGCCGGCGTCTCGGCCACGCGGAGTGCGGCTGCCAGCGCGAACTGGTTCGACGCCCCCTTCACGAAGGTCTCGAAGGTGTATCGGGGATTGAGCCCGGCTTCGTCGAGCATCATCGATCTGGCTGCGGATTCGTCGTCGGCCGCCCGACTTCCTGCCTGCGGACCTGAGCGGTCGCCGGGGTCCTGGCCCCGAACCGGTTCACCGTGGCGCGGTCCGTGGCGGATGTCGGACGGTTCCTCCGTCACGACGTCGACAGGAGCGTCGTGGGCGGCCGCGACGTCGATCTCGACGGCGCGATGTCCCTGGTCGGCGTCCTGCAGGGCTTCGGTCACCAACGGCAGGTAGCGCGTGAGGATGCGATCGCGGACGTAGGCACTCGGAGCGAGCAGCCGAAGCATGTCGCCGTCGGACGGCAGAGGAGTCACGTCCTGGAAGGTGGAGAACCAGACGGATTCGGCGAGCTGTGATCGCAGGGAGACGGTGACCTGTGTCCACACGTCATCGCTCTCGCTCACAGGGTCTCCCGGATTCGTTCACTTGGTGGTCCACACCGTTGTCCACATGATGTGGATGTTGGTGGGATCGGCACGGGCGGATGAACCTACCACGTCGACCTGCCGTGGAAAACTCCGCTGGAAAAGGCCTGTACGCTGGGGTGATGCCGAATTTCCCACCTGTGGGCAAGTTACACACCTGTGGTTTGTCGCGCCTGGTTGGGAGTCCACGCCGGATCGCCGTAGCCTTCACAGGTCATCGTGGTGACTCGTCGCCGTGTATGTGATTTCGTCCCGAACGTCCGGAGATCGCCGTGAAGCGTACCTTTCAGCCCAACAACCGCCGCCGAGCCCGCAAGCACGGTTTCCGCGCGCGGATGAGCACCCGTGGTGGACGGGCCGTCATCAAGTCCCGCCGCGCCAAGGGCCGCGCCCGTCTGTCGGCTTGATCGACCGGATCCGCGAGCGCGACGGGTTCGTCCGCCTCCGTCAGGAGGGCAAGCGCACGCGGATCGATCCGCTGTGGTGTTCCTCCGTTCCCGATCCGACGTCGTCGTCACCGAAGGTGGCGTTCGCGATCGGACGCGCCGTGGGCCCGGCAGTGGTCCGCAACCGCCTTCGACGCCGGTTGCGGGTCTTGCTGGCCGAGGCATCGCTCCCCCCGGGCTTGTATCTGATCGGAGCGACACCCCGTGCAGCAGAACTGACGTTCGATCAACTGGCCGAGAGGATCGAACGCCTGCGGGAACGACTGACCACCCGGACACGAGCACCATGAACGACGCAGTTCCCCACGAGCAGGCTCCCGACGGATCCACCCGTCCCCAACGTGCGATCGTCTCGATGATCGAGTCGTACCAGAGAGCGTTCGAGGGCCGTCCGTCACCCTGCCGCTTCTTCCCGTCCTGTTCCAGCTACGCCCACGAGGCCGTGGTCGTCCACGGGACCGTGCGCGGTGGTTGGTTGGCCCTGCGTCGACTGGTGCGGTGCCGACCCCTCGGCCCGTCGGGATTCGACCCGGTTCCCGAGCCCGTGCACTCCGGATCGTCACCCGATTCGGCGGGGGACGTAACCGAGATCCACTCCCCTGTCTCGTTCATACCATCCAGTCATCCACCTCACCCGCCGACCGCACCTGACGAGGACCACTGACCGATGTTCGAGCTGCCTGCCGCGTTGTTGTCGTGGTTCTACGGAATCACCGGGGGATACACCACCGCCATTGCGCTGATCGCCGTGGTCGTGATGGCGATCACCACACCGCTCACCCTGAAGAGCACCCGGGGGATGCTCGAGATGCAGAAGTTGGCGCCCGAGATGCGCAAGCTGCAGAACGAGTACCGCAGCGATCGTCAGAAGCTCAACGAAGAGATGATGAAGCTGTATCAGGATCACAAGGTCAATCCCATGGCCTCGTGTCTCCCGATCGTGGCGCAGATGCCGGTGTTCATCATCATGTTCCGGGTCCTGCGCGGCCTCACGTATTCGCCCAGGGGTGCCGCGCTGCCGATCTCGCAGTCGGTGTGGGAGGTCTTCGGCAACCCGGCGGAGGCGGCCGACCCCGGCTTCATCCCCCGGTACCTCTCGGTCGACAGCGCCTTGTTCCAATCGTTGTTCGGTCGACACGACATGCCGTCGTTGGGGCTCGACCTGTCGTTGTCGGCGGCCGAAGCCGTGGCCGAGGGTTTCACCACCGGCATCTGGTACGTGCTGCTGGTGGTGTTGCTCGGTGCGTTGTACTTCGGCCAGCAGCGCATGGTGGCCGCTCGTGCGTCGATCAGCCCGACGATGTCGGCCGGCCAGCAGAAGCTGATGCAGTACCTGCCGGTGGCCTTCGCGGTCTTCCAGATCTTCTTCCTGGCCGCACTCGTCGTGTACTACGTCTTCCAGACGTTGCTGCGCATCCTGCAGCAGGCCTACATCACCCGTGCGTTCTACGGTCACGACGAAGCCCTGGGCCGACAGGCGCAGCGAGCCGGCGAGGCGGCACGTGAAGAGGCCAAGAAGAGCGGTGAAGCAACGGGGTTCCTCGCGCAGGCCAAACGCGATCTCACCGGCGGAGCGTCCGGCGACTCGGCCGGTGGCAAGCAGCCCGCCAAGAAGTCGACGGACAAGAAGTCGGCAGGCGACGAGCCGGCGAAGAAGCCGGTCACGAGCAAGCGGGTGACCCCGCCCAAGAATCGTCCCACGCCGTCGTCGGGCGCCAAGGGCCGGCCGACGCCGTCCCGCAAGGACGCCCAGGCCAAACGGTCGGCGCCGAAGTCGAAGCGTTCACGGCCGGCGTCGTCGAAGAAGAAGTCCTAGTCCTGCAACCACGGGCGTGGCCATGACGGTCCGTCGGTGCGCTCGAAGAAAGAGAGACATCCCATGGAATGGGTGGAGACAACTGCGAAGACACTCGACGAGGCCAAGGAGATGGCACTCGACCGCCTCGGGGTGGGTGCGGACGAAGCAGAGTTCGACGTGATCGAGGAGCCACGGCCCGGCCTGTTCGGCCGTCTCCGGGGCGAGGCACGCCTGCGGGCCCGGGTGAAGCCGGCGCAGGTCCGGCCGAAGCAGGAGCGACGCCGCCGCAAGAGCAGCGACAAGCGCGGCGGGGCCTCCGGGGGTTCGACCCGCTCCTCGACGCCGGCCGACACCACCGACGGTGCCACCGACACCAACGACGACACCACGCCCGCCGTCACCGCAACGGATGCGACGGAGGAGGCATCGACGGCCGACCGTCCGGCCGACACGGCCCCGGCCGGCAGCCGGGGCGGGGCCCGGCGCCCGAAGCCGTCACGTTCGAGTTCACGACACACACAGCAGGAGACGACACCGATGAGCGATGACCAGCAGACCAACGACGTGAGCCCCCAGGAGGTCGGCGACGCCGCCGTGTCGTTCATGGACGGGCTCACCGGTGCGTTCGGCGCCGATGCCACGAGCACGCTCACGATGGACGGCCTCGAACTCGAGGTCAATGTCGACGGCCGTGAGCTCGGCCTCCTCGTCGGACCGGGAGGGCGGACGCTCAATGCGATCCAGGATCTCGCCCGTGTGGCGGCCCAGCGGCGCCTCGGCGATCACGAGACCCGACTGCGGATCGACGTGGCGGGCTACCGCGAGCGTCGCGAGGCGGCGCTGGCCAACTTCGCGACGGACGTGGCCGAACAGGTGCGGAACTCGGGAACCGCCCGGTCGCTCGAACCGATGACCTCGGCGGACCGCAAGGTCGTGCACGACGTGCTCAACGACGAGAACGGGGTGACGAGCCGGTCGGAGGGCGACGACCCGAACCGACGCATCATCGTCGAACCTGCCTGATCGGTCCGGGCGGCCGGGACGACCGTGACCGACACGCTGCTCGCCTGTGGTGCGAGTGGCCCATACTGGTGCGATGACCGTACCGGGGCGAGACGACGAACTGTACGAGGCGCTGGGTGAATCCCAGCGCCTCGGTTTCTTGGGGGCCCGGCCGATTCCCGAGGTCGTCGAGCATGCCCGGATGTACGTGCGGGCCCTCGACGACGTGCACGGCACCGTGGCGGACATCGGTGCCGGTGGCGGTGTTCCCGGTCTCGTCATCGCTCACGACCGACCCGACCTCCACCTGCGACTGATCGACCGACGGCAGAAGCGCACCGACTTCCTGGAGCGCATGCGCCGCCGGTACGCCTGGCTGGTGTCGGTTCGCGTGGTGTGTGCCGACGTCGGCGATCTCGCTGCGACAGCCGACGACGAATCCGACGAGTCGGCGTGGTCGGCACCCGTCGACGCGGTGGTCGCACGCGGTTTCGGTCCCCCGTTGTCGACCTTGACCCTGGGTGCATCGTTGGTCCGGCCGGGCGGACTGATCGTGATCAGTGAACCACCCGACGGAGACCGATGGGATGCTCGACTCGTGGACGAGGCAGGGGTACGTCGCCTCCCGGTCGATCGTCCGGGGGACCGGATCGTGAGGTTCGTCCGCGAGGGGCGGTGATGTTCCACGTGAAACCACCACCCGTTCGGTCGACTCGACGGAGCACATTGACACGGCCGCACCCGGTCCGGCATCCGGATGGACCGCCGCGATGTTTCACGTGAAACCGGCGAACCTGTCCAAATGCTTGTCTTGTGATGCCGGATACGGCAGAGTGTGCTGATTCCGCCCCCTGGGGGACCCCCTCACACTGGAGATCGCGTGTCGGATCCCGACGCCCCATCGAACGACTCACTGCCTGCGAGTGATCCATCATCCGACGACCCGGTCGGATCGGAGACCGTCGAGCGCCGCCGCCTTCCGCGGATCATCGCTCTGGCCAACCAGAAAGGCGGCGTGGGCAAGACCACGACCACGGTGAACATGGGGGCGGCCCTCGCCGACATGGGCCTACGGACCCTGATCATCGATCTCGATCCCCAGGGCAATGCGTCCACCGGGCTCGGCATCGAGAACCGCGGGCTGGAGCATTCGATGTACCACGTCCTGATGCACGAGGAGCCACTCGAGAACGTGGTGGAGCCGACCGACGTGCGCAATCTCTTCGTCGCGCCCGCGTCACTGGACCTCGCCGGTGCGGAGATCGAACTGGTCCCTGCGTTCAGCCGCGAACAGCGACTGAAGCGGTCGATCGAGGCCGTGCTGTCGGACTACGACTACGTGTTGATCGACTGTCCGCCGTCACTGGGGCTGCTCACGGTGAACGGCCTGGCTGCTGCGCACGAGGTGATGGTGCCGATCCAGTGCGAGTACTACGCTCTGGAGGGTCTCGGCCAACTGCTCCGCAACGTCGACCTCGTCAAACGGAACCTCAATCCGTCGCTGGACATGAGCACCATCCTCTGTGTGATGTACGACGCTCGGACCAAGCTCTCACAGCAGGTGGTCGACGAGGTCCGCGAGCACTTCGGGGACAAGGTGCTGCGGTCCGTGATCCCCCGCTCGGTACGATTGTCGGAGGCACCGTCCTTCGGTCAACCGATCACCACCTTCGATCCCCGGTCGCGCGGCGCCATCGCGTACCGTGACGCTGCACGGGAGGTGCACCATGGTTCGCTCCACTAGCCGCTCCGGGGGGTTGGGCAAGGGTCTCAGCTCGATCATTCCCGCCGCCGAGATCGGCGACAGCGACGATGACACCGAGGGTCGTGGCGCTGTGTTGGCCGACGTGCCCGTGGATTCGATCTCGCCCAATCCGAACCAGCCGCGCGTGCACTTCGACGAAGAGAGCCTGAGTGAACTCACGGCCTCGGTGGCCGAGATGGGTGTGTTGCAGCCGATCCTGCTCCGTCCGATCGACGGTGGGTACGAGTTGATCGCCGGCGAACGGCGATGGCGCGCTGCGCAGCGGGTCGGCCTCACCACGATTCCGGCCGTGATCCGCACCACCGACGACGCCAGCTCCGTCGAGCAGGCGCTCGTGGAGAACCTCCATCGTCAGGATCTCACTGCGCTGGAGGAGGCGGCGGCCTATCAGCAGCTCCTGGAGGACTTCGGTCTCACGCACGACCAGCTCTCGACGCGTGTGGGCAAGAGCCGCTCGGCGATCACCAACAGCATCCGATTGCTCGGTCTGCCACCGACCGTGCAGCATCTCCTCGCCGACGGACAACTCACCGCCGGCCACGCACGGGCCCTGCTCGGAACCCCGGATCGTGCCCGCCAGGAGGCGCTGGCACGTGAGGCGGTGGCCGAGGGCTGGACCGTCCGGATGATCGAGACCGCCGTGCGCGGACCGATGGAGGACACCGAATCCTCCGAACCCTCCGGCACGGACACGTCACCGACCGACGCCGCCACGATCGACGGGGCAGGTCTCACACCGGCGACGAAGCTCCGGCCTCCCGGACTGCTCGAGCTCGAAGGCCTGCTCGCCGAGCATCTCGACACCCGCGTGAACGTGCAGATGAGCGCCCGCAAGGGGCGGGTCACGATCGAGTTCGCCGACCTCGAGGACCTCGAGCGGATCTATCGCAAGATGACCGGTTGAGCTCGTACGCGTCCACCAGTGACAATCGTCACCCTCGACCTCCGGTCGCGCGTGAGGTGTCCACAGCCGACGTCGAGATCGGGGCAGACGGCTGGTTCGGGACCCTGACCAGGGCTGATGCACACGCAGCGTGGTCGATGCCGGGAGTTCATCGGCTGGACGCCCACGCTTCGCGTTCGTCGCCTCGATGTCATGTCGAGCCGAACTCACAGTCTGTGGGGATACCTGTGGACAAACCCTCGGTGGGTGGAGATCCCGAGCACGGTCAGCCTGCGTCGGGCGGCCCGAGCGGTGAGGTGCCCCAGTCGTCGATCGCCGCCACCATGGCAGTGGTGATGGCATCGGTGGCGTCCACCACCGTGCGGACCGGGCCGAGCGACAGCAGCACCGCCGGCATGCGTGTCTCACGGAGCACCGCCAGCCGCATCCCCGACAGCTGGGGAGCGATCTCGAGCACCGGTGACAGCCGGCGGACGGTGTGGTCGGCGAGCGCGCGGCCACCGATCGACTCGAACGTCGGTACCGCGAAGTACGACACCATCGAACATGCATCCGATCGCGCCTCGAAACCCACGTAGATCGTGGCACCGAAGCGGTTCGCCGCCGCTGCCTGGGCGGCGGCGTCGTACTCGTCGGTGGACATCACGGTGGCTCCGCCGTGGCGCAGCGCTCGAGCCAGGGCGCGCGTGACCGAACTCAGGCCGCCGAACTGTCCGACCACGATGCGCAGGGTGTGCAGCGACATCGGTGCGGCCATGATCTCGCTCTCGCGGACCGAGGCGACTCCGGGCCCGCTCCCGCTCTGACGGCTCACGAGTTCCAGCGTGCGCACCGTCCCCGGACCACAGATGCCGTCCGCAGTGAGTCCGGCGTTGCGTTGGAAGTCGGCGAGCGCGCGCGCGGTGGCGGCGCCGAGGATGCCATCGGGACGGCCGCAGTCGAAGCCGAGGTGGTTCAACGCATGCTGCAGGGCTGCAACGTCGTCGCCGCGTTGATGCGGGGCCGTGAGCACCAGCAGCCGGTCGCCCAGCTTCCAGCCGGCCTCGACCAGCGCCAACCAGGTCTGTCGATCACACGCACCGCTCGGATGGAGCCCACGCTGTTCCTGGAAGGCCACCACGGCGGCCGTGGTGGCAGCACAGAACACGCCGGGTCGATCACCCGCAGCGGGGAGACCGGCAGCGGTCAACCGGCGCTGGAGATCGCGGACGGCCTCACCCCGCTGCCCCTCGGTGAGCGGGAAGCCGGCGGCGTCGGGTTGGTTCAGGGGGCGGTGGGCAGGAATTCGTCGAGCTCCTGGAGCAGGGCGCCCTTGCTCTTGGCGCCGATCAGGCGCTTGGAGACCTCGCCGCCGGAGAACACGAGCAGCGTCGGGATGCTCATGACGTTGTACTTCATCGCCAGATCGGGATTGTCGTCGACGTTCAGCTTGGCCACCCGGATGTGGTCACCGTGCTCGGTGGCGATCTCCTCGAGGATCGGTGCGATCTGCTTGCACGGACCGCACCACTCCGCCCAGAAGTCGACGATCACGGGCGTGCCGGAACCGACGACCGTCTCGTCGAAGGTGTTGGTGGACAGGTGGGTGATGCCAGCGGCCATGTCAGGCGTTCCTTTCGCAAACGGACGAGGCCACGCCGGATGGCGTGCCGTGCATCAGTGTGAACACCGCGGTGTCACCGTACATTCCCGATACCTCAGGCCGTGGCGTGTGCGGCGTGGACGTTGGCCTCCAGCCAGCGCTCCGCGTCGATCGCCGCCATACATCCCGAACCGGCGGCGGTGATCGCCTGGCGGTACACGTCGTCCTGCACGTCTCCGCAGGCGAACACGCCGTCCACGTCGGTGTAGGACGAGTCGGGGCGGGTGACGAGGTAGCCGGTGTCGGGGTGCATCGCCAGTTGTCCGCGGAACAAGTCGGTGTTCGGGCGGTGGCCGATGGCGATGAACAGCCCCGACACGTCGAGCGTGCTGGTGGACCCGTCGACCGTGCTCTCGATCGTGACGCCGCTGAGCACCTCGTCGCCGTTGATCTCGGTGACTCGCGAATTCCAGAGGAACTCGATCTTCGGATTGGCGAAGGCCCGGTCCTGCATGATCTTCGATGCCCGCAGTTCCTCGCGACGGTGGATGATGGTGACCTTGTCGGCGAACTTGGTGAGGAACGTCGCTTCCTCGAGCGCCGAGTCGCCACCGCCCACCACGGCGATCTCCTGGCCCCGGAAGAAGAAGCCGTCGCAGGTGGCGCACGTGGACAGACCGTGACCGATCAGGCGCTGCTCGGCTTCGAGCCCGAGCATCAGTGACTGGGCTCCGGTGCTGATGATGACGGCGTTGGCCCGGTACTCGGTGTCGCGCACCCACACACCGAAGGGGCGCTCGGAGAAGTCCACACGGGTGACCTTGTCGGTGAGGATCTCGGTGCCGAAACGCGCCGCCTGGTCACGCATGCGCTGCATCAGCTCGGGACCCATCACCCCGTCGGGGAACCCGGGGAAGTTCTCCACGTCGGTGGTGAGCATCAGCTGACCGCCCGGTTGATCACTGGTGCTCGACGGTTCTCCCTCGATGAGCAGTGGCGAGAGGTTGGCGCGTGCGGTGTAGACGGCTGCAGTCAGCCCGGCCGGACCGGATCCGATGATGATGACGTCGCGAACGTCGGACATGGGGACTCCTCGTGGTGCTCGCCGAGATCGGAGCGGGTCCGATCCGAGTGTGCGGATGGACCCCAGCGTACGGGACGGCGGCGCGGGTTCGGCAGCCGCGGGCCGTTGCCGTCAGTCGGTGCCGGCGTTGCGCTTCGAGAACAGCACCAGGCCCACGATGGTGAGCAGGCCGCCCACCACGAAGTAGCTGGCATAGACGGCGCGCTCCCAGCTCATCGCGAGTTCGAGCAGGGACTGCAGCCCGCGCATCAGACCCACGAGGAGGACGGCCACGAAGAACATCCCGAGGATCGCTGCGATGAGCCCGAACACCAGCCCGCGTGCGGTGTAGACGACCTTCGTGGTGGTCTGGTGACGCACCTGGTCGACCAGGCGGACGACGGTGTCGGTCGTCTCGGTCGCCCAGTTGGGATCGGTCAACGGATTCGCGGCCATGACGAGTGAGGTTAGCTGCTGGCATCGGACGTGACCACGGGGGTCGCCCGGCTCACGGCAGGCGGACGCGGGCGACCTCGGTGCAATCGACCAGATCGTGGGCGAACGCCAGGTCGCGACCGGTGTCGATCCCGACCACCACGGGCTGTCCGCGGTAGCTCGCCGGGCCCACCAGGACGTCGACGGTGCGGCACTGTCGGAGGTCGAACAGGGACCCCTCCTCGGTGGCGTCGGCGGTCGTGCCGGTGTCGGGGGCGGTCGGTGCGCCGACGGCGTCGGACGCGAAGATGGCCAACTGCTCGGTGCCGTCGATCTCCTCGAGTGGCACGTCGATGGGTGGTGCCGGGGTGTCGATGCCCGTGTCGAGGCTGCTCTCCGGCAGGTTCTCGGCCACGATCTCCGCCGCGTCGGACTGGTCACCACCCGCGAGCTCCCCGAGTGCAGCAGTGGCGTCCTGCGCCTCCTCGTCCGAGGACTCCGCCTCGGCTCCCGAGATTTCGGATGCCGCACGGTCGTTCTCGGCCGACTCCAGCACACCCGCCTCGTCGGCGCTGTCGTCGTTGCTCCCGCCGGTGCCCTGGATCACCACCGCAGCGCCGGCGACCACCAGCATCGCCGCTGCTGCGGCACCCATCCAGGCCGTCGACCACGAGCGACGCCGATCGCCCCGACGTGGGGTGGTGATCGCCGCCCCACCGGCAGCGACTGCTCCTTCGGCGGGTGTGGAGTCGCGTGACAGCCGGCGTGGGGTGCCATCGCGTCCGGCGCCCGTGCGTTCGGACTCGGGCAGGCGGTCCCATGCGTCGAGTGCGGCTGCCAGGTGCTCCTCGCGCAGGGAGATCGGCGGTGGCTCGACGTCGCCCAGCACCGCGCGTACCTGGTGGATCCGGTCGACCTCGGCGAGCAGGATGGCGTCGTGCTCGACCATGGCGCGTTCGTCGGCCGTGAGTTCGCCGTCGAGGTAGCCGTTGGCCAACTCGCTGATCGCGTCGGGGGTGAGGTCGTCGGTCATGTCGGATCAGTTGGACGCTCGCCGGTGGGTGGTTGGTTCCCGTCGGTCGCGGCTTCGTGCGGGAGCGCCCCGGGATCCACCTCGGCGGTACCGTGACGCGGGTCGTTGCGGGCGTCGAGGTCGAGCGCCCTGGCCAGCGCCGTCCGACCACGGGCGATGCGCGACTTGACCGTGCCGAGTGGGATGTCGAGCACATCGGCGATCTCCCCGTAGTCGAGATCGGCGACGTCGCGCAGCACGACGGCGGTGCGCAGTTCCTCCGACAGCTCGGAGAGGGCCTCGTCGAGCAGCAGGTGGTCGCCGACGAGATCGATCCGCCGGCCGGCGCGCGGGTCCACCGGGTCGACGGTCGCCCCTGCTGGATCGTCGGCGTCGACGAGTCGCAGGGCGGGACGACGGGACCGCTTGCGCAGCTCGTCGAGCGCGGCATTGGTGGCGATCCGGTACGCCCAGGTGCCGAACGACGAACGCCCGTCGAAGCGGGGCAGGTTCCGGACGATCTTGATCATCGACTCCTGGCAGGCGTCGTCGGCGTCACGACTGTTGCCGGCGATCCGTCGGCACACGGCATGCACTCGCTCGTAGTGCCGTCGGAGCAACTGGTCGAGCGCGAAGCGGTCACCGCCCGGTGCGGCGGTGACCAGTGCAGCGTCGTCGAGTTGGCGGCCGATGCCGGGAGCGTAAACCACGCAGCGGTGTCGCAGTGGGCTCGCGGACGGCCCGGGTGCGGCGCGTCGGAGCGGTGCGCTCCCACCGCTCCGTGACGGTCAGGCGCCGGCGACGGCGATCTCGCCCAGGGCGCCGCGGTAGGGGTTCGACGACGTGCATCCGGCGTCGTTGCCCAGTTCGTTGAGCAGCACCAGCACGTGCCGTGCAGGGGTGGCGGGCAGTGGTGACACCACCGTCTCGGGATCGTTCGCGAACGCGGTCGGGCCGAGCGGCTCGCCCCAGTCGTCGAACGTCGCGGGAATGGTGTCGGCGTCGGTGGCGAAGAACTGGAGCTGGTAGGGCCCGTGTCCGACGTCGACGGAGATCGACTGTCGGGCGAGTCCGTCGAACGACACGACCAAGCCGACGCCGCGCTTGCCGCCCAGGAAGCGATCCGAGTAGCACACGGTGCGCCAGTTGGTGTCGGGGTTGCCGTCGGCGCCGGACAGCACGGCGTCGGCGTCGTTCTCGGTGAGGTCGCCGTCGGGGTCGTACGCGGTGATCGTGACGATGGTGGCCGGCCCCGCGAGCATGTCGTCTGTGCCGTCACCGGCGTCGTCACCCGTGTCGGTGCCCGTGCTGCCCGCGTCCTGGTCGGCAGCGGCGGTACCGCCGGGGAGTGCCGTGGTGGACGTGACCGTGTCGCTGCCACCGAACTGGAGGCCGACCCACAGCAGGGCTGCGACACCCATCCCGATCAGCACCAACACCCCGAGCATCAGCAACGACGGCTTCCAACCGTGGGTGAGCCCCTTGGCGGGGCGCCCCCGCGACGGGGCACCCGACGGCGGTGTGTGGTCGCGGTCGGGTACCGGCGTGACCGGATGGGACCCACTCACCACGGCGCCGACCTCGCCGGGGATCACGGTGCGCTGGCCCGCTCCACCGGGGCTCGATGCCGATGCGGGAGCCGGCGCCGGTGGCGGGGTGTCGTCGCGCGACGAGGTGGCGCGCCGACGGTCGATGGCGCGCCCGGCGAGATCGGAAGGTGCACGCCGGAGACGGTTGCGGCCGACCGGTGCGACATCGGAGCGCTCGTACGGTGTCTCGTCGATCACGGGAGGGCCCTCGCGGGCGGCGTCGCGCAAGGTGGTGACGAGCTCCGCACCCGTCGCCGGCCGCTGCGCCGGGTTGCGTGACAGCAGCTGATGGACGGCGACGACGAGAGTGGTGGGCAGCGTGGCCCGCAGACGGGTGAGGTCGGTCGGGTCGCGTTGCAGCCGGGCCAGCGCCGTGTCGGCGTCGGTCTCGCCGAGGAACGGCACGCGCCCCGCGAGACACTCGTAGAGCACCAGACCGAGCGAGTACAGGTCGGCGCGTCCGTCGAGCTTCTTGCCCCGCACCTGCTCGGGAGACAGGTACTTGGCCGTGCCCATCATGATGTTGTCGCTCGTGAGGTCGTCCTCCGCCGACTGCAGGCCCTTGGCGATGCCGAAGTCGGTGAGCAGCACCCGCCCGTCGGAGGTGATCATGATGTTGCCGGGTTTCACGTCACGGTGGACGAAGCCGGCGTTGTGGGCGTGGTCGAGCGCGGCGGCGACGCACGAGCCGATGTGACAGGTGAGCTCCGGACTCAGCCGCTTCTGGGTGTCGAGCAGTTGGCGCAGGCTCTTGCCCTCCACCAACTGCATCACGACGGCCTGGCGCCCGTCCTGCTCGAACACGTCGTGGACGGCGACGATGTTGGGGTGGTTGAGGCTGGCGGCGGCGATGGCTTCGCGGCGGAACCGTTCGGCCACGACCGGGTCGGACGCCAAGTGGGGCTTGAGCCACTTCACGGCCACCTTGCGGTCGAGGGTGAGGTCGATGGCCAGCCACACCTCGGCCATGCCGCCTTGCGCGAGCATGCGCTGCAGTTCGTACCGCTGTGCGATGACGGTCGGGGTGGGTGGCGGAGCCGCAGCGGACATGACTGTGGACGAACGCTAGTGGCGATGTTCTCGGTGATCTCGGCAATCGAGCGGTCGGCGCCGACCGCTGGGTCAGTCGCGGACCTGGAATGCGACACCGATCGTGCCGCGACCCCCGTGGGTGCCGATCACCGGACCGATCTCCCCGATGGCGATGTCACCGTCGTAGTGGGGTCGGAGCATCTCGACGAACAGGTCGACGTCGCTGCAGTCGGCGTGGAGCACGGCGAGGTTCTCGACCCGGTCACCGAAACTGCGTACCTTGT
>JAWLEC010000271.1:0-2698 GCA_041686315.1 Ilumatobacteraceae bacterium
CGGGCTCGCTCTACCAGGCGAATCTCGTGATGTACGACCGGCAGAGTGAATCGCTGTGGACCCAGTTCGACGGACGCGCCGTCGTCGGCGAGTGGTCGGCGTGGAGCTGTCCGGGACGTCGATTGCCATCCGGTCACAGGAACTCGCGGCGGCCGAGGTGTTCCACGCCGAGATCGACGGAGTCCCCGCCGTTGCCTGGCACGCAGACGGCATGAGTTCTCCGCTCTCCAGCACCGAGGTCGCGGGAGGAGACGTGGTCGGGGCGACGGGCGTCTTCGTCGCCGAGCACGAGGGCACCGCACTTCGTTTCCGACCGGGGAACGGCTCGACGTTCGTCGACGACGCCACGGGATCGACGTGGAACGTCCTCGGCGAGGCGATCGCAGGGCCTCTCACGGGGGCGGCACTCACACCGATCCACCACGTCGACACCTTCTGGTTCAGTTGGGCAACCTTCCGTCCGAGCACCGATGTCGTCTCACCGCCTGCCGCCGACGACTGACAGCAACTCGCGGGACACATGCTGCAGATCAGCCGGCTTCGAGTTCGGCGGCGACGAGTCGGCCGAACTTGCGCAGCTCGTCGAGCTGGTCGTCGTCGAGACGTCGTGGACGGTCGTCCATCACACAGAGCGTCCCCACCACGGTGCCGTCGGAGAGCTGCAGCGGCATCCCCGCGTAGAAGCGCAGCCGCGGTTCGCCGCGCACCATCGGGTTGTCGGCGAACCGGTCGTCGGCGAGCGCATCGGGTACCTGAAACACGTCGACGCCGTGGATGGCGTGGGCACACAGCGACATGTCGCGCGGGGTCTGTGCCGCATCGGTGCCGTGACGTGATTTGAACCACTGCCGGTCGGAGTCGACCAGGCTGACCAGTGCGATCGGCACGTCGAGCAGTGCCGCCACGTCGCGGGTGTAACGGTCGAAGCGCTCCTCCGGCGCGCTGTCGAGCACGTCGAGAGCATGCAGTGCCTCGAGTCGCCGGTCCTCGTCGGCGGGAATCGATGCCGGCTGCCACCGCGCCGCTCGCCGCAGATGCCAGGCGCGCAGCTTGGTCCGGACGTAGAAGCCGGTCGACGGCCACACGAGCCACTCGGTGATTCCGGTCTCGTCGGCATCGGGCCGCCAGCGAGCGGCCGACGGGCCCACCATGATCACGGGCACATCGCCACCCTGCGCCGGAGCGAGACCGCGGATCGCCGCCACCACGTCGAAACCGTCGTCGTCGTCGACAGCCTCGACGAGCACCACCGACGGCCGTTCGGCGACGACCACGTCGAACGCCTTGCGGAGGTCGGGCTCGGTCACGACGGTGAACCCCTCGGCGGTCGCAGCATCGCTGAGCGTCGACAACAGATCCGGCGACTGAGCCACGACCACCACCGAACTGGACTGGGGCAGCACCGCCGGACGGTCGGCCGCCGGCACCGCAGGAGCAGTCACGGGCGCCGTGCGTGCCCTGCCGGTCAGCTCGACCTGCATTCCCTCGCGTGCAGCGAAGATCTCGCCGTTGTAGCCGATGGCCCCGGCGTGCGCGCGTGTGAGCCGAACCAGCTCGTCGACCTGGTCATCGGTCCGCGTGGGGTCGTGGTGGTAGAGGGCGAGCTGCGCGACGTCGGCTCGATACGCCACCTCGACCACGTACTCGACGGTGCTGTGGCCCCAGCCCTGACGGTCCGGGTATTCGCGCCCGAGGTACTGCGAGTCGTGGATCAGCAGGTCGGCGCCCGCGGCGAACGCGGCATGGGCATCGTCCCGGCGGTTCTCCCGAACGCTGCCGCCGGCGGCCAGAGCTGGTTCGTGCGGCTCGTGATCGGACGCGTAGACCACCGTGGCTCCGTCGACCTCGAACCGGTAGCCGAGGGTGAGGGCCGGGTGGTTCAGGTAGTGGGTGGTGACCCTGACGCCGTCGAGATCGAGGGTTCCCTCGACCAGGTCGTGGTAGTCGACGTTCGACTCGAGCTGATCGATCGCCACCGGGAAGTAGCGGTACTGCATCTGGCCGGCGAGCACCTCGCTCAACGAGGTGCCGGCTCCGCTCGGGCCGTAGATGTGCCAGGTGCTTCCCGGCTGGAACAGCGGGGCGAAGAACGGGAGCCCCTGGATGTGGTCCCAGTGGGTGTGGCTGATCACGATGTGCCCGCCGGCCGGTGCACCGTCGCGCTCCATGAGATCGAGCCCGAGGCCGTGGGCTCCGGTACCGCAGTCGACGACGATCAGCGTGCCGTCGTCGGAGCCGATCTCGACGCACGACGTGTTGCCCCCGTAGCGGACCGTGGTGGGGCCGGCCTTGGCGATCGACCCTCGCGTCCCCCAGAACGTCACCCGCATCGAACGGCTCCTCCCTGTCGCACACCGTAGCCACTTCCGGGCACCACCTCGATCCATCCCTCGCCCGCCCGCCGACCACTGCTCAGCCGATTCAACAACGCAGGTGGTGGGTAGTGGCGGGTCGAGGCGACGAACTCGGAGGAGGAGATGCCGGTGTCCAAGTGCGGCGAGTCGATGCCATGACTCCGGCAGAGCAATCGGCCACGGACCGTTCCAGCGACGGGAGCGCGGTGCTGGAGGCCCGGGAGATCGTGAAGTCCTACGGTTCGTGGCTGCCGTTCACCCGCTCCAACGACGTGCTCGACGGGGTCGACATCGTCATCCGCACCGGAGAGATCGTGGGCATCGTCGCCGCGAACGGGTCGGGG
>JAWLEC010000103.1:0-11547 GCA_041686315.1 Ilumatobacteraceae bacterium
CAGTCGCCCCAGCCGGGCGACACCGGAAGGACGATCGTGCCGTCGGGCTCCCAGAAGAGGAAGGCCCTGTGGTCCCACTCCACCTCACTCTGCCCGCCGATCGGCAGCGTGCTGATCCGCTGCGGGTCGGTGGGGTCGCTCACGTCGAACAGGCTGAGCTGGGTGCCGGTGGTGCGCCCCTCGTCGGTGGCGTCCTGGCCGACGCCGAGCAGCAGGCCCTCACCGACGGGGTGCAGGTAGGCCGAGTAGCCGGGGATCTTGAGTTCGCCGTCGAGGACGGGGTCGGCCGGGTCCGAGAGGTCGAGCACGTACAGCGGGTCGATCTGCCGGAAGGTGACCACGTATCCGACGTCGCCGAGGAAGCGGACGGCGTAGATCTGCTCGCCCTTGCCGAGCCCGCCGATCGAGGAGATCTGCTCCAGCTCGTCACCGTTGGGCCGCAGCACGTACACGGTGGAGTCCTGCTGTTCGCCGAACCCCCAGCCGTCGGTGGTCGTCGCCACCCGGAGATCGCCGTCGTGCTCGCTCATGGCGAACTGGTTCAGCAGCCGCCCCTCCACGGCGCCGCTGGCCACGTAGGTGGCGTCGGTGCCGTCGCCGAGATCGAACTGGTGGATGAGGGTGGGCGGCGGCTCCGGCTGCTGATCGGGCTCGGGTGCGGCCGACACTGCGGCGTCGGAATCGTCGGATTCCGGCTCGACCGCCGGCTCGGCGGCGACGTCGTCGACGGGCATCGGGACCGGGCCGCCCCAGCGCCGGTCCCAGTTCTGCGTGGCGATGTAGAGGTTGTCGGTGGAGGCGTACACGGTGTCGCCCGTGGAGACGACCCCGGCCGAGCCGACGGGGGTGGCGTCGCCGAGGCCGTCGATCGAGGCGATCCAGGTGAGGCCGAGCCCCGCGAAGTCGGCGGGAGCCGCCACGTCCTCGCAGGAAAGGATCTGGCGGATCTCGCCGAAGCTGCCGTCGCCGGCCTCGTCGAACCAGCGGGGCAGCCAGTCCTCGACCGCCGACTCGGCGATGATCTGCCTGTTGCGCTCGAGGGCGGACTCCTCGTCGTAGCCGAACTGGCTGGGTTGCACGAACGGGAGCCGCTGGTCGAACGACGTGGAGATCACGAGGCGGGCGACGCCGTCGATCGATCGGGTGGCCACCACGAATCCCTCGAGGTGCGACCGGCGCAGCAGCGACGGCATCGTGGGGTCCGACACGTCGTAGAGCGACACGATCGTGTCGGCCGAACCCGACCACGACGACGTCACCACGAGCAGGCGCCCGTTCTCCAGCAGCATCTGGTGGCTGCCCTGTGGCAACTCGGGTTCGGCGACGACGGTGGCGTCGGCGACCGACACGATGCGCACGCCGTCCTGTCCGGCGACGTACACGAACCGGCCGTCGGTCTCGACGATGTCGCCCTCGTCGACGCCGACCTCCTGGGTGTTCGTGCCCGAGTAGACCGGTCCGTCCGCACCGCCGGTCGGCGCCGGGGCGCCGGCGGCGTCCGGGACTGCCTCCTCGACGGCGTCCACGGCGACGGCGGCATCGTCGGCGTACATCACCGGCCCGCCGCCGAGCCCCCACGGGGTGACGCGCTCGGTGGCCTCGGTCTGCATGTGGTCGAGCAGGGCGGGGCAGTCGCCGAAGAACTCGAGTCGGGCGCCGAATCCCTGCGGCCGGTTCCGGTTGTCCGGGCCGGTCGTGGTGGCACCGGTTCCGGTCCGCCCCGGCGACGTGGACGGCACGGCAGTGGTGTCTCTCGCTGTCATCGGGTCGGAAGTGCCGGATCCGCCCGTCGACGTGGCGTCGCCGCCACTGCAGGCGGCGACGGCGAGCAGCGCACTCGTGGTGACCGCCAGTGGGACGAGCCGTTCACGCATCATGTGTGTTGGACGTCACATCCCTCCTCTGCGGTTCCCTCCGACCGGAAATGTGTCCGACGGACGGCGGGATCAGCGGTGGGCGACGAGGAGGGACTGCACGCTGCGACCGACGCGGCCCACCTCGTCGTAGACCGCCGATTCGGCCATGCCGGTGCCACACGACACGAGCGACGGGCCCGAGGTGCCGTAGTGCGATTCGGCGCGTAGGCCCACCCACCGGCCCGCCGGGGGTCGGTGCAGGTGGATCGTGAGGTCGGGGTTGATGAACAGGAATTCCTGGGGCAGCCCGGCGCTCACCCCGTTGCCGAAGTCGGCCGCGGCTGCCACCCGCTGGACACCACTCGGCTCCTCGCCCGGCACGACCGGCACCAGCAGCTCGATCCACACCGTGGCCGGGCCGGGGCCCCAGCCGCCGTCGACGAAGCGGTGCTCGCAGGCGTCCCTGTGGAACGCCACGTGGCCCTCGTCGGCCCACACCACGGGCTGGACCCTGCCCGATTCCGGCGGGCCGGGCCGGTCGTCGGCCGGGAGGATCGTGTCGTCGCCGAGCTCGATCTGGTCGCGGCGGATCCGCAGGGCTCGGACCCGGGCGACCTCGGTGCCGTCGTCGGTGAGCACCGCACCGACGAGCGACACGCGTTTCCCGCCGCGCTCGACGACGCTCGACAGATCGAGCGGGTGGCCCACCGGGACCGGCCGCGTCAGCTCCACGGTGAGCCGTGCCACGTGCCAGTCGACCTCGGGAGCCGATTCGTCGTCGATCCGCTCCACGGCCCGGGCGAGCAGGGCCGACACCGGACCGCCGTGGCAGGCGCGCGGATCCCAGGGCCCGCGCGCCAGCTCGGTGGGGACCCAACGGCCCTCGCCGGCAGGTTCGAACAACGACCCGATCGATGCAGTCATCCGACCTCCAGCGGGAGCAGGACGTCCGCGGCCTCGGTGAGATGCGACACCCATCCTTCGGCGTCGCCGGGTTCGTGCAGCGGCAGCACCACGAACTTGGTGGTGCCGACGTCGACGAATCGCCGGATCATGCGCGTCAGCTCGTCCCAGGTCGTGGGCACGAGCTGGCTCACGTCGTCGAGGTCGGGCCGTCGCTTGGCCAGCAGGCGCTGCAGACGCTCGGGGACCGGCCCGAACGAGTACGGCACGAGGACGCCGTAGTGGTCGTCCTCGATCTCTCGGTCGAATTCGGCACACACGCCTTCGATCACCGACCGGCCCGCAGCGGCATCGGCGGGCGTGACGAACGACGGGAGCCAGCCGTCGGCCATCCGGCCGACGCGGCGCAGCTCGCTGGGCGCGATGCCGCCGAGCCAGACGTCCATCCGCTTCGGGGCGGGCAGTACCCGGATGCCGTCGTAGCGGTACCGCGTGCCGTGATGGCTGAACTCCTCGCCGGTCCAGCACAGACGCAGCACGGTGAGCATCTCGTCGAACATCCGGGCCCGCTCGGTCCGCTCGACACCGAACGCCTGCTGTTCCACCGGGTCGACGGCGCCCAGGCCGAATGCCGGGAGCAGGCGGCCGCCCGACATCGTCGCCAGCGTGGCCAACTCCTTGGCCAGCACCACCGGATTGCGGCCCGGCAGCACCATCACCGACGTGCCGAACTTCAGGTCGGTGGTGCGGCCGGCGCCGTAGGCCATGGCCACGAGGGGATCGGGTGCGGCGCCGCTGATCCGCTCCGACAGCCACAGCGAGTCGAAATCGAGCCGCTCCAGGGCATCGACGACCACGCCGAAGGTGGGGTCGTGCAGTGGGGTGGAGGTGCCGAGGCCGTAGCCGATCCGCACCTTCATCGACACGGGGACGCCTCGCAGCGGTCGATGCCGCCGAGTTCGGAGCCGCGGCGGCCGAGCGGGTCAGGTGCGCAGGGAGGATCGGCGATCGCCATCCGGCGATGCTGTCACAGGGCTGCGGCGCTCAGAGCGTCGGAGCGGTGGCGCGGCGGCGGGGGGAGGCGACTCGTGTGACGGCGACCTCGCGCCGGACCCGCCCCGTCTGGACCCAGCTGGCGACGAAGGCCACGACGATCACCGGGAGGACGATGGCGGCCTGCGGAACTTCGCCGGCCGCCGACACGGCCACCGCCGCCACGGCGGCGAGAGCGGAGATCACCAGCGCGAGCTTGAGTGCCGCGATCCAGGTGCGCCGGCGGAGTTCCACGTCTGCATTCATACTCTGTCGTTGTCTCCGTTCCGGAGGGGGTTCACACCTCGTTGCGAAGTTGTCACGGTTCTGCAGCGTTCGACACGCGACCGCGCGATCCGGCCGGGGTTCGGACGTCGCCGCAGAGGTGTCGCGGACAGGTCGACGAGGCTCCCGGGAGGGTGGCGCGGGTGGCCGGGACGCCTAGCGTCGCGCCGATGGATGCCGTCTCGCCGTCTCCCGCCTCACCCCTCGACCGGTTCCGCCTCGACGGCCAGGTGGCGGTGGTCACCGGTGCGTCGTCCGGCCTCGGTGCACACTTCGCTCGGGTACTGCACGCGGTCGGCGCCCAGGTCGTGGCCACGGCGCGTCGCCTCGACCGACTCGAGCGTCTCGTCGGTGAACTTCCCGGCAGCATCGCCGTGGGTGCCGACGTGTCGGTGGAGGCCGACCGCGAGAAGCTGGTCGCCGAGGTGCTCGAAAGGTTCGGGCGAGTCGACGTGCTGGTCAACAACGCCGGCGTGGGTCAGAAGCTCGCCGTCGAGGAGGAGACGACCGACTGGTTCCGGACGGCGATGGAGGTGAACGTCACCGCCGTCTGGCACCTGTCGAAGCTCTGCGCTCCGTCGATGATCGCGTCGGGTTCCGGCGCCATCGTGAACGTGGCATCGATGCTCGGCCACGTCGGTTCGACGCCGGTGAAGCAGGCGCACTACTGCGCCAGCAAGGGCGCCGTCGTCAACCTCACCCGCGAGCTGGCCTTGCAGTGGGCCCGTAAGGGGGTCCGGGTGAACGCGCTCTGCCCGGGCTGGTTCCCGTCGGAGATGACCGAGGGGATGGACACCGACGAGGGCAGCCGGCAGTTCATCCGTGCAAACTCGCCGATCCCGCGGATGGGAGAGCTGCACGAACTCGACGGGGCCCTGCTGCTGCTGGCGTCGCCGGCGGGCACCTTCCTCACGGGCCAGAGCGTGATCGTCGACGGGGGCTGGACCGCCCGCTGACTCCGTCCCGAAGAGTTCATCCTGGCGGAGATGGTCCTTGCGACGAGGGGCGGGGTGTGGTAGATCACGGCACACCTCGTCCACCGAGACGAGGTGATTCGACAACACACACAGCAAGGAGCGGCATCGTCGTGAAGAACCTGGTCCAGGAGTTCAAGGATTTCGTCAATCGGGGCAACCTGATCGATCTCGCCATCGCCGTGGTGTTGGCGACGTTCTTCGCACCTGTGATCGCGTCGATCGTCGACGGCGTGATCATGAACCTGATCGCTGCCGTCTTCGGCCAGCCGAACTTCGACTCGATCACGATCGGCGTCGGCGACGCCGAACTGTTGATCGGCTCGGTGATCACGGCGCTGGTCCAGTTCCTGGTCGTGGCGCTCGTGTGCTTCTTCATCGTGAAGACCTACAACGCCATGCAGACCGATGCCGAGGACGAGCTGCAGGGCGTCTCGGAGGTCGACGTGCTCACCGAGATCCGCGACGAACTGCGCGCCCGATCGAACTGACATCGCGTCGACAGCCGGATCGACGTGCGCCGTGACGTGACGGCGGGCGGATCGCACGATTCAATGGGGCCGATGTTCCGCCGGATCACACCTGCGCTCGCCACCGTCGCGCTCGTCGTGGGTGCGTGCGGTTCCGCTGGTGACGACAGCGGCGGCGAGCTGTCTCCGTCCACACCCCTTCCGACGATCGGTGGGGTCGGCAGCCTGCCCGACACGGTGCCGGATGCGCGTAACCCGATCGTGCGGGTGCCGCGCCCGGTGAACGACGACGGTTCGGTCGCCGAGTTGCCCGGTGAGCAGGTCGACGGCAACCGTGTCCTGGTGATCGGCGACTCGATCATGGCGTCGACGGCACGGCGCTACGGCGGCCAGATGTGCGACGAGCTCGTACCGCTCGGCTGGGCGGTACAGGTGGAGGCCGAACCGAGCAGGTTCGTCGAGTTCGGCAACCGTGTGCTCGACCGGGTGTTCGATCCGCTGGGCGTACTCGCCGGCGACGACGAGGACTGGGACGCTGCCGTCGTGTTCCTCGGCAGCAACTACCGCGGCGACCAGGATGCCTACGAGGACGAACTCCGCGAGATCCTCGACACGCTGGTTCCCCGCCCGACGCTGCTGTTCACGGTCACCGAGTTCCGCCCGAACTGGTCGGAGGTCAACGACGTGGTCCGCGAGCTCGGCCGGGAGTACGACAACGTCACCGTCGTCGACTGGGAGGAGATCTCCAAGGCGCCGGGTGTGATCAGCAGCGACCGCCAGCACCCGACCGAGGCCGGTCGCGGGGTGCTCGCCCAGGTGACGGCGGCGTCGCTCGGTGCGGTCGGTCTCGGTGACGGGGAGTGCCTGCGTTCGGCGTTCACCGACGACTCGGCGATCAACGGTGGCGGATCGGGCTCGCTCGGCTCGCCTTCGACGGGCAGCTCGTCGAGTTCGGGCAGCTCGTCGGGTTCGGGCAGCTCGGGTTCGGGCAGTTCCGGGTCCGGTTCCACGTCGAGCGGCGCAGGTTCGTCCGACGGCGACAGCAGTGTCGGCAACGGCAGCGACGCAGGCACGACCGGCGACGGCACGACCGGCGACGGCACGACCGACGGGAGCGGCACCGCGGACCCGGGCGCCGATGGCACGACCGGCGGTGACTCCGCAACGACGGAGGACGGCTCGACCGACGGCGGCGGCACGGACGACGGAACCGATGGCGGCACGGACGAAGGAACCGGTGGCGGTACGGACGACGGAACCGGTGGCGGTACGGACGAAGGAACCGGTGGCGGTACGGACGAAGGAACCGGTGGCGGTACGGACGACGGAACCGCTGGCGGCACTGATGGCGACCCGGTGGCGGACACCACGCCACCGCCGGCCACGCCGCCGCCGCCCACGGATCCACCGGTGACGGCATCACCCACGATGTCGCCACCACCCGCCCCCGCCCCGACGCAGCCGGCGACCACCGTCACCCCCTGATCCCGCTCCGATCCAGCGACGTCGGGTCCGACCACGTGCGGCGGCCGTCGACGGCCGGTCGGCGTGCCGGATGACCGTGCAGATGACCCTGCCGCGTCGGTGAGCCGGGCGACGTGACGGTGAACCGCCCGTAGCCTGGACGGGTGCTCCAGGCTCAGGCGATCTCGGTGGAAGTGGGTGGTCGGCTCCTCGTCGACCAGGCCAGCTTCACCGTCATGCCCCGCGACAAGGTGGGCATCGTGGGCCGCAACGGGGCCGGCAAGACCAGCCTGTTCAAGGTGCTCGGTGGCGCCTCCGAGCCCAAGACCGGCAAGGTGCTCCGCAAGGGCGGGTTCGGGTACCTGCCGCAGGATCCGAAGCTCGACACGGCGCTCGACGGCCGCACCTGCGTCACCCACGTGCTGTCGGGGCGCGGCATCGACGAGGAGATCACCCGCATCGAGAAGCTGCGCATCGCCATGGAGGAGAACCCTGACGAGCGCAACGTCACCCGCTACACCACCGCGGAGGAGGCCTTCCGCACCACGGGTGGCTACGCCGCCGAGAGCGAGGCCCGCTCCATGGCGGCCGGCCTCGGCATTCCCGACCACCGGCTCGACCAGCCGATCGGCACCCTGTCGGGCGGTGAGCGGCGCCGGGTGGAACTCGCCCGCATCCTGTTCGCCGGTTCCGACGTGCTGTGCCTCGACGAGCCCACCAACCACCTCGACGTCGACGCCAAGAACTGGATGCTCGGCTTCCTGCGCCAGTACAAGGGCGCGCTGCTCGTGATCAGCCACGACCTCGAGCTGCTCGACGAGTCGATCACCCGGGTACTCCACCTCGACCGGCCGAGCGAGGCCGACGTGGGTGACGTCGTCGAGTACCGGGGCACCTACAGCCAGTACCAGCGTGCTCGTGCCGAGGACGAGGCCCGGATGGCGAAGAAGGCGGTGCTGCAGGCCAAGGAGATCGACCGGCTGCAGACCGTGGTCGACCGGTTCGGCGCCAAGGCCACCAAGGCGGCGATGGCTCACAGCGTCGAGAAGCGCATCGCCCGGCTCGAACAGCAGCGCGTGAAGGGCCCGCAGGGATCGAAGACGCTCAACGTGCGGTTCCCCGACCCGCCCAAGTGCGGCGAGACGGTGATCCGGGCGTCCGGGCTCTGCAAGGCGTACGGCGGTCCCACCATCTTCGAGGACATCGACTTCGACCTCGGCCGCGGCGAGCGTCTGCTCGTGCTCGGCCTCAACGGTGCCGGCAAGACCAGCCTCCTGCGCATCCTCGCCGGCGAGACCGAGGCTGACCTCGGCGACTTCCGGTTCGGCTACCAGGTGCACGCGGGCTACTACGCGCAGGAACACGACAACCTGCTCGTGCACGAGACCCTGCTCACCAACATCCGCAAGGCCGTACCCGACGGCGTGAACCTCACCGAGACCCAGCTGCGCGGGCTGCTCGGCATGTTCGGGCTGTCGGGCGACAAGGTGTTCCAGGAGTCGGGCACGCTGTCGGGCGGCGAGAAGACCAAGCTCGCGCTGGCGATGCTGATGGTGGGCCGCAACAACCTGTTGTTGCTCGACGAGCCCACCAACAACCTCGACCCGCCGTCACGCGAGGCCGTGGCGAACGCACTCGTCGACTGGCCCGGGGCGATCATCCTGGTGAGTCACGACGAGGAGTTCGTGCGCGAGCTGGCGCCGACCAAGGTGCTGCTGATGCCCGACGGCGACGTCGACTACTTCTCCGACGACTGGCTCGACCTCGTCGCTCTCAGCTGAGCCGGTTTCGGCGATCGCTGCGTTGCGAGCGTTCCTCGCTGCCCGTGTGGCCGCGTCAGGTCTCGTCGAGGCGGGCGACGAGCGTGCGTGGGGCGGTGAGGCGGTAGGAGGCGTCGAGCAGTTCGGCGATCTCGGTCCAGTCGGTGTGGTCGTCGAGGTCGACACCGATCCAGCCGCTCGGACCGAGGTAGGCGGGTAGGTAGACCCGATTCTCCCCGAGCAGGGCGCGGCGGTCGCCGGGGTCGGGTTGCACCACCACCGAGTGTGGGTGCTGCACCCACTTGCCGTCCACCTTCAGCGAGCCGCCGTAGTACGCGAAGACCTTCTTCGTGTGGAACGCCGGGCGTCCGTGTGACACCTTCTCGGCCGTCTCGGGCAGTGCCGCAGCCAGCTCGCGGACGCGAGGCAGGAACGGATCGTCGTCGTCGAACATCTGCGGATGGGCCATGCCCCGAGCGTAGATCGACGTCTCGCGGCAGTGGGACGGATCCACCTCGGCGCCTGCCGGCGGCCGGATGGCCGTTCGGCATCGGAGCGCGGGTACGGTCGGCGGCCATGAGAATCGGATCGTTCGGTGGGGCCATCAACTCGGGGACGCTCGACGACGTGGTGGACGAGGCCCGCCGGGCCGAGGCCGACGGCTTCGCGTCCTACTGGGTGCCCAACATCTTCGGGCACGACGCACTCACCACGCTGGCCGTCGTCGGGCGCGAGGTGCCACGCCTCGAGCTGGGTACGTCGGTCGTGCCCACGTTCCCCCGCCATCCCATGGCGATCGCCCAGCAGTGCGCCACCGTCAGCGCCGCCTGCGACGGCCGCCTCACGCTCGGGATCGGGCTGAGCCACAAGGTCGTGATCGAGAACATGATGGGCCTGAGCTACGACAAGCCGGTCCGCCACATCCGCGACTACCTGAGCATCCTCGGCCCGCTCAGCCGTGGCGAACCGGTGAATCACCAGGGTGAGGCATACCGCACGATGGGTGCCATCGACGCCAAGGGTGCGCCACCGTACTCCATCGTGGTGGCTGCTCTCGGCCCGCAGATGTTGAAGGCCACGGCCGAACTCGCCGACGGCACGATCACGTGGTGCACCGGCCCGAAGACCCTCGCCGAGCACGTGATCCCCACGATCAACGCCGCCGCCGACGAAGCAGGTCGGCCTGCGCCGCGGGTGATCGTCGGCCTGCCGGTCTGCGTCACCGACGACAAGGCGAGCGCCCGCGAGCGGGCCGCCAAGGTGTTCGAGATCTACGGGTCGCTGCCCAGCTACCGGGCGATGCTCGACCGTGAGGGCGTGGCCGGGCCCGAGGACATCGCCATCACCGGATCCGAGCAGGAGGTCGTCGATCGCATCGGTGCGCTCGCCGACATCGGGGTCACCGACTTCGCCGGCTCGGAGTTCCCCGGCAACCCCGACGAGGCATCCGCCACGCGGGCGGCGATCAAGCGCGCCATCGGCTGACGAACCCTGCCTCGCCCCACGGTTCACCGTCCGTCATTCGTACGCCGGCGTCTGACATAGGGTTCGGCGGATGGAGCACCTGGGGTTGATCGTCGACGAGCGGGGTGTGGCGACGATCACGATCGAGCATCCGCCGATCAACCTGATGTCGGTGGAGGTGCTGATCGAACTCCTGCAGATCGGCGAGCAGCTGGCCGGCGACGACGACGTCCGCGTCGTGGTGCTGCGGTCGGCGAACCCCGAGTGGTTCATCGCCCACTTCGACGTGGAGGCGATCCTCTGGCTGCCCGTCGATCAACCGCCGGCCACCGAGCTCAACGGTTTCGACCGGATGTGCGAGACGTACCGCACGATGCCCAAGCCGACGATCGCCGTGATCGAAGGTCGCGTCGGTGGCGGTGGGGACGAACTGGCGCTGGCCTGCGACATGCGCTTCGCGTCGCCCGACGCGGTGTTCAACCAGCCGGAGGTGGCGATCGGGATCATCCCCGGAGGTGGTGGCACCGTCCGCCTGCCGCGGCTGATCGGTCGAAGCCGGGCGATGGAGGCGGTGCTCGGTTGCGACGACATCGACGCCGCCACGGCCGAGCGGTGGGGCTGGGTCAACCGGGTACTGCCGCCCGACCAACTGCACCGTTTCGTCGACCGTCTCGCCGGACGGATCGCTTCGTTTCCCGCCGACGCGGTGGCGGCGGCCAAGGCCAGTGTGCTGCGCGCCGAGACGTTCGTGGACGACGACCTCCTCGCCGAGTCGGCCGCGTTCGACGCCACGCTGGCGGACCCCGAGACCCGCCGGCGCTCGCAGGCATTCCTCGCCGGCGGTGGACAGACACCCGAGGGCGAACGCCGCCTCGGGGAGCTGGCCGAGGAACTCGGCACACTGGAGGCGTGACCGCTCGACGACGCCGGAGCATCCGCTCGTCGGGCCCACCGGTCGTCGTCGCCACCGTCGCCGCTCTGGTGCTGGCGGCGTGCGCAGGGAGCGTCGACGTGGCCGTCGAGCGCGCCGATCGCATCGGCGCGTCACCCGGTGATCGAGAGCTCTCGCCGGCCGAACCTGACCTGGTGGCGGCCGTCGAGTGGGATGCCTGTGGCCGGTTCGGGATGCCGGACGGGCCGAACGCCGGTCGTTGGGAGTGCGCCACGATCGAGGCGCCGATGGACCCGTTCTCGCCGGGCGACACGAGCCTCGATCCGGTGCAGCTGGCCGTCACACGCCACCCGGCCACGGGCGGCCGGCGCGGCGTCCTCGTGGTGAACCCCGGCGGGCCGGGGGCGCCGGGCCTCGACGCCGTCTGGTCGGCAGCTCGGGGCGCAG
>JAWLEC010000104.1:0-11448 GCA_041686315.1 Ilumatobacteraceae bacterium
CGCCAGCCGTCGGGGGTGACCCCCTGGGTCTTGCCGAGCAGCGCCACGAAGATCTTCGACTTCTCGTCGCCGTAGCCGGGCAGCGCCCGCAGCCGTCGGTAGATCTCGGCGGCGGCGTCGACGCCGTTCCAGATGTTGGCGGCGTTGCCCTTGTAGTCCTCCACGAGCGCCTCGCACACGGCGTGGATCCGCTTGCCCATCGACCCGGGGAAGCGGTGGATCGCCGGCTTCTCGCAACACACCGCCACGAAGTCGTCGACGTCCATCGCCGCGATCTTCTTCGGATCGAGGTGGCCGAGCCGCTGCTTCAGGGTGGCCGGCCCGGAGAACGCCCACTCCATCGGCACCTGCTGGTCGAGCAGCATGCCGATCAACAGCGCGTTGGCGTTGCTGTTGAGCAGCTCGTCGGCCTTCGCGTCACCCGTGATGTACAGCGTCCCGGTCATGCGATCAACCTACCGAGACGTTGCATCCGGTGTCAGACACCGGATGCAACATCACACGAGGAACGGGTCGACGGCGTCGGGGTCGATGTCGTAGCGGGCGATGGCGTCCTGCACCGTCGTCGCGTCCACTTTGCCCTCGGCGAGCAGACCCGACAGCACACCGACCACCACGTGGCCGGTGTCGACCTCGAAGAACCGGCGCAGCGCCTCACGGGTGTCGGAGCGACCCATGCCGTCGGTGCCGAGCGGCACGAACGTACGACCCGGCAGGAAGCGCTGCACCTGCTCGGGCACGAGCGCCATGAAGTCCGACACGGCCGTGATCGGGCCCTGCGAATCGGCCAGGATCTGCGCCACGCGCGGCACCCTCGTCTCCTGCGACGGATGCAGCCGGTTCCAACGCTCGGCCGACAGCGCCTCTTCACGCAACGCCTTGTACGACGTCGCCGACCACAACTCGGCGGCCACGTCGTAGTGCTCGGCCAGATCGGCGGCCGCCTCACGTGCCGCGGTGTGTGCCGTGCCGGAGAACAGGATCGTGGCCGGGATCGACGGACCCTCGGGAGCGTCGGCGTACTTGTACAGGCCCTCCACGATCGCCTCGGCGAGCCCCGGACGGTCGGGCAGCGCCGGCATCTCGTAGTTCTCGTTGTAGAGGGTGATGTAGTAGAAGACGTCGGTCTCCTCGGGCGGGCCGCCGCCGTACATCCGGGTGAGACCCGCCTGCACGATGGCCCCGATCTCGTAGGCGAACGCCGGGTCGTAGGCCTGCACAGCCGGCACCGTCGACGCCAGCACCAGGCTGTGGCCGTCCTGGTGCTGCAGACCCTCGCCGAGCAGCGTGGTGCGCCCGGCCGTGGCGGCCATCAGGAAGCCGCGCGTGCGCATGTCGGCGGCCTGCCAGATGAGGTCACCCACCCGCTGGAACCCGAACATCGAATAGAAGGTGAGGAACGGCACCATCGGCACACCACGGGTGGCGTAGGCGGTGCCGGCGGCGATGAAGCTCGACAGCGAACCGGCCTCGGTGATGCCCTCCTCGAGGATCTGGCCCTTCGCCGACTCGGAGTACGACAGCAGCAGGTCGTGGTCGACCGGCTCGTACTTCTGGCCCTGCGACGCGTAGATGTTGAGCTCGCGGAACAGGGCGTCCATGCCGAACGTGCGCGCCTCGTCGGGGATGATCGGCACGACCCGCGGGCCCATGTGCTCGTCACGGGCGAGGCCACGCAGCAGACGGGTGAACGCCATCGTGGTCGACACCTCCTGCCCGTTCGACCCCGAGCGCATCTCCGCGAACGGGGCGTCGCCCGGCAGCTCCAGCGGCCGGCGGGCCACCGTGGTGCGCTTGGGCAGCGACCCGTCGAGTGCCTTGCGGCGCTCCATCATGTACTGGTACTCGATCGAGTCCTTCGCCGGGCGGAAGTACGGCGGGTGCTTGTCGTCGATCGTGTCCTCGGGGATCTCGTCGTGCAGATGCAGCCGGTCACGCAGCTCGAGCAGCTGATCCTTGGTCATCTTCTTGATCTGGTGCGTGGCGTTGCGGCCCTCGAATCCGGGGCCGAGCGTCCAGCCCTTCACCGTCTTGCACAGGATCACCGTGGGTCGACCCGACCCCAGGTTCTCGGTGGCGGCCTTGTAGGCGGCGTACAGCTTGCGGTAGTCGTGGCCACCGCGGGGCAGGTTGCGCAGCTCGTCGTCGGCCAGGTGCGACACCATCTGGCGCAGCCGCGGATCGGGGCCGAAGAAGTTGTCGCGGATGTAGTCGCCGCTCTCCACCGCGTAGCGCTGGAACTCGCCGTCGACGGTCTCGTTCATCTGGTTGAGCAGCACCCCGTCCTTGTCCTGGGCGAGGAGGTCGTCCCACTTCGAACCCCAGATCACCTTGATGACGTTCCAGCCGGCACCGCGGAACGTGGCCTCCAGTTCCTGGATGACCTTGCCGTTGCCGCGCACCGGGCCGTCGAGGCGCTGCAGGTTGCAGTTGATGACGAACACCAGGTTGTCGAGCTGCTCGCGTGACGCCAGCGAGATGGCGCCGAGGGTCTCGGGCTCGTCGACCTCGCCGTCGCCCAGGAAGGCCCACACGCGGCTGCCGCTGGTGTCGTCGATGTGACGGTTCTGGAGGTACCGGTTGAACCGGGCGTGGTACAGCGCGGTGATGGGGCCGAGGCCCATCGACACCGTGGGGAACTCCCAGAAGTCGGGCATCAGACGGGGGTGCGGGTACGACGACAGGCCGCGCCCCGGCCGGCCGATCTCGCGGCGGAAGTGGTCGAGGTCCTCCTCGGCCAGCCGTCCCTCGAGGAAGGCGCGGGCGTAGATGCCCGGCGCGGCGTGGCCCTGGAAGTAGACGTGGTCGCCCGGCGTGCCGTCGTCCTTGCCGCGGAAGAAGTGGTTGAAGCCGATCTCGTACAGCGACGCCGAGCTGGCGAAGGTGGACAGGTGCCCGCCGATGCCGTCGGCGGCCTTGTTGGCGCGCACCACCATCGTGGCCGCGTTCCAACGGATGAACGCCCGGATGCGGCGCTCGATGTGCTCGTCACCGGGGAACCACGGCTCCTGCTCGCGCGGGATCGTGTTGACGTACGGGGTCGACACCGTGGCCGGGAACGACACCTGGCTCTCGGTGGCACGCTGCATCAGGCGGGTGAGCAGGTAGCGCGCCCTCGTCTTGCCGTGCGTGTCGACGACTGCGTCGAGGCTGTCCAACCATTCCCGGGTCTCGAGCGGGTCGATGTCGGGCAGCTGCTGCACGTGGCCGTCGAAGATCATCCATCCATTCTCGCAGTGTTACCGATGGGTACGCACCGGAGCCCCCCGAATCGAATCCGAAACCGGCCGGGGAGTGGAGCGAGGGTGGAGCCGTAGGGTGAGCGACGATGAGCGCTGTGACGTCCTCCACCGGTTCGGCCGGATCCCGGATCGAGATCTACACCGACGGCGCCTGCAGCGGCAACCCGGGTCCGGGCGGGTGGGCGTGGGCAGTCGCACCCGACGGCGAACCGAGTGCGTCCGGAGGCGAGGCCGCCACCACCAACCAACGCATGGAGATCTACGCCGTGCTCGACGCACTCCGTGCCCATGCGCCGCTCGCCGCCGGCACGACCGGCACCGCGCCGCCCGTCCCCATCGAGATCGTGTCCGACTCGACCTACGTCGTGAACTGTTTCCGTGACCAGTGGTGGGTGAAGTGGCAGCGCAACGGCTGGACCAACTCGAAGAAGCAGCCCGTGGCCAACGTCGACCTGTGGAAGCCGCTGATCGAGCTGGTGCGTGTCGGCGACGTCACGTTCCGCTGGGTGAAGGGGCACAGCGGTGACCCGATGAACGACTTCGTCGACCAGCTCGCCGTCGCCGCGATCCCGCCACGCTGACCGGCCGTTTCGGCCCGCTGCCGACGTCGGCCCGCCAGAACGGCGAATCGTCCGGAATTCGTCAAGATCGTCGTCGGTCGTGACGAAGAAACCCGTGTGGAAAAACGACGCAGCGTGATGGCACGGCCACGCGCGGGTACATTACGATCCGGTTACATGCGCCGCCTCGTCCTGCTCGTCGTCGCGGCGCTCGGGCTCACGCTGACACCCGTCGTGGGCACCAGTCCCTCGGCGTCGGCCGCCCCCAGCGACGTGATCGCCGTGGTGGTGGAGGGCACCGGGCTCGGCCACGGACGCGGCATGAGCCAGTGGGGCGCCTACGGCTACGCCGTCGACCACGGCTGGGACTGGAAGCGGATCCTGAACCACTACTACGGCGGCACGGAACTCGCCGACGCGCCGAATGCCCAGGCCCGGATCCGGGTACGGCTGCTCGCCTTCGACGGCGCCGGCACCGTCGGGGTCACCGCCGGCGTGGGCAACGTGAGCGGTGGCGGCCAGACGGCTCGGTCGCTCTATGCGCAGGAGGTGGGGCGCAACGAGTTCCAGATGTACACGTCCACGAGCGCCGCCTGCCCCACGTCGCTCTCCGTGCCCGACGGCGACGTCGCACAGGACTCGTCCGACTCCACGGCCGTTCGGGAGATCCAGACGTTCCTCAACGCCTTCGTCGGGTCCACCCTTGCCGTCGACGGCGACTTCGGACCGATCACCCTCGGCGTCCTCAAGACCTGGCAGGAGGGCCAGGGGTTGCCCCCCGACGGCGTGTGGAACGACCAGGACGCGAGCCGAGCACGCCAGCAGATCGAGAGCAGCGGCGCCGGCGCCGACTGGACCAAGGTGGGTCGGCCGGTCACCGGGCCGATCAAGTTCACCAACTCGAACAGTGAGAACTCCGGAGCCTCACCGACGAGTGTGCTGGCCGTCTGCAACCCGGTGGGTGGGCTCACCCACTACCGCGGCAAGGTCGAGTTCCGCAGCGAGAGCGACGGCAACCGGGTGGTCAACGATGTCAAGACCGAGGACTACCTCCGCGGCGTCGTGCCCAGGGAGATCTCGGCCAGTTGGGCCGACGCCGGTGGGGGCAAGGGCGCCAACGCCGTTCGAGCGCAGGCCGTGGCCGCCCGTTCCTACGGGCTCCAGCAACAGCGGTACGGCTACGCCAGCACGTGCGACTCGCAGTCCTGCCAGGTGTACGGCGGTGCGGCGACCCGCTCGTCGCCGCTCGGCGTCCCCCGACTCGTGGAGGACGCACGCACCGACGCCGCGATCGAGGCCACCGCCGGCAAGGTGCGCACGTGGCCCGACGGCAAGATCGTGTCGACCGAGTTCTCCGCCTCCAACGGGCCACGCACCGCCGGCGGGGCCTTCCCGCCGGTGGACGACATCGGCGACGCCACGCCCAACAACCCCAACCACAAGTGGACTCGCGTGATCGATGCCGAGACACTGGTCGAAACACTGACCGAATACGACACACTGACCGAATACGACCTGAACCGGATCACTTCGGCCGAGATGGTTGAATCTCTTGCGCCCACAGGTGATGCTTTCGACCGCCGGAAATACGACGGCATCTGGTTCAACGACGTCCTCCTCAACGGCTCGGAGCGCATCGACGCCTGGACGTTCCGCCGGGCGTTCGGCCTGCCGTCGCCGGGATTCACCGTGCGCGTGATCACCGAGGACACCACCAGCGGGAAGGTCGCCTTCATCGGTGACTCGGTCGGCCGGGGGGTCACCCGGGCCGGCACGTCCGAACTCCGCAGTCTCACCGACGGCACGTTCGGGTCCATCACGTTCGACGCCGTCGACAGCCGCTGCACCACCCGCACCAGCTGCCCCGGCACCAGCGGTGTCGAAGTCGCCAACGCGCTCCCGACCGGCCTCGACCTCGTGGTGGTCGAACTCGGCTACAACGACGACCCGGCGAACTTCGCCTCCGACATCGACGCCATGATGAGTGCACTCCGCGCACGCGGCGTGGCCAGGGTGGCGTGGGTGAACATGGCCGACATCCGCAAGGTGGGCGGGCGGTCCTTCTATGGGCCGGCCAACGCAGCACTGCAGGCGGCGACCAGCAGGTGGTCGAACCTCACGGTGCTCGACTGGGACGCCGCGAGCCGTGGACCTGAGCGTCCACGCTGGTTCAGAGACGACCGCGTCCACCTCACCACCACAGGTGAAGCCCAGTTCTCGCTCTGGCTGCGCCAGCAGATGCTGGACGTCGACACCATCACACCCGCCCCCATCGCTCCCGACCACTTCCTGGCCCCGCCGAAGATCATCGAACTGCCGGTGGCCGGCCAGCGACTGCAGGCGGCGAACGGGCAGCAGCTCAGCGTCCCGGCGTCGGCGACTGCCGTGGCGCTCAACCTCACCGTCGTCGACCCCGTCGCCCGCGGCTACATGACCGTGTGGCCGTGCGGAGTGCCCCGGCCCGTGGCGTCGAACGTGAACTTCCTGCGCGGCTCGCGGATCGCCAACAACGTCGTGGCGCCGGTCGGCGCCGGCGGCAAGGTGTGCATCTACGCCCACGCCGGCACCGACGTGGTCGTCGACGTCGCCGGCTGGTTCCCCGGTGGAGCGGGTGATGCGTCGTTCGTGGGCGTCACCCCGTTGCGCGTGGTCGACAGCCGCAAGGGCATCGGCGCACCCACCCGCCTCGTCACCCCCGACACCCCACTCCGCATCCCCGTCGCCGGACGCAAGGTGACCCTGCCCAACGGGTCGGCCGCCACGGTGCCCGACGTGGTCGGTGCGGCGGCCTTCAACGTCACCGCCGTCGACCCGATCGCCCAGGGCTACCTCACCGTGTGGCCGTGCGACGTACGGCGACCGGTGGCGTCGAACCTCAACTTCCCCCGCGGGGCGCGGATCGCCAACGGCGTGATCGCCCCCGTCGGCGCCGGCGGCGACGTGTGCGTGTACGCCCACGTACCCACCCACGTGGTGGTCGACCTGGCCGGCTGGTTCGGTACGGCCGGGTTCAGCGGCGTCACCCCCGAACGGTTCATCGACTCGCGCGACGGCACGGGCGGTCGGCTCGGCCGCATCACACCGTCGTCGCCGATCACGATGCCCGTCCGCGGGCAGACCGTGAGCGTGGGCGGCACCGACACCGTGATCCCGTCCGACGCCACGGCGGTGGCGCTCAACCTCACGATCGTCGATCCCTTCGGTCGGGGCTACGCCACGGTCTGGCCGTGCGGCTCGGCTCGACCCACGGCGTCGAACATCAACTTCACACCCGGCAAGCGCATCGCCAACGGCGTCGTCGCCCCGATCGGCGACGACGGGTCGGTGTGCATCTACACCCACGCCAGCACCCACGTCGTCGTCGACGTGGCCGGATGGTTCAGTGGTGGAGCGTCTCCCGGGTTCGTCGGCGCCACGCCGGAGCGGTTCATCGACACCCGCATCGCCCTCGGCCCGGCGCCTCGCTGACCCGACCGCAGACGCCGCATCGCGCCGCGCGCGTCGACGCGCGGTGGACGTCGTCCGAGTGGCATCCCGATGGCCTGCTGGATTCCTCCGGGAGGGAGCGGCGCGAATAGGTTTCCGCGTCATGGACATTTCCGGAGCAAGCGCAATCGTCACGGGCGGCGCGTCGGGTATCGGGGCCGCAGCGGCCCGCATGCTCGCCGCCAAGGGAGCCAAGGTCGTCATCGCCGACCTGCAGGAGGACAAGGGCAACGCCCTGGCCGACGAGATCGGCGGGGCGTTCTGCAAGGTCGACGTCACCGACACCGACGACATCGTCAACGCCGTCGAGATGGCCAAGTCGATGGGCCCCGTCCGCGTGCTCGTGAACTCCGCCGGCATCGGCTGGGCGCAGCGCACCGTGGGCAAGGACGGCACGCTCGAGTCGGCCGCCAACCTCGATGCGTTCAAGAAGGTCGTCGCGATCAACCTGATCGGCACCTTCGACTGCATCCGCGTCGCCGCCACCGCCATGAGCACCGCCGAACCGCTCGAGTTCGGCGAGCGTGGAGCGATCGTCAACATCGCCTCCGTCGCCGCTTTCGACGGCCAGATCGGCCAGGCCAGCTACTCCGCCTCCAAGGGCGGCGTCGTCGGCATGACCCTGCCGGTCGCCCGCGACCTCTCGGCGGTCGGCATCCGCGTCAACACCGTGGCGCCGGGCCTCATCGACACGCCGATCTACGGCGAGGGCGACGCCAGCGAGGCGTTCAAGGAGAACCTGCAGAAGGGCGTGCTGTTCCCCAAGCGCCTGGGTGACCCCGAGCAGCTCGCATCGATGGTGATGGAGTGCGTGACGAACAGCTACATGAACGCCGAGACCATTCGTGTCGACGGCGGCATCCGCATGCCCCCGAAGTGACGCTGATCGCCCGATCGCGGCGTTGCGAGAGCTCCTCGCTGCCCTGAGGCAGCGTCGTCGCCTCGCGCCTGGCGCTCGAACGATCATCGCCCCTTCGGAGAACCAGGGATGCCCGGTGGTGGTCCGCTCGGTCGGAGCAGCGTCGTCGCCTCGCGCCTTGCGCTCGAACGATCATCGCCCCTTCGGAGAACCGAGAAGATGCTCGGTGGTGGGCCGCTCGGTCGGAGTGGCTTCCGCAGCAGCTACGACAGTGACGGTGGTGGGTCATACTTCACGGTATGACACACCGGGTCGGACCGAAGGGGCAGGTCGTCATCCCGAAGGAGCTTCGTGACGAGCTGGGCATCGAGCCGGGCGACGAGGTGAGCTTCTGGCTCGACGACGATCACGTCGCCGTGCGGCCGACGAGCCTCCGTCGGCCGTTGAAGGGCCGGTTCTCCGGCTCCGATCTCGTCGCAGAGTTGGCACGCGAGCGCGCCGTCGACCGACGAAGCGAAGACGAGACGTGACCGTCGTCCTCGACTCGTGGGCCGTCCTGCGGTACCTGGAAGGGGCCGAGCCCGCGGCGGAGCGCATCGCGAAACTGCTCGACGCCGAGCGTCCGCTCATGTCGTGGATCAACCTCGGCGAGGTGCACTACGTGCTGCGGCGTGCCCATGGCGAGGCGGCTGCCATCGAGACGGTTCGAGACCTGCGCGACGTCGTCGACCCACAGCTCCCCGACGCGCCGCTCGTTCTCCGAGCGGCGCGTATCAAGGCGGATCACCCGATGGCGTTCGTCGATGCGTTCGGTGCTGCGCTCGCGGTCGCCGAAGACGCCGACCTCTGGACCGGCGACCCCGAACTCCTCATCGACGATGTGCCGTGGCGCTGGGTCGATCTCCGCTCGACGAACTGATCCTTCGCGAACTCGGAGGCGACGAGGTCGCATGCTGCGGCGGCCGCCGGCCGACGATCGTCACGTCGTGTAGTCGGCGTTGAAGCGGACGTAGGTGTCGCTGAGATCGCAGCCCCACACCGTGGCCTCGGCGGCGCCGGTGGCCAGGCTCACGTGGATGCGCACGTCGGGGCTGCGCATGTAGTTCGACAGGGCGGCGAGCGCATCGTCGTCGAGCAACCGCGGATACACCTCGGTGTCGCCGAAGCGGATCACCGCGGCGTCCTGGTCGATGTCGGTGTCGTCGCTGCACTTGCCGATCGCCATCGCGACCCGGCCCCAGTTGGGGTCGCCGCCGTGCACCGCCGTCTTCACGAGCGGAGAGTTGACGATCGCCTTGGCCACGCGCTTGGCCTGGGCGCCGTCGGCGGCCCGGTCGACGTGCACCTCGATCAGCGAGTGGGCGCCTTCGCCGTCACGGGCGATCTGCCTGGTGAGATCGACCGCCACGTCGTACAGCGCCTGCTCGAAGGCGTCGGGATCCACCGGTCCGGCTGCTCCCGAGGCCATCGCCACCGACGTGTCGCTGGTGGAGGTGTCGGTGTCGATGCTCACGCAGTTGAACGTGCGGTCCACCACGCGCCGGAACGTCGCATCCAGATCGGCGGCCGCCACCTCGGCGTCGGTGAACAGCAGCGAGATGTGCGTCGCCATGTCGGGCTCGATCATGCCGACGCCCTTGGCCATGCCGACCACCCGGGCCGTGCTGCCGGCCACCGTGGCCTCGGCGAGCTTGGGCACGGTGTCGGTGGTCATCATCCCCGTCGCCGGCCCGACGGCGTCGGTCGACGACAGCCGGTCGGGCAGTGCGGCGATGCCCGCCCGGACCCGATCCATCGGATAGGGCCGCCCGATCACACCGGTGGAGGCGATCACCACCTCCGAGGCGTCACAGCCCAGCCGCTCTGCCGTGGCGCGCACCACCTCGATCGCGTCCTCGTGGCCCTGCGGACCCGTGGCGACGTTGGCGTTCTTGGAGATCACCACCACCGCGGCGGCCAGGCCGTCGGCCACCTGCGTCCGGCTCAGCGTGACGCTGGGCCCGGCGAAGCGGCTGCGGGTGAAGACCGCGGCCGTGGGCACGGCGCGCTCGGTGGTGACGATCACGAAGTCGGGCGTGTCGTCCTTGATGCCGATGTTGGCGACGTGGCTGCGGAATCCGACGGGCAGGGCGACGGCGGTTGCCGTCACGCTGCCAGACCCTTGCCGATCGACCGGAAGATCGACGCCATGGCGTCGACCTGGACGTCGTCGAGATGGTCGAAGATGTGCCGGCGCACGCTCGCCACGTGGTGAGGTGCGGTGCGCTGGAGTTCGGCCAGGCCGTCGTCGGTGAGCTTCGCCATCATCACGCGCCGGTCCTCGGTGGAGCCTTCGCGGACCACCAGACCCGCCTTCACGAGGCCGTCGAGCCGCCGGGTGAGGCCGCTGGGGGAGAGCTGCAACATGTCGGCGAGGTCGCACATCCGCATGGCGCGGCCCTCGGCCTCGGACAGGTACACGAGCACCTGATAGTCGCCGAGGGTCATGCCCTGCTCGGCCAGATCGTGCTCGAGCGCGTTGATCAGGTCGCTGTAGGTCTCGATGTAGGTCCGCCAGGCCTCCATCTCGCGGGGAGAGAGCCAGTTGGTGTCCATGGCTCGATGGTACTCCCACCCTGCAATTGTTGTGAGGGTCAAAAGCCCCGGTCGGCGGGTGCGTCCGTCAGGTCGTGGCGTTCAGGAGGCGAAGTGGGCGGCCAGCCGGTCGAGTGTGGCCTCCATGGACTTGGCGTTCTTCTTCACGGCGCCCGTGGCCTTCAGGAACAGCGCCGACCTCGCCGGCCGCCAGTCGAACTCCTCGGTCACCTCACTGCCGCCGTCGACGGGACGGATCCGGTAGCGCCAGATGTGGCCGCCGGCGTGGCGCCAACCGATCAGCGACGGCTCGTCGAACTCCACCACCTCGTTGGTCATCCGGTACGGCACGCCCATCTTCATCGACATGCCGAACTTCGACCCCAGCTCGAGACGCTCGGGCGCCGAGTCGAGGGCTCCCTTCACCGAACCCGACCCGTCGATCAGCGAGTGCTTCGACGGCTCGGCGAGCAGATCGAAGATCGCCTGGGGCTCGGCCGGCACGAACCGGATCGCCCGGACGACCCGCTCGGGTGGTGTGTCGGTGGGGGCGGTGGGTGCGTCGTCGTCAGCCATGCCCGACAGTGTGGCCCATGTGGGCGGCGACCGCCTCGCCGCAGCGGCGACCCGAGTACATCGCCCCCTGGATCGACGCGGTGTCGCGATGGTCGCCGCACACGAACCGACCGTCGTCGAGCTGCACCCGCTGCTTCGGTTCGAAGGGCGG